>NZ_JARMMC010000014.1:0-441746 GCF_036216745.1 Fictibacillus sp. B-59209 | reverse complement strand
CTCTTGGTGCTAGCACCGGCGGGAGTCTCACCTGTCACGCTAGTCCCGCAGGAGTCTCGCATCTTCCACTTCAATTAACTTTTCATTGAAGATTTTTTTCAAGCCAAAAAGGGGCTGCCTGAAGGTCAATTTTTGACTTTCTGGACAGCCCCTTCGTTTATTCATCATATGGATTAATGATGGCCAGGACTTGGTGATCCTCCCATTTACCATTGATCTTTACATTCTTAATGGCCAGGCCTTCTTTATGAAAACCTGCCTTCTCCAAAACTCTTATCGATCCTATGTTATGAGGCATAACTCCCGCTTCAATGCGGTGAAGTTTCAGTTCTTCAAATGCATACTGTACGATAAGCTTGGCTGCTTCTGTCGTGTACCCTTTACCATTATGCTCCTGATCCAGGAAATATCCGATGAACGCACTCTGAAGGGAGCCGCGCAGTACTTGAAAAAGATTGATCGTGCCAATTAGTGCATGCTTGTTCTTTGTAAATATACCAAACTGATAATCCGAATCATTTTTTTGAGATTGTTCATATTCTTTTATCCTTTTCCGCTGGCCTTCTATACTGTAAAAATCGTCGGGACGTCCCATGGAAAATCGCTCAAAAAAACAACGATTTTTCTTTTGCAATTCAAGCAGCGCCTCCGCATCTTCCAACGCGAACGGCTTTATGTATATTCTTGCCCCTAACAACAGATTCCCCCTCTCTTATAAGCGCACCTCATTTGAAACTTCAAACATGTAGCTGACGGTCTGTTTTATTATTTTACTTCATTAATAACCAGTTAAATATTACCATAAAAGGACAAAATTTTCACGTGGTAACTTGTTTTTTCATTCTTTTTACTGTAGCGATGCCTATGATAAAAATACAGAAAACCGCAATAGCCGACACCATGATACCTGCCCAAACTCCAAAGGGAGGAATGGTGTGAAGCGATTTATATAAAAGCAGTGCACCAAAGGACAAAATAAATAAGGTCACTGAAAAAAGAAAGAGCAAAACATAATGCACAATATAAAGGATCATGAACCGGCTTAAGGGCATATGCTGAAGCGTTAGCCCCTCCCAAACAAAATCTATTAATCTTTTCATTGCGGCCTCCTTTATAACCATAATAGACATTCGGAGGAAAAGTTATTCGTATATTCTTACTTTCAGCACATTTTAATTAACACCCTCATTGGCTTCGGCTATAATGTGTATATTCCAATCAGAAAGGTCGGATATTAAAATGCGCCAGCCTCCAGTCTCTATTCCACGACCCTTAGTACGGCTTAATCAGTGGTTTATTGTCCTTTCTGTTGCGACAGTTTGGTTGACAGGCTTTGAATGGGTCCTTCTTCTCCCGCTCGCTGCAGGTGTCTCTGGACTTTTGTTCCGGTTTAATCCGGTCATGCAGTTTGGAAAGCTGTTTCTGCAAAAACCACCTTCTTCCTATGTTCCGGAAGAATGGAATCAGCAGCAGTTTAACCAGAAGATTGCAGTGGCATGCCTTTTCTTTGCTTATCTTTCTTATATCCTTCATTACACGATCGCTGCCTATGTATTTACGATTATGGTTTTCTTTGCCGCTTTTATCGCGATCCTCGGATTTTGCATCGGGTGCTTTATCCGTTTTCAATGGCAGCAGTATCAATACCGCAGATCATCCAGCCATTAAAAAAGCAGCGTTCCTGAATATATGGAACGCTGCTTTTTTGTTATACGTTTAATATATGCTGTTTTGCTAGTAGAATAAGTGCAGCAATCATTAAGATTCCTGAAACAGCTGCTTCCGTATTGGAGCCCGTCTTGGTATATAGCGGAGACCGAAACCGTAAAGGAATCGGATACAAAAATTGAATGCCTCTGGATGTGCAGGCATCCAGAATGAGATGGCTGATCACACCAGCGAGTAACCCATATTTCAGATTCAGACTATAGGTTGAATGGAGGTCATCAGCAAGCAGGATGACTGCTGCAATGAACAGCCAGCTATGTGTAATCGTTCGATGACCAAACGTTTTGCTGACAAACTTTGAAAATAGCTTTGTTTTTCGCCCAGCCCATGAATTAGGATGGCATAGGTCTGGAAGCAGACTGCCGAGAAGCCCTGCTCCATAAAAGACAAGCTGATGGTCTAAGGAAGCTGGTCCATCTATCCATTCGTTTACAAGTGCTGCCGCTGCCAAACCTCCCATTAAATGTGTGTTCCCTTTCATCGTTCACCTTTTTTCTTGTTGTTAGTTTACATAATCCTATGCAGGTTAACTAGTAGAGAGAAATAACAAAAGAGCAGCAATTGCTACTCTTTGTTTTCTTCCGTACGGACATGCTCCCATACTTCTGTCACTTCACCTGAATCACTGATATCCACGACATATGAACCGTTATTATACCGATCTGCATTTTTAAGTTTTGCCGGTTCAACCAGTACGATACTGTTGTTCTTTGTTTTTACTTCATAACTGGCATTTGCATTTGCCAGCTCCAGACCGATGACACGGTGTGGATTGCTTTTCAGTTCCCGCAGCATGACAAGCCCGCGTTTTGCTCTTGATGATTTATCAAATTCCGTAATCTTCATTTTTTTAACAGATCCGCGATGTGTAATTAAGACAAGCTGGCTGGCTTCTTTTTCAGGCAGCGCTTTTCCGCTCACAACAAAATCGCCATCTTTAAGGTTTATTCCTTTGACTCCAGCAGCCCGCTGTCCGACCACATTGATCTCTTCCTCACCAAACCAGAGACCGTATCCATAATGTGTAGCAATAAAGACATCCTCACTGCCGTTCGTCAGGTGTACATCGATCAATTCATCGTCGCCTTTAAGCTTGAGAGCCATCAACATCTTGTTATACCGCTGTGCCTTATACTGCATTAAGTCTGTTTTCTTTGCCATCCCTTCTTTCGTGAAGAAGACCAGGAATTGATTCTCCTGAAATTCCTTGACAGGTATGACTTTAATCAGCTGTTCATCACGGTCGAATCCAACCATGTTGGCCAAATGCTGGCCTGTATCCTTCCATCGTGCTTCCGGAAGCTCATAGACCGGCATAAAAATGTAATTTCCTTTGCTTGTGAAAATCAATATAGTATCGGTTGTGTTCAGCTGAGAAGCCATCAGAAGCCGGTCAGTCTCTTTCATCCCAGGCGCTTCTCCGTTTGAAGCGGAATAAGAACGAAGGGACGAACGCTTGGAGTAGCCGTCTTTCGTTACGGTGACCATCACTTCTTCTGAAGGAATCATGACCTCCATATTGATTTTGATTTCTTCAATTTCATCTTCAATCTTCGTTCGGCGTTCATCACTATATTTCTTTTTGATTTCAGCCAATTCTTTTTTGATTACATTGAACAATTTAGCTTCACTGTTTAAGATGCCTGTTAAATAAGCAATTTTCTTTTCAAGTTCTGAAGCTTCATTTTCAAGGGTTGTTACGTCCGTATTCGTCAGTCTGTAAAGCTGTAATGTAACGATCGCTTCAGCCTGAGCCTCTGTGAAGGAATATTTTTGAATAAGATTGTCTTTCGCATTCCGCTTATCTTTTGAACCGCGGATGATCGCGATGACTTCATCAAGAATTGAAATCGCTTTAATCAAGCCTTCAACGACATGCTGGCGTTCTTTCGCTTTGTTAAGATCATAATGGGAGCGCTTAGTAACAACTTCTTTCTGGTGCTCGATATAAGCTGAAATGATTTGTTTGAGCCCCATCAACTTCGGCGTCTTATTATGGATGGCGACCATGTTGTAGTTGAACGAGATCTGAAGGTCCGTATTCTTAAACAGAAAAGCTAGTACGCCTTCAGCATTACCGTCTTTTTTCAGTTCAATAACGATACGCATTCCAGTACGGTCGGTTTCATCCCTTACTTCGGAAATTCCCTCAACCTTCTTGTCCAGCCGTAGCTCGTCAATCCGTTTTACCAGGTTGGCTTTGTTTACTTCAAAAGGAATCTCGGTAATAACGATCTGCTGCCTTCCGACCTTTAGATCTTCAATCCGAGTCTTCGCGCGTACGATCACACGGCCTTTACCTGTTTCAAACGCTTTTCTTATGCCTTCTTTTCCTTGTGCGATTCCACCTGTAGGAAAATCTGGCCCTTTGATCACCGTCATCAGCTCATCGAGAGTTACGTCGGGATTAGCGATCTGCATCGTTACAGCGTCAATAACTTCTCCAAGATGATGTGGCGGAATGTCTGTAGCATATCCAGCAGATATACCGGTTGATCCGTTGACAAGCAAGTTCGGATATCTTGCAGGAAGTACGACAGGCTCATCAATCGTATCATCAAAGTTTGGTGCGAATTCCACCGTGTTTTTTTCAATATCCCTTAACAGTTCCGAAGAGATTGAAGCGAGTCTTGCTTCGGTATAACGCATGGCCGCTGCCGGGTCTCCGTCAACACTTCCGTTGTTGCCATGCATTTGGATCAGCACGTTTCTAACTTTCCAGTCCTGGCTCATCCGTACCATCGCCTCATATACGGAAGAATCTCCATGGGGATGATAGTTCCCGATTACGTTACCGACAGTTTTTGCTGATTTTCGGTACGGTTTATCGGCGGTGTTGCCTTCCTGAAACATCGCGTACAGAATACGTCGCTGTACTGGCTTCAGGCCATCCCTGGCATCAGGCAATGCACGGTCCTGAATAATGTATTTACTGTACCTCCCAAAACGGTCTCCGATGACCTCTTCGAGCGGTAAATCCATAAATCGTTCTACTAATGACAAAATCTAAACCTCCTCAGGATACTGCTGATCTGATATGTTTTCATTATCCAGAATGTTGGTATCCTCGTTTAACCCGAACTGAACATGTTCTTCAATCCATTTTCTTCGCGGCTCTACCTTGTCTCCCATCAGTACGGAAACCCTTTTTTCAGCTCTGGCAGCATCGTCGATCTTCACACGGATCAATGTTCTCGTTTCAGGATCCATCGTTGTTTCCCAGAGCTGATCAGCGTTCATCTCACCAAGTCCTTTATATCGTTGAATGATATAGCCTTTTCCGACCTTTTTTATCGCCGTTTTTAACTCATCATCATCCCATGCATATTCGATGATTTCTTTTTTTCCGCTTCCTTTGCTCACCTTGTATAGCGGCGGCAGAGCGATGTATACCTTTCCGTTCTCGATCAGCGGTTTCATATAACGGTAAAAGAAAGTCAGCAGCAGGACTTGGATATGTGCGCCATCCGTATCCGCATCGGTCATGATGATGACTTTTTCATAATTAAGGTCTTTCACTGTAAAATCAGAACCTACTCCTGCTCCAAGTGCATGGATGATCGTATTGATTTCTTCATTCTTAAAGATATCCGCAAGTTTTGCTTTTTCTGTATTGATGACCTTACCCCTTAGAGGCAGAATCGCTTGAAAACGCCGGTCACGCCCCTGCTTGGCTGAACCTCCGGCAGAATCACCCTCTACGAGATACAGTTCGTTCTTGGCAGGGTTCTTTGAGGTTGCCGGAGTCAGTTTTCCGCTTAGCATCGTGTCTTTCCGTTTGTTCTTCTTGCCGTTACGCGCATCTTCTCTCGCCTTGCGTGCTGCTTCCCGTGCCTGGGCGGCTTTAACGGCTTTCCTGATCAGCATTTCACTGATCTGAGGGTTTTCCTCAAGGAAGTACGAAAGATTGCCTGAAACGACGCTGTCGACGCTTGATCTGGCATCACTGCTGCCAAGCTTGCTCTTCGTTTGGCCTTCAAATTGAAGCTTTTCTTCCGGAATGCGGACCGAGATAATAGCGGTCAAGCCTTCACGAATGTCGGATCCGTCCAGGTTCTTATCGCGTTCTTTTAAAAGAGATACCTTTCGGGCGTAATCATTCATGATCCGTGTGATAGCGGTTCTAGCACCTGATTCGTGCGTTCCTCCGTCCTTCGTGCGAACGTTGTTAACGAACGAAAGGACGTTTTCTGCGTACCCGTCATTAAACTGAAACGCAAAGTCGACTTCGATGTCATTTTGAGACCCTTCGAAACTGACTACAGGGTGCAGCACATCTTTATCCTCGTTCAAGTACGTGACGAAGGCTTCAATGCCTGACTCATACTGATACGTATCACTCTGTCCGGTCCGTTTGTCCGTCAGTTCAATCTTTACGCCTTTCAATAAGAATGCCGCTTCTCTTAACCGCTCACTAAGCGTTTCATAGTTATAATTGGTCGTGCTGAAGATCGAGGCATCCGGTTTAAAATGAATGATCGTCCCCGTCTTTCTTGTCGTACCGATTTCTTCGAGCGTTGTAACCGGCTTGCCGCCGAATTCAAATCGCTGCTGAAAAATCGTACCGTTCCTGTGAATCGTCACTTCGAGCCATTCAGACAAAGCGTTAACGACTGAGGCGCCTACACCATGGAGACCGCCGGACGTTTTGTATCCGCCCTGGCCAAATTTACCCCCTGCATGCAGAATGGTCAGGATTACTTCCGGTGTCGGCTTGCCCATTCTATGCATACCAGTCGGCATACCCCGTCCTTCGTCTCTGACGCTTACACTGTTGTCTTTATGTATCGTGACATATATATTATTGCCGTGCCCCGCTAGTGCTTCATCGACGGCATTATCTACGATTTCATAAACAAGATGATGCAATCCTCGGCTATCGGTGCTCCCGATATACATACCAGGACGTTTTCTGACCGCTTCAAGGCCTTCTAATACCTGTATGGCATCATCGTTATATTCTAAATGTGGTTTACTAGCCAAAACACTTTCTCCCTTCAAAAAACTTGCAGTATAACTAATCATACCAGAACATTTGTTTCTATTCCAGATAAGAAAAGCGTAAGCTACCTGCTTGGGTCCGACAAGCGCTGGAACTCTTACCAAGCAACACGTTTTTTGTGTTGTGGGGGAAGAGTGAAGCGACCTGGGACGAAATGTGTTTATATTTCGTCTTCCGAGGACCTAAACTGAAGCCAGACATCCCTTCTCTGCCAGCTAATTTTATATTTTCCTGCATCTTAAAAAATGATAGACCGCTTTCTATTTTAACTTTTCTGCTTCAATCGTGCAAAAACCTTTTGAGCTTACACAAAAAACCACCCCATCAAATCGGGTGGTTCAAGCTTATCTGACTAATCTGGCGTACTCGATTTTGATGCATTTATCCATGATGGAAACCGTTTGATGTTCCTTCAAATAGTCATATGCTTCATCGTTCGCAAGTCCTAGCTGTGCCCAAAAAACATCTGCCCCGATGGCAACGGCATCCTTCGCAACCTCAAGCAGGTATTCACTTCTGCGGAAAACATTCACGATATCAACATGACCTTCAATCTCCTGCAATGTTTTTACCGCTTTTACCCCAAGTACTTCATCAACTGCCGGATTTACCGGAATGATTTCATAGCCGGCATCCTGCATGACCGAAGATACCATGTAAGAAGTTTTCATGGGATTGTCCGAAAGGCCTACAACAGCGATCCTCTTTTTTGATGTGAGAATATCCCTGATTTCATGATCAGCCGGATTTTTAAAATGCATACCGTTTCCCCCTTAAGATTTCGACTAATACTCTATATATGAACCTAAAATCCGATTTTCAAACACATGAAAATGCCAGCCGTTATGGGGCTGGCACGTTTTAAGACTAATTCAGCTGATAGATCGAGGAATACTTCTCTTCAAAATATCGGATCAAATAGTCAGGATTTAAGCCCTCACCTGTAACATCTTGAAGGATTTCCATCGGTTTTTTCATTTTCCCGTATTGGTGGATATTTTTGCTCAGCCACTCCTGAACTGGTTTAAGATCCCCTTTTTCAACAAGCTGATCAAAGTCAGGGAGATCACGGATTAGGGCTTCTTTTAATTGTGCTGCATAGATATAGCCCAATGCGTAAGAAGGGAAATAGCCAAAGCTGCCTCCTGACCAATGAACATCCTGAAGGACACCCTCACTGTCATTCTCGGGCTTCACTCCGAGATATTCCTGCATTTTTTCATTCCAGATACGAGGAAGATCTTTCACTTCAATTTCATCGTTAAATAAACCTTTTTCAATCTCATACCGAACAATGACATGAAGAGGATAAGTCATCTCATCTGCTTCAATACGAATCAGTGAAGGTTCTACTACATTTATCGCTTTATAAAAACTCTCCAGATTTACATTATCGAACTGGCTTCCTGCATATTGCTTGAGCGAAGCATAATGATGATTCCAGAACCCTTGATGGCGGCCAACGAAGTTTTCCCAGAACAGCGACTGTGACTCATGGATACCCATGGATGTACCCGTGCTGAGCGGTGTTCCTACGAGTGCTTCTGATAGGTTTTGCTCATATAGGGCATGTCCGCCTTCATGAATCGTACCAAAAATCGCTGTACGGAAATCTTTTTCCACATAGCGGGTCGTTACACGGACATCTCCAGGGTTCAATCCAATAGCAAACGGATGGACCGTTTCATCCAGACGTCCTGATTCAAAATCGTATCCCATCTCTTTTAGGACGTGAAGACTGAATTCCTTTTGTTTCTCTTTAGGGAATGCCTCAAACAAGAAAGACGTCTCAGGCTTCCCAGCTTTGGTCACCTTCTGCAAGAGCGGAACGATGCGGTCGCGCAGTTTAGCAAACGTCTCATCCAAAATTTCTACAGTGACACCAGGCTCATACATATCCAAAAGGGTATTGTACTTATTGCCTTCATAGCCCCAATATCCGATAAAGCGTTTATTAAATTCAACAAGCTTTTCCAAATAAGGCTGGAACATAGCAAAATCAGACTTGGCCCTCGCTTCTTCCCAAATGCTTTCTGCTTTTGACTGCAGAATCACATATTCCTTAAACTCATCTGCGGGAATTTTTGTATTGCGGCCATAATCTTTTTTGACCTCATCCAGCGTTTTTTTTGTTACTTCCGAGAGCGAATCATAAACGGAGCTTACAGAAAGTTCTTCTATGTATTTTTTCATTTCATCTGATGTGGACATAGCAAATACATCCGCAGAAAGCGTACCTATGACTTCAGAACGCTGGCTGACTCCTTTTTTGGGCGCACCTGTACGCAGATCCCAGTACATCAAACCAATGGCTTCATTCATATGCGTCATTTTTTTTACGTAATTAAGAAATTCCTTTTCTACCGATTGCAAGGTCTGTGACATTATGTTCTTCCTCTCTAAACTTAAGTAAATTAACCATACATCTAACCATTCGGCAGAAAACATAAAACTCCTGCAAGAAAGAAAAGCAAAAGCACCTGTGTTGTGGGGTAAGAGTGGACCTAAGACGAATTGTGATTTATCAATTCGCCCACCGAGGACTTAAGCTGAAAACTGAAATTCGTTTTCAGCCCTGGGCGCTGGAGCCAGACATCACACCTATGCCTTTTCAAGGCTGTCTTGGAAACATAATTAATGTAAACGTTCTAAAAATGAGGAGGTTCCATGTTCTCCTCTGATGCCAAATTCGTAAGATAACGCCTGTTTTAATGCATGATCAGCTTCTATAAAAGCCTGATGATATTGATCACCGTATTGTTCTTTTAATCCTTTTATCGTTTCATACGCTTGCTTCAGCTGCAGGATATATTCCGCATTCTGTTCCAATGCCCATCACCTCTGATTACAGTATGGCCGGTTCCTGTGTTAAGCATTACTCATCCAACAAAAAAGATCTCCCTGAAGGAGATCGTTTCTGTTAGCTGCGGGGTGGTCTTTTTCCGAAGTACTGGTAATAATCGGTCTTAATATGCCCATTATATAATTTTCTCTTTTTCGTAGCTGCTTTGCCATAGAGCTGCTCAAACTGCTCATTGGAGGTAATGACATAAACCGACCAAGTTTCAAGTGGACGGAAGACCTCACCCATGTCTCTATAAAGCTGTTTCACTTCTTCCTTCTCACCCAGACGTTCCCCATAAGGCGGGTTGCTGATCACATATCCGCACTCTTTTCTTGTCGTAAAATCTCTGACCTGCATCTGTTTAAACGTAATGAAATCGCCAAACCCAGCTTCTTCAGCGTTATTGATCGAGAGGTCGATCATTTTATGGTCGATATCCGATCCTTGAATATCAAGCGGTGTATCATACTTGGCGAGATCATGCGCTTCTTCAACCGCACGATACCATACTTTTTTATCAATCCAATTCCAATTTTCAGAAGCAAATTCTCGATTAAGCCCTGGCGCCACATTCTGCCCGATCATGGCTGCCTCGATCGGGATGGTTCCTGATCCGCAGAATGGGTCTACAAACGGCTTGTCCGGCGTCCAGTTCGTTAATTTGATGAGAGCTGAAGCCATTGTCTCTTTTAGCGGCGCTTCACTGTGAAGGGCTCGGTAACCCCGTTTATGGAGGCCCGTCCCGCTCGTATCAATCGTAAGAGTAGCCACGTCTTTTAATAGTGCGACTTCAATTCGATAAAGAGCGCCATCTTCCGGAAACCATGTTTCTCTTTGATAAGCATTCTTCATTTGATCGACTACAGCTTTTTTAACGATGGCCTGACAGTCAGAAACACTGAATAATTTTGATTTAACGGACTTTCCGATAACAGGAAATTCTCCATCCTCAGGGATAAAATCAGACCAAGGCAACGCTTTCGTCTGTTCAAACAGTTCATCGAATGTTTCCGCTTTAAATTCTCCGACAAGAAGCTTAACACGGTCTGCGGTCCTCAGCCATAGATTGGAGCGGCAGAGGGCAGACTCGTCTCCTTTAAAAATAATCTTGCCGTTTTCAACTTTTACGTCCTCAAACCCAAGGTCACGGATTTCCTGTGCAACAATGGATTCCAGGCCCATGGCTGCGGTAGCAATATAAGTCAGATTCATTAGAGATCTCCTCATGGTTGTTTTTCCAGTCTTAATATACCCAAAATTGTTTATGTAAAAAGAAAAAAGGCCACTAGGGCCCTCTTACATTCTCAAGTGTCACTAATAACGTTCTGTAAGCCATGTTCTGTTCCATCGTACTGCATTCGGCTTCCGCCTCGTACTCCGGTGGTAATCATCTATCTCCAGACGAATAGTCATCTGTTCTTCTTCGCGTTCAATTCCGCTCAGAAAACTCCCCTACCATAATTTGGGTTTCTCGCTCGTGGGGTTTACCGCGTTCCACTCTTGCCGTTTCCGGAAAGACTACGTCACTGTGGCACTTTAAAGGTAGTGTCACCATATCCGAAGACTTAGGTGAGTTCCCTGCCGTTAATCCAGTCGAAACCAGAATACCCTGGCTTATCTTTTCGCCAGGCACGAACACTACGGCCATCGCAGACCGTGCGAGCATGGACTTTCCTCAACATCTTTAAAAAGATGCCGCGATTACCCGAACGTTATTAGTTTTAAATTGTCAAAGCAAAATTTAGTATAGCAGGAAGCTGTTTAAAAATCAAATGGATAATAATTACTGAATCAATCGTAAAGTTTGCTTCCAAATACGTGCTTTTCCAGATTTGACAGACGCTGAAGAATGTCGGAATTAATGTTCATGGATGATGTTGGAACTCTTCTTGTCTGTTCAGATGTATTTTGCACTTCTTTGCGAAGCCTGTTGTTTTCCTGAATGACTTTGTCAAATTCCTTTTGGAAGTTCTCATAGTCTTTTATGATCAAATCAAGAAATTTATCTACTTCATCTTGATCATAACCTCGAAAACCCTGTTTAAAATCTTTTTCGAGAATTTCTTTTGCAGTCAGATTCAATCGTTTTTCTCCATTCATCGGGCTCACCTCAATGTTTAACTTCATTTTTCCTGCGTTCGCAGCATAATTCAAACAAATACACCGTTCTTTATTTATACATGATGACTTTTTATTAAATCTAGCCTATATTTTTTCAAATTCAATAGAAAAAGTCAATTTCTATCCAAAATCATTCCCAAAATTCCCCTTTGGCGTCCTGTTCATCCTGATAGATCAGTTCAAGGTCAGACGGTGTGATATATAGTACTTCGTATGCCGGATCTTTTTCTTGCCTCCGTCTGGCAGGTTCAAGATAAAAACGCGGTGTTCCCGGAGTATCTTCATCATATAAAATGAGCATCCCATCGGTTTTCTGCACAAGAAACCCATTTTTTGCGGCCAGCTGCTTCGGACTGAAGTACGGTTTATTGGAGATCGATTCTACAAAATCCGCCTGCGCCAGCAGTTCATGATACTGCTCCTGCCGGGCTTCGTTCCAATTCGCTTCCTGATCCAGGAATGGGGTAAGCACTGCAAGTTTGAGATCCGGAAATCTTTGATCACGAAGCTCAACAGCGACTTCCCCCGCCCATATTTCAACACCCGGCTGGCCGCTGATGATCACCCATTCCAGTCCTTCTTCCAAGAGCACTGTCAGTTGTTTCTCAATGGCTTTTTTTATATAGTGTACCCCCGGATCTTTCTCTTTAAAAATCCCGAGTTCATGGGATTTATATCCAGTTATCAGCAAGTTTTTCACCATGAACTTCTCTCCCAGCACTTCATTTACTTTGAAAAAAGGAACCAATCAAAATGATCAGTTCCCTCACGTAACATGACTAAATTCATTTGCAATAAAAAACGTCAGTCCCAAAACAAGAAAAAATGCAAATACTACCCATTGCCTCACGGATCCATCTCTCCATCGCTTAATATACTAGCATATTTTTACAGGAAAATGGCCGATTCCCCAAATTTCTACATCACGTGTAACGTTTTAGCGATTATCGTCAAAGCGGCGCACATTTTGCGCTTGCCTGGGGAATAATTATTATTTTCCTATGAAAAATCTCTTTTTTTATTCTACACAAAAAGTGTCCAAATTTAAATACATTTATCGGCCAAAATTTATATTTTTTTAGGAGTTTTCACATTTTTTTCTTAATCTCTGAATTCTGTTGTCAAAAGCGGCTTTTTCTTTCTGTTCCGTCCGTTTTAACAACCTCTTTTTGCTCTTCCAGATCCCGTACGCAGCTTCTGCATAATAGAGCGCTTTTTCATAGTCTTTTCCCTGATGTTCATGCCATTTCGCCAATTCGACATACGGTTCTTCATCATTTCCCAGCGAACCATTGGTGCAAAGTTCCTGCCAGAGCGGAACTGCCAGATGATCTTGCTTTGTTTTTTTATAAAGAGCCGCTGCTGCCTTTTTGGCCATTTTACTTTGGCTTCCTTCCCCGTTCATCATCTCCGTATATTTTTGCAGAGCAATGCCAAACTGGCCGGCAGATTCGTACCACCTTGCCGATTCATACTGTTCAATGCTCGTCACTGCAGATCCGCCCTGCAGGAGTTTGGAGATATGGATATAGAGGGAAATCAGCGATAAAACATCCCATTCATTATGGGTCATGACCCCTTTTACAAGTTCGGGATCGTTTTCTTTTAAATATTGAAAATAGAGCATGGGCGCCAGATAACCTGGAGTGTCATGCTCCCGCTTCACACCGAGGATCTCCTTTTCAACAACAGAGAGCCTTACGGATTCAAGGCTCTGTTTCCAAAGCCTTCTGGATCCATGGAGAAGATCAAAATGTCCAAACGCCGGCAGAGAAGGTACAAAATCCCGAATCAGTGTATGTCTCGTTTTAACTTGAGGCCAGTCAAAGGATTTCCCATTGTACGTAACCAAGTTTTTCAGTTCCTTGATTTGAGTTAAAAAAAGATGGTACATCGCAATTTCCGATCCAGGGCCTGGAAGGAAAAATTGTTTCACTTTTACCTGATCTTCTTCCACTTGGCTGTAGCCGAGGAGAAAGATGGTATTTCCTGCTCCACCGCTTAGTCCAGTCGTTTCCGTATCAAAGAAAACAAGATCGGATGGATATAGGTCATGAGAAGATAGCGGATGAACGGCACCAGCCTTCCTCCAGTCTTCCATCACTTCTTCCAGTTCTTCGAATGAATAATTTCCCCAGCGCTGATCCAATGGATAGCTGACTTCCCTGACGAGGCAATACTCTTCTTCATAAAAATAAGGCGTCGTTTGAAAACTGTTCCAAGCTTCATGATGCTGAATGACTGGCTGAGAAGGCGGCGTCTGGATGCTCGTCCGGGCTTCCTTCTTCTCAGAGACGAGGTGCTTCTTAAAACGATTCAGTTTCGACTGCATCGACATTTTCATCTCTCCTGACTGCATCCAGCAGCTTCAGTGCCAGAACTTTCGCATTTTCCCCTTCAAGCATTGTTCCCGTACAAGAAGGGCATCCTGCTTCACAAGGGCATGTTTGGATAACCTGGTGAGCTTCGTGTATCACCGTATCCCATATCTTATATACATTCTCACTCAACCCGATTCCGCCTGGATACCGGTCATAAAGGAAAATAGTCGGCTTTCCGGAATGAACCGCTTTGATCTGCGGAACAACATGCAGATCGCTCGGATCGCACATAACAAAAAGAGGAGCTACATGCCGGAACACATTTGCAATCCCGATCAGCCCCTGTTCGATGGAGCTTTCACGTATATTTTGAAGCTGATCCCGCTCAAATTCAAGCCAGGTAGCTGACGTGTGAAGCTCCTCTTCCGGAAGATGGATGGGGCCAGATCCGATATTCTCATGGGTTTCAAATTTTATTTTCTTAAAAATGGTAGCCATCGCATTCACGGTTACTTCCCCAAATGCTCTCTCCTGATCTTTCAGCTTCGTATTCTTGTCGATTTCGAGCACTTTTAAGGAAACGGCAAGATTGGCATCTGTAAAATAATCAACATCTACTTCCCGGACGAATGCTTTCTTTTCTTCATAATCCAGTTTTTCAACCTGATATTGAACACCCTGATGAAGATAAATGGCTTCTTCATGCAAAAGAGTCATTGAGCTGAAACGGTCCATCTCCCCGATGATTCTTACGTTTGCTACATCACTTTGATCCACGATCACCACATTTTCCTGAGAGGCGGACCGTAACGAAATGTTGTGGGCCGGAAAGGAATCGTTCATCCAGAAGTATCGTTTTCCCTGATGATGAAGGACTTGTTCTTCCGTTAAAAACTCAAGTATCTCTTCAATCTCTACTCCCCCAAATGCATCCCCTTCTTTAAAGGGAAGCTCATATGCCGCACATTTGACATGATCCACAAGGATGATCAGATTTTCCGGGTTGATACGGGCAGATTCAGGCGACCGGTCAAAAAAGTATTCCGGCTGCTGAATGATATACTGATCCATCGGACTGGAGCTAGCGACCATGATCACGACAGATTCATCCTGACGGCGGCCCGCTCTTCCTGCCTGCTGCCACGCACTGGCGATCGACCCGGGATACCCTGTTAAAATACAAGCGTGGAGCTGTCCGATATCGACACCAAGCTCAAGGGCGTTTGTACTGACGACACCCATGATCTCCCCGTTTCGCAAGCCCTTCTCGATGGCCCTCCGCTGGGTCGGAAGATAGCCGCCTCGATACCCTTGAATGGACTTCATGCCGAATTCCTTTTTGGCTAGTTCCTGAAGGTACGTCAGCAGAATTTCCACTCTCACGCGGCTTCTGGCAAAAACGATCGTTTGGATCTTGTTTTTAAGAAACTGGCCTGCAAGATCTCTCGCCTCCAGTGTGGCTGATTTCCGAACATTCAGCGGCTTGTTCACAATCGGCGGGTTATAGAAGATGAAGTGTTTCTTACCGCTCGGCGCGCCGTTGTTGTTGATGAGTTCCATTCCTGTTCCCGTGAGATTTTCCGCAAGTTCTTTCGGATTGGCAATCGTAGCTGAAGTACAGATGAAGATCGGATCGCTTCCATAGAATGAGCAAATTCTCTTCAAACGGCGGATGACATTTGCGACATGGCTGCCAAAAACCCCTCTGTATGTATGGAGCTCGTCGATGACGATATACTTCAGGTTCTCAAACAGTGAGACCCACTTCGTATGATGAGGCAGAATCGCTGAATGAAGCATGTCCGGATTTGTCATAACGACATTTCCGGCTTTTCTTACCACCTGCCGGATGTTGGCCGGTGTATCGCCATCATACGTATAGCTCTTGATATCAAGACCGATCGCATCAATAAACTCGTTGATCTCAGCCTTTTGATCCTGTGCGAGCGCTTTGGTCGGAAATAAGTACAAGGCTCTGCTGTCCGGGTTCCCCGCGATTTCTTGCAGGACCGGCAAATTATAGCATAAGGTTTTCCCCGAAGCTGTCGGCGTGACCGCGACAAAACTCTTGCCGCTCTGTGCAGTTTGAAAGGCGGTCAGCTGGTGGGAATATAGTGAAGTTACTCCCCTGTTTTGTAACGCTTGTTTTATATGTGGATGAAGTGTTTCAGGTATTTGCCCTGTCACCGCTTCTTTTTCTTCTATTATTTCCCAGTGAACAATCTGTTCATTAATGGAACGCTCCGTTCTTAATAATGCAAGCAGCTCCTGCATCGTTTTTTTCATTTCCATATCGTCACCTCATCCTCTATTTTATCGAATAAACGTTCGTAAGAAAACTAATATCTCATTTAGCGGGGATTGGTGTATGTAAATTGTTGCGACGGAACAGGGAAAATAGACAAATCAACTTAAAATCCCTTTCAAAATCAGATGAAAGAGTCTGTAAGAGTATAAATACCTCTAATTACCTGCTTAAAACGGCTTAAGAAGAAAGAAAGTTTAAAATTTAGGGGGGAATGGACTTTGATTTTATCTTTTAGGAGCTGTACGCAGGCTTTATTATCGAAAAAAATTTTTTATTATCGAAAATCCAGATATATTATCGAAATTCTAATTTTATTATCGAAACGCACACTTTTATTATCGAACTGCTCGCGGTGCCAGGCACCACACAACAAAAAAACAGCAAACCCGCAGGCTTGCTGTTCCTATTATTAAAGATTTTGTAAAACTTGTTCTAGATCGGTGGTCGGCTGACGACAGCTGAATTTTTCGCAGACGAAAACCGTCGGCTTGGCCATGAACGAGAGCTCCATGAGCAATGGTGACTTCCTTGCTTATGAAGATGGAATACCCCTTTCCACCTACAGATATGAGTTTATTTAATAAACCATGTAAAATGACTCCATCCTGAGATTTGTATTGGACCCTATATAAAATGGGGTCCCTTCATCTGCACGTATACTAACATTAGGTGCTACATAAACATTTTTTCTTATGACTACATCACCAATTACACTGGAGAAAGGACTAATGAATGATCTTTTGTCAATTTTGGGGGAGATTTGAACGGGATTAAATGAAGTAATTGGATTGGGACTGATAAATGGTCTAAAACAATCGTCGCGTTTCAAACTGATCACCTCTTTGATCACTTTATCTCATCAGGTTATGCAGGTTGGTGAACATACGCAACAGGATCGTTATATTTAAATTGAATACGATCATCGTAACTGAGTGAAAAAATAGTTCACTCTGCCTTTGTCGGAAGGAGAAATGATTTCAGATATAGAATACCTGATAAAACCCTATATTTTAACAAAATTTCAAACCTTGGCTAAGGAGTTGCACCGTATGAATATCGTAGATCTCGTTCAGTCACAAGTCATTGCTGCTATTAAAAATGAAGAAGAAATCGAAAAAGCGATAACAAGCAATGCAAATATTGTATTTCTCTTAACAGGAAACTTGTTGAATATAACAGAATATCTTGATCGATTAAAAGAAGCTCAAAAGAGTATCTTTATTCATATCGATTTTATAGAAGGCCTTTCCAATACGAAGAGCGCCATAAAATATATTGCTCAAAAATGGAAGCCCTTAGGCATCATTACAACAAAAAGCACCTTGATTAAATTTGCCAAAGAAGAAGGGTTAATGGTCATTCAACGAATGTTTCTTATTGACCATAGTGCCATTTCAAAGGGAATCAGCATATGCGAGACGTATCATCCGGATGCCATTGAGGTGCTGCCAGGACTTATGCCAAACGTGATCGATCATCTGACAAGACAAGTTAACCTGCCCATCATTGCGGGAGGCTTAATCAGTTCAAAAGAAGATATCATCAAAGGACTGGAAGCGGGTGCTCTGGCCATGTCTACCGGAGATTCCTCCCTATGGAATTTTGATATCTAAAAAGCACACAAAATGGGAACTAGAGAGAATTGTTCCCTTTTTATGTGCCTGATTAACCGCTGATATCTGTCCGATGAACTTTGTTAATCTCTGTTATGCCTCTGTAAATGTCATAAATGGTATTTTTGTTTAATACCGCTACTTTTAACTCCAGAAGAAGTGAATGATCTTCCATATCCTGGATATGAACATGGTCGATTCTAAGCCCTTGCTTCTGTACTTCAGCAATCACCTCACCCATTTCATCCCTGTATTTCAAGTTAAGTTTAAGGGAGATTTCTTTTGCTTGAATCTTTCGCCAAAAACCGAGTTTATTAATAAAAAGAGGAAGAATCTCAACACTTATCATAAGCAGGATGACACCTGCAACAGCTTCGATAAAAAAACCCGCACCGGTTGCGATACCAATCCCAGCCGCTCCCCATATCATGGCAGCCGTCGTTAAACCCGTGATGGTATCGTCCTCTTTTCTTAAAATCACTCCCGCTCCTAAAAACCCAATTCCCGAAACAATCTGCGCCGCTAATCGAAGCGGATCCATTTGTATTTTTACGAGAGCAGATGACGGAAAGGAATAGGAAGATTGTATGGAAACAATGGTTAACAGACAGCTAATAATAGATATAACCAAGCTTGTTTTTAGCCCCAATGGTTTCCTCTTTAATTGTCTTTCTAAACCGATAGCCAGCCCCAATATGGCAGAAATGAATAGTTTCACCAGCATCTCTGCATCAAAGTTTGCTGCCAATTCCTTCAATCCTATCGACCTCCTTATCCTAATGACTCGTTATTGGCAAAGAGCGGTGCAATGGCAACTGGTGGATATCTTTAATGCTTTGAAGGATATAGGAAGGTTTTAGTACAGAATCCTTTACCATTTCTTTTGTTGTAATTCCAGACAGCACGAGCACGGTTTGGATCCCATTATCATTTCCCATTCGAATATCCGTCTCTAAACGGTCTCCGATGATATAGCATTCTTCAGGCTTTAAATGTAAAACATCCCTTATGACAATATCCGCCGCGAATTTCGAAGGTTTCCCCATGATATAATCAATGGGCTTGCCAATCGTTCCTTCCATTGCCCCAATAATGGATCCACAATCAGGAATCTCACCATCCACAACCGGACACGTGCGATCCGGGTTGGTTGCCAGAATCACCGCCCCGTTTTTCGCCCATGCTTGGTAGGCATAGTTCAGTTTTTGATAATTAAATTGGCGATCCCAGCCTAAAACGACATAGGTAGCTTGGTCAGGATCCTCTGTAATTCTTATTCCTTCATGGATCAACTCTTCGAATAAAGCGTCCTCCCCGATGACATAAACAGCATCGCTGCGATTCATATGTTGTTTTAAAAACTTGGCTGTAATGTAATTGGAGTTGATAACTTCATCTATTGACGCCTCGATTCCCAGTCCCTTCAGCTTCTTTACATAGTCATGACGCGTCGAGATGGATTTATTCGTGAAAAAGACGACCTTGTGCCCGCCATTCCGCAAATATTCTATCGCTTCCTTCCCCCCCTCAATCATCTGGTTTTCTACATATACGGTTCCATCCAAATCAAATATAAAACCTTTTGCCATATGAATACCTCCATTTAAACTGCACTAAAATGAATAAAACCCCCAGCTATAGAAGCCTTATAAGCAAAGGCTAAAATAGCTAGGGGTTTCTCTTATTCTCTTCCCGCTGTTATTCAGTTGTAAGTTTCAGAGATGTCTGTTATCGTACGATAGAATTAACGTTTGATACATGATTGATAATATCCTGGATCGAGTATTGATACGGATTAATTTCATAGATAACCGGTCCATCAAAGAATTGCTTCTCTAAAAAGCCCTCCAGCCCCTCCGTGAAATGATTTCCCTCCCCAGGAAGCAGATGAAGATCCGATTTCCCATCATTCTCTGATAAATGGATGCCGCCTAATGATCCAGCCAGCTGATCAATCGTTGTTTCCAAAGCATCCCCCATCAAATCCAAATGGCCGATATCCAAGCACGCCTTTACATTTGCAGCAGTGATTAAATCGATCCATTCTTCTACATTAGAAGCAATTTGATGGCAATAGTTTAATTTATCCGGAATGAGGTTTTCCAACAGTAATTCTACCCCATGCTGCATGGCGACTTCATTTAGCTTTAAAATTCGCTCTTTTACCCTTATTAAGGACTCATTTCGTTCTTCAGAAAACCAGGCATATCCTCCATGGAAGGTCGCATGCTTCCCTCCATATTCAGCAAGCTTTGCCAGCCATTGTGATAAAACATTAAATGTTCTTTCGTATACAATCGAATCAGGAGTAGCCAGATTGAGATCGTGGAAAGGCAAATGCAATCCAACTTTAAAACCTAAATCACTGGCAAACTTTAAATAGTGATGAGCATTGTTCTGTTCTGCCAGTATTTCAATGCCTTCGAACCCTGCTTTTTTAATCCTGGTAAAGTCATTTACATTTGCATTTAGCCCCAAGGACCAGCTATTAAGCCATTTTTCCATGATTTTCTCCGTTTGTTGAATTAAAATTAGAGGTTCGGTCGTTATTCAGTTCTTCTAATTTTTTGCCTTTAGTTTCAGGGGCTAATAATACCGATACAATTAAGCCTAATAAACTGATAACGGCAAAGAACCAGAGGGCTTTGCTGCTTCCCCACGCCGCAATCAAATTAGGAAATACCAATATCCCCATAATGGAACCAATTCGGCTGAATCCCGTGGCCAAACCGGAAGCACTCGCTCGGATACTTGTTGGGAATAATTCTGTCGGATAGACAAAGTTAAGGATTCCTCCACCCATATTGGCAAACAGCACAGCCAAACTGAACAGAATGACCAGAAATGCAAACGTAGGACTTGGATTAAGAGCCAGAATAATCAGTGCTATCGATAAACCGATGAACGAAGTAATAATAAGAGGCCTTCTTCCAATCCTTTCTACAAGATTCATTCCGACAATGGCTCCCAATAAACCTAATAAACTAACCGTTCCGGATCCCATATAAACCATCATTTGTGAACCATTGGTAAAGGGTTTTAATATCGTTGGTGTATACATGGAAATTCCATAATAGGCGACAGCATAGCAGAACCAAAATCCGCAAACAAAGAACGTACGTTTAAAAAGAGTCTTTGAAAATAAATGGCTGACTTTTGTTTTCGGAGTAGAATCCGCTGGAATGATGACTTTTTGCCCTGTGATTTTCAGCATGATTTCCTCTGCTTCTTTCTCCCGTCCTCTTGAAGCCAGCCATCTAGGAGATTCCGGAAGGGTGACTCTAAAAAAGAAAACGATTAATGCAAAAACAGCTCCTACCAGAAGCATGTATCTCCAGGCACTCGGCCCCGCCGGCACTAACAAGATCCCGACGAGATAGGCCGTAACAGCGCCTACAAACCACATGGCCCCCAGAGATGTACTATGTTTTCCCCGGCTTTTGGTTGAACTGAATTCCGATACAAGTGTAGCAGAAATCGGATAGTCTGCACCGATTCCAATTCCTAACAAGAAACGGAATAAAATGAGCTCCCATGGAGCCTGTGCGAATGCGGTTAAGGCGGCAAACACAACAAAAGCCATTAAATCAACAACATACATCGCTTTTCGGCCGAATTTATCGGTTAAGTTACCAAGCCACAACGCACCGATCAATGAACCAATAACAGCCGAAGATGTGATCAAAGCCTGAATCCCGGGAGTAATTTCCCACTGGCTTAAAATTAACGGCATGGCAACAGCAATAACCGTTAAATCAAAGCCATCAAGAAAAGTACCGGCAGCTGATAAGAGGGTGACTTTTCTTTGAAAGCGCTTTAATTTAGGAGAATCCAAATGCTCAAAACTCATAATCTGACCCCTTCCCTTTTTCATTATGTAAAATTATAGAAGAAGAAAAATAAAAGCCATAGTCAAAAAAACATGTAACATGTTTTTAATGACTATGGCTTCTCTTCATCTCCGGCCATAAATCTACACAATGCATTATTTTTTTATTTGCTAAACAATTTATACAATATTCAAATGAGTCTGTCAACTATTATTTGGAAATGCTCTTTTCTAAAAGATTGTTGCTTTGGGAACATTGTTGTAAAGAAACTTCATTGACAAGTTGATTGTAGTGCAAGGTGCGAGACTCCTCGAAAATGAACTACACATTTTCTTCGTGCGATGCACCGCTGACGAAGCCTTCCTTGTCCTGCGGGACGAGCGTGACAAGTGAGACCATGAAGGCGCTAGCGCCGACGGGCTCAGCACACGCCCCGCGGAAAGCGAGCATCCTGTAACGGAAATCAACCAACAGAGCTTACGAAAACAGCTTTTGATCATGTACTATAGATGACCGACTGAAAATATTGATGAACCATTTAGCAGGTTAATATAAACTATTCTGGATCGTCCCGGTTTATGTTGCTATCTCTTCTAATTTATGTATAATTAAAAATAATCAGATAACTTAAACTAGTTAGTGTTTCGGGTAGAGATACGGAGAACCCTGTGAACATGCATTCGTACGGCATTTATTGCCGCACATGCTATGTCATGGGGTTTTTTTGTGTGTTTATCCTCTCTAAATGTTATCTGGAAAGAATAGGATCAACAAAATATGACCGGGGAGGGGAAAGAATGAAAGGTTTGAAGTATAGGAAGTGGCTCATCTATGTTGCAACGCTTGTTCTGGCAATGGGAAATGATTGGGGACTGCATGCGTTTAAAGCAAATGCTGCTGAAAATGCAGTACCCAATCTATTGATTACAGAGGTCATTCCAGATACGGATAACTATGCGGGTTATGATGCGTTTGAGTATATCGAAATCTATAATAACAGCAATCTGGAGATCAATCTGCAAGACTATCACATTCAAACAGGAGGCTGGAACAAGACAATTGATAACGCAGCCAAAATCGGCCCGTGGGATACGATGCTGTTCTGGACGAGAAGGCAGGAAACTCAGCCGATGACATTGGAAGGCTTCAATCACTTTTATTTTTCGTCTTATTCTAGTAAATACATTGAGAAAGATCACTTGCAAAGAATAGAAGATGTTGGCGGCCTGGTGAATAGCAAAAACCAGACGGTATCCGTTTTTGATCCGAGCGGAAAGGAAGTCGTTAAAGCGAATTACACCGGTGACCAAGTAGCCGCAAATAAGTCCATTATGTTCGGTTATCCAACCAATGGAAGCATCACGATGAAAACGTTATCCGGCAATCAAAATCCGACACCTGGCTGGGTCGAATCGGCACAAGCTCCTCCAAGACCAAAACAAGACGATGCGGCACCTTCCATTCCTGCCAATATCAAAGGAGAGGCAGGAAACGGTGAAGTGCAGCTAATCTGGGATTCAAATCCGGATTCCGACCTCTATCGCTATAATATATACAAGAATGGAAATTTAGAGTTTTTCGTCTCTCCATCCAAGCATGAATTTACGATATCTTCGCTGATTGGCAATCTTGATTATACCGTGCAAATGACTGCCGTTGATACTTCAGGAAATGAATCGGCGAAATCAGCCCCCCTAACGGTTAGACCCGGACATCAGCTCATTACACAGGTAGAAAGATCATCCAATGACAGAAACCCAAAATATCAAACACTGTGGGATATCAGCAAGGATGGCCCGATCATCCCTGGATTAGTACAGGATCTTGTCCCGCAAGGACTCGGTTATTACAAGAAAAAAGATTGGTTATTTACCATTAATTATTTGGATAATGGAAGGCCCGGAACGCTATCCGTGATTGATGCCACAACTGAAAAACTGGTGAAATCCATTGTATTGTATAACCAAGACGGCACACCATACACCGGCCACGCGGGAGGCGTTACCGTAAGCATGGACCATGTTTGGATCTCTTCCGAACAATTTCTCTATACGTTAAATATCAGTGATATCGTTGCGGCGCAAAATAATGATGAGCTTACGTTCACGAACCAGATTCCTGTTCCCGTAGAAGCGGCTTATGATGTCTATGACGATGATAAAAAAATTCTATGGGTTGGTGAATTTTATGAGCCAAGCAGCTACCCGACGGATCCAGCACACCACCAGGTGAACCGTGCCGGAGAAATGCAATATGCCTGGATGGTCGGTTATAAGCTCACACCAAGTACAGACATGCTGACAAGTGAACAATGGAATCAAACATCGAATGAACCTGCAACTCCGGATTATGTCTTTTCCACCATCGGAAAGGTTCAGGGCGCCATTGTTCAAAAGAAGGGGATCTCTTTAGTTACTTCCTATGGACGGGCAAACGATAGTGTTCTCTATCGATACGAAGATCCGCTAAAAGAGGAGCCTAATCAATACGTTACGATCGGGGAAAAGCAAGTCCCACTTTGGTTCCTTGATGGACAAACCGCCAAACCGATAGAAAGTATCACCGCGATTCCCATGAATGAAGGAGCAGTGCTAGTAAAAAGTGACCTCTATGTCTCCTTTGAATCAGGAGCGAACAAATATCGGTATACCGGGACCTATCCAAGGGATCGGATGCTCAAAATTGATATGAAGACATTAATGAAGGATGATCGGAATACAGAGAAAGAAGAACGTAAATAGAGTAACTGGCCGGTAAGCATTGCACCCATCCGTTCAATCTCCTTTGATACCGCCAAAAAAGCTGCAGATACCCCTGCAGCCTTTTTCGGTATAATTTATTGAAGTATTTTATTTGTTTTGACAGACTTGTCTAGATCTTTCTCTTCTTCGTCGAAATAAACCGCCTTGCCAGATTTGGCAGATTCGTAGATTGCTTCAAGAATCTCCGTAACCACCAAAGCCTGTTCCGGTTTAACTACCGGCTCCTTGTCGTTCAGAATAGCGTCGATCCACAGTCTTGCTTCATGCTCGGCATCGCTTTCTTCATCCGCATCATAAAATGCGACTCCTTTTCCATCAACCTGAACCTCATTCGTGTATAGCTTGCCGAAGTCTTCTCCGTTTATCCTTAGTCCGTCCATCATGTCGGCTCCGCCTTCTGTTCCACATAGGGTACACATGGCTTCACCTGTCTGTAAGGTATTCAGTGCCCAGCTCGTTTCCAGCGAGATGGTTGCTCCGTTTTTCATGGTGATCATGCCAAAGGCTGAATCTTCTACGGTAAACTTTTCAGGATCCCAGGAACCCCAGGCATTTGCTGCGTCTTTCTTTTTGCCGAGTTTGTGATAGGTCGTTCCGAGTACTGCCTTCGGTTCGTAATTGTTCATCATCCATAGGGTCATATCGAGTGAATGTGTACCGATATCGATCAGTGACCCCCCACCCTGCTTTTCTTCATCCAGGAACACGCCCCATGTTGGTACAGCACGACGGCGGACCGCGTGTGCTTTCGCATAATAGATATCTCCAAAATCTCCGCGCTCACACAGCTTATGTAAATGCCAGCTGTCTGCACGGAAGCGATATTGATAGCCGATGGTCAGTTTTTTCCCTGTTCGTTTGGCGGCCTCGACCATTCGGCGGGCATCAGCTGCTGTTTTGGCCATTGGTTTTTCGCACATTACATGTTTGTCTGCTTCAAGAGAATCGATCGTGATTTCTGCATGGGAATGGTTCGGTGTACAAACATGAACGACGTCAACGCGTTCATCCTCAAGAAGTTCTTTGTAATCGAGATACACTTTGGCATCCTCGGTTCCAAACTCCTGAGCCGCTTTTCTTGCTTTTTCTTCTTCCAGGTCACAAAAGGCAACCAATTCTGCTTCGTCAATCTTTGAAAGGCTTGGCATATGCTTTCCGTTGGCGATTCCGCCGCATCCAATAATTCCGATCCGTATTTTCTTAGACACGATAGCTTCCTCCTTGATTATTGATTTAAGAGAACTTCTTTTACTTCAGAAATTGAAACCTTTCTTCCTTCAGCGTTTGATCGTGCTGCTGCTTCGTTGATTAAGGTAAGACTGCAAACATCTTCTTTCGTAATCGTCGTTTCTCCTCCATTCAGTATGGACTCCGCCCATTGTTCCATCGGCATCGGAAGTGCTTCGGGCAACTGCTGTGGTGTGGCCCAGCCCTCTTGATCAAGCTGTCTGCTAGTTAGACGAATTTCGTTTTCTTCAATCAGTAAGGCTCCTTTTGTACCGTAAACCTCTAACTGAAAAGGACTTCCATACGATAAAAATCCGGTTTCCACCGTTCCGAGCGCACCTGATTCATATTCGACAAGGACCATCGCACTCTCCTCCACATTTCTTTCATTACTTTGTTGAAAAATAGACGTTACCGCTTTTGCAGGCCCTGCCAGCCGGTTGGTTAAATAGATGGGATGGGCGCCAAGGTCGATTAACGCTCCACCTCCGCATTGTTCTTTGTTATAAAAATGTGGAGGAAGCCAGCCATTTACATTGCCGCTCTCAGGAACAGCACCATTATGTGCCAGCCGGCAGCGAATCGATGTCAGCTCCCCTAGCCACCCCTGATCTAACGCGTGCTGTGCATACAAATAGTAATTGGTTGTCAGCCTCGGCAAGGAGACGGTTAACTTAACACCTGCTTTTGCCACAGCCTCATAGATTTCTTCACAGTCAGCTGTTGTTAACGCAAGGACCTTCTCTGTAAAAACATGTTTTTTGTGTGCGACGGCTGCCATGATCACTTCTTTGTGCAAATTCGTGGGTGTGTTGACGATAACCGCATCAATTCCAGGGTCTTGCAGCACTGCTTCAAGTTCTTTTTCAAAACGTACTCCCAGTTCTTGGGCCCATTTTTCTCCCCTCGAAGGATCTTCATCCCAAACTCGTTGAATAGAAAGGGATGGATTGCTTTTTGCCTCTCTCGCATAATCATCAGCATGAACATGCCATTTGCTTAATAACGCTACGGAAACCACTTTTCATCACTCCTCCTCTTTATCATGAAATTCTTAAATTTTTGAAAAGGTTTTCAATGGAGTGGACGGGTAGAATCTCCTTCTATTAATTCCACGTCCAAAAATTCTTTTTTAATAGAAGAACTGCCGTTCATCATCTCCAGCAATCGGTTAAGAGCAAGCCTTCCCATCTCTTTTTCGTTTTGGCGAAGGTGAGTAAACTCCCAGCCGCTTAAATTGTTGTCGTACGCATCAAAACATAAGATTGAGAGATTTCCAGGAACACGAAGACCCAACTCTTCGGCTGCACGTTTGGCAAGAACCGCAATGTTGTATTCCAGGGCAAATATAGCTGTGATCTCTGGGTGCTTTTGAAGGTGTTTCTTGATGATCTCGACATCATGTTCTGGTTTAATATCTTTGCTGATAGAGGAAGGCAAAGATTTTTTCAGATCAGAACACCATAACTGCCGGTTAACGATTCGGTTCTTTTCTTCATACGCGCGCAGTATACCGTTAAAACGGTCTACGACGGTCGTCGTTTCTGCAGTGGCTGGTCCCAGAACACCGACGTATTCATGTCCCAATTCGAACAAATAGTTTATTCCCTGTTGAGCAGCCTTAATATTGTCAGTCGAAACGAACGCCGCGGCCACTCCCTTAAAGGTTCGGTCAATCAGCACAAACGGATATTCTGTGATCACCATTTTAAGAATCTCAGATCCATAATGTTCAGCGTGTGCAGGATAAAGGATTAACCCGTCTACTCCAAAGTCGATCAGCTGTCTGATAGCATCTGCCTCTTTATCGATTGATCCATTTGTACGCTTTAATATCACGAAACAGCGATGATTGGCTGCTTCTTCAATACTGGCAACCACTTTTGAAACATAACTGTCATCCAAGTCAGGCACAATCAATCCGACTAAAAACTTGTTGGTTTCTTTTACGTCATTTTCTGGGTTGTCTGTTGAATCTTCAGACACGAAGGTCCCTTTTCCGCGCTGGCGAAACACGAGGCCTTCACTGACTAGTAACTCCAACGCCTTCTTGCTGGTTATACGGCTAACTTGAAAGGAGTCTGATAGTTCTTTTTCAGAAGGTACCCGATCTCCTGCTGCATACTGGCCATTGATAATATTTTTTTTGATTGATTGATAAACTTGCTTGTATAAAGGTTCCATGTTACCACTCCAAAAACAGAAATATGCATACTATATCTGGAAAACAGTGTATACATATTGATTATACCTGAAAGGTCTGACAATTCTAACAGTTAACTCCTTCTTCGAGCCGGCCTGCTTCCACTCACATTCACCCTTTGGAAGCCCCGCCCAGGCTGAAGCCTTGAGACATAAAGCGCTGCGAAAAGATGTACAAAACAATCGCCGGGAAGGTATACAGAATGGAAAATGCGGCGAGTTTACCGTACTCTACCATTCCAAAGTTACCAAAAAACTGATAAATGGTAACTGAAGCAGGAAGCTTCTCTGGAGACTGAATGAGAATATACGGTACAAAGAAATTGCCCCAGCTGCCTGAAAAGGTAAAAATGCCGACCGTACAGATACCTGGAATCATCAATGGCGCGACAATTCTTTTCAGTCCCTGCCATACCGAGGCACCATCAATCCAAGCGGATTCCTCAAGCTCCAGTGGAACGGCATCCATGAAGTTTTTCAGCATCCAGATTGCATAAGGGAGTCCGGCCGCTGTTAAAAAGAACATCGTCCCCCATAGCGAGTCTTGAAGTTTCATATAAATAAACAACTGATATACTGGCACCATAACAGCCGTAATCGGCAGCGAAGTCATAAAGAGAATCGTAAACATAAAATGCTTTTTATATTTCATCTGATAACGAGAAAGTGGATAAGCAGCCAGCCCTGCCACCAGCACCACGAGCAGGCCTTGCCCCAAAGAAAGAAGCAATCCAATGATAAAGGCCCGAATGTTTACCGGATCGGTTAGGATGCTTTTAAAATTATCCACCGTAAAGGCAGTTGGAACCTTAATGGAGGAGTTGGCATTGGGATCGACGGATGCGATAAGCACCCAAAGAAGCGGAAGGAGAAACAGAACACCTATGACCGTTAAAATGACGTATGGCAACGTTCTTTCCAGCTTTATGAATTTTCTTTTCATCGATCTCCCTCCTAAACTTTGACTTTCATCGATTTTAAATACAGAAGGCTTACCAGCACACCGATTAATAAAAGAATAAGTGAAATGGCAGTACCGTAACCAAGCTGATAGTTGACAAAGGCTTGATTGTACATAAAGATCGGCAATGTTTGTGTTGATGTGCCCGGCCCTCCGCCCGTCATTGCATAAATTAATGTGAATACGCCTAAGGTTTGAAGCGTAACTAGGATCATGTTTGTAACAACAGAGCCTTTGATCATCGGCAGGACGATCTTATAAAGAACCTGGAACCGTGAAGCACCATCCACGACCGCTGCCTCTTCAATACTTTTTGGCACATCATCCAGTGCGGCCTGAAAAACAAGCATGGAAAACGCGGTGCCGTGCCAAATGTTAGCGATGATCACACTCGTCATCGGAAAGGTAAAAAGCCAGGCAACCGGTTTCAAACCAATTTGCTGCAGAATCATGTTTAACGTCCCGCTGTCATTTAGAAACGCTACCCAGCAGAAAGCCACGACAATTTCAGGAGTCACCCAGCCGGCAATTACTATAATACCTATCACCCGGCGGAATGTCGGATTTTTCTCTTTCATGAGCAGTGCCAGAATAAATCCAAGAACTTGCTGGCCCATGATGGCTGAGAACAATAAATACACAATCGTTTTGATCACGCTGATCCGAAAGTTAGGATCCTGAAACATGTTCACAAAGTTACTGAAGCCCACGAATTGGGTCGCTTGCGCCTCACTCCCTGTCAGAGACAGGTTGGTGAAGGCAAAATAAAAGGTTAAAAGGATCGGCCCGATAAAAAAGATGAGCAGCAGGATCCAGGAAGGAAGTAAAAAAAGAAGCGATGTTACTAACTTTTTATGGTTGCTTTTATGAGGTGATGATGTTCTTCCAACAGATGTTGAAGGAGAAACCACAGGGTTTGCATCCAAAGAAAACACTCCTTTTCATAAAAAGACGTTACCTTTCGATCACTTTGTCTTTGCCTACAACACGTGTTACATTTTTCTGATAGTTTTCAACTGCCTGTTTTGGCGATGATTTTCCGGTAACCACATCTTCCACCGTAGATTGGATAACTGTGGAAACAGAAGGATACTTATCGACAGACGGTCTGAAATGGGTATGTTCCAGAAATTCAGAAGCCTCTTTAAACATCGGCAGATTTAAGTATTCCGATTCTTTTGATACGTCTTTCCGCGGAGAAAGGTTGTTTTCTTTTAACAATAATTTGAGATTATTTTCTTTAGTAGAAATGAATTTAATAAATTCCCAAGATAGATCTTTGTTATCTGATTTTTTTGGAATGGAAAACGCCCATCCTCCTGACATTGAGGTTTGTCCAGGCTCTTCACCATTTTGGGTTGGCATGGCTGCATAACCCAGTGTTTTAAATGCATCCGGCCATGGTGCAGGTCCGTCTTTTCGGTAGTTTCCTGCCTGCCATATCCCGTCTAAACCTATCGCAAGCTTTCCTTTTGGCATCAATTGAGTATAGGCAATGGTGCCTCCCTGGCCGTTTAGTACTTGTGACAAGTTTGGACCCAGTTTTTCTTTATAAATGGTATCGATGAATGTATACGTATCAAGCAGTCCCTGACTATTCACGATCCATTTTCCCTTGTCCTCATCGTATAACGGATCTTTTGTACCATACAGCAGCATCTCGAACGTTTGCATGGAAGTGCCTTCACCCGTGGCTTTGCCAGAGTTCATCCACAATGGAATAACACCTGGATCTTTCTTCTTAATGGTTCTAGCAGCCGTTAAGATATCTTCCCATGATTTTGGTTCCCATGGTACCGGCAGCCCTGCTTTCTTAAAAAGTTCTTTGTTGTACCACAGGCCTCGCGAATCTGTATTAAAAGGGACACCATACGTTTTGCCGTCCTGGGCTTTAACACCATTCTTAACATTGTCGATATATTGATTCCACTCATCCCAGCCTTTCAGCTTATCGTCCAGCGGTTCAAGATAGCCCGCACTCGCATCCGAATTCACCATAAAAGTATCTTCCGTGACGATATCTGGCGCTGACTGATCAGACTTGAGCATTAGAGCAACTTTGGCAAAATAATCGCCTTCCGATGCGCTGATTGGAGAGAGCTTGATATTCGCTTTTGGATGCTCTTTTTTAAACTCTGGAATAATGTCATTGTTTAGCCAATCGGTCAGTCCTTTGTTCGTTCCTCCCCCATCTCGGAACGTAATGCTAATCGTGTTGCTGTCTCCCGACTTTTTATTCCCCGAAGTAGAATTGGCATCTGAACAAGCCGAGCTAAAAAGAACACTCCCAGTAATAACCGAAATTGCGGCCAGCTTTTTGTAGCTTTTTACTTTCATTTTCAACACCCTCCTCTAATTTTTAAAAATATTCGTATGTAGGATCTTAGAGGTAAAGATAACAGTGCTTTCAATAAAAGCTAAAAAAAATCTCCTTTCTGAATTTTCAGTAAATTGGTTACACTATTAACTTAATTGATATACCTGATATATGTCAATATATTATTTGATATATCTAATAAAAGTTCTGTTAGTCAATGTTGTTGATTTATGAGGGGGTGTAATTGAACCGCCTTCAGAAAAGAAATAAAAAAGAGACATCTCTGCCTCTCAGTCGTACACTTCTAATTCTCAATATTTTAAGGATTGCCTTGATTCTAAACCTGACAGTTAGGGCAGAAGAACGATTTTCGCGAAGAAATTTCCATTTTCCTGATTTCTGTTCCGCATCGGAGACACGGTTGATGCTCCCGTTCATAGACAAGCAAATGGTTGTTATATCCTCCTGTTTTCGAATCGCCAGCATACAGCGGATTTTCCATATATCCTCCAAATTGAATTCCATTTTGCAAAACCGGCCCAATCGCTTGATACAGTTCAATAACTTGGTCTGCATTAAGTTCGCTGGCTTTTCTTTCCGGCTGCAGTCTGGCCTGCCAGCATATTTCGTCTGAATAACAATTACCAATTCCTGCCATAAATTTTTGATCAATCAAGATGGATTTCAATGTCCCTCTCTTCGTACCTAGGCGTTCCTGTAACGTTTCAAGGGTAAAATCGGGATTAAGAGGCTCTGGACCCAGCTCTTCCAATTTTTCTTTAAGTTCAATCCACTTCAGCAAATGAAGATAACCTAACCGTAACCCAATAAAATAAAGCCTTTTATCGCCGAAGGATAAAATGACTTGCTTTGTTCGATCAGGGTTATCTTGATCATTTCCAATATACATCCACCCGCCGAGCATGAGATGGAGCAGCAGTGCGTTCCCGGTGCTCAATTGAAAAATCAGATACTTAGCCCGCCTTCTTATATCAGTAACCACCGCTCCCTGCAATTCTGCTGCAAAGATCTCCGATTTTTTATTAATGGATTTTTTACGGTTGATCTCCACCTGTGTAATTGGCTTTGCTTTCAACTGGCGGGATAACGCCATCCTGTAATTCTCCATCTCTGGAAGTTCTGGCATGTCCTCCACTCCTGTCTTTTTTCAGCTGATGTTTAGTATGCTTCATTTTTGCTGAATTGAGACAAAAGATCGTGGTTACAATATCAGCAGACAGGAGGTTAAATATGACCAGTTTGATCATAAAACTTATTACGATTCCCATTGTTTTATTCGTCGCTGCTTTTTTCTTTCCAGGTGTACATTTCGAGAGTTATTGGCAAATCATTGTGGTGGGAATGACGCTTGCAATTCTTGGAGTCGCAGTCGAATACTTTGTCCTTCGCAAAGGAGCTCTTTGGATCAGTGTATTCATTGATGTGGCGGTATCCTGTATCATTCTCTATTATGCCTCAAACTTTCAATGGGAAGCTTCTGTTACTTGGTTTGGCGCTCTTTTAACAAGTGTCTTTCTGGGAATCCTCGAATTTTTTACGCACCGTTATTTATTGGCTTCTCATAAAGCTCATAGCGAACCTATATAAAGAAAGCCTCAATTCCTTAAAGGAATTGAGGCTTTCTTTACAATTTTATTTGTTATTAGATCACACGCGTTGTAATGATGCCGTCAATTTCTTTGATCTTATCTTCTAAACCAGGGATTACCTCGCCGTTTACCTTATTGTCAATGTCAATCATCGTATAGGCGTATCCTCCTCGGCTTCTGTTAACCATGTCAGCGATGTTCAAATTATAGCTTGATACAGCCAGTGTGATCTGGCCCACCATATTCGGTACGTTTTCGTGGAAAGCTGCCACTCGCAGCTTTCCTGTATAAGGAAGGGAAGCGTTTGGAAAGTTTACGGAGTTTCTGATGTTTCCGGTTTCTAAAAATTCCTTCACCTGGCGGGTCGCCATAATGGCACAATTTTCCTCTGATTCTTTCGTGGAAGCTCCAAGGTGTGGGACCGGAACAGTATTTTTCATTTTCAGCACATTTTCATTCGGAAAGTCAGTAATATATTGGCCGACGATTCCATTTTCGAGTGCGATTTCCATATCCTTTTCGTTCACAAGCTCTCCGCGAGAGAAATTTAATATATGGACTCCCGGTTTCATAACATTGAACGCTTTCTGATTAAACATCTCTTTTGTATCAGGCGTTAAAGGAACATGTACTGTAAGATAATCTGATTCGGCAAATAACTGTTCAAGCGTCATCGCGCGCTGTACATTGCGGGACAGGTTCCAGGCTGTATCCACGGAGATGAACGGATCAAACCCAATTACATCCATGTCTAAATCAAGCGCATCATTCGCTACAAGTGCACCGATTGCACCTAAACCTATTACACCCAACGTTTTTCCCTTGATTTCTTTTCCAAGAAATTGTTTCTTTCCTGCTTCTACAAGTTTTGGTATTTGTTCACCTTCACCTTCCAAAGTCTTTGTCCATTCTACACCGGCAAAAAGGTTCCTGGATGAAGCCATTAATGATGTCAGTACCATTTCTTTTACCGCGTTCGCATTAGCTCCAGGAGTGTTAAAAACAACAATTCCTTGCTCAGTACATAGTTCAACCGGAATATTATTAACTCCCGCCCCAGCCCGCGCAATGGCTTTGAGTTCATCTCCAAATGTTAAAGAGTGCATGTTAAAGCTGCGAACAACGATCGCTTCAGGATTGTCACTGTCGTTGTCTATAATATAGTTACCTTTGTTGAATACCTTCAGACCGCTTTCCGCTATATTATTTAAGGTTTTGATGGTTTTTCCTTTTTCTAACGTGATTGTCGTCATTTTGTTCTCTCCTCTTTTTTATGATGGTTTCCTCTTTAATCAAATTACCAAAAGTAAAGCAGGAAACTTACGAATTACCCTATACTTCCTCAAATAAACAGAAAAGAGGTAAGGGAAAAAATCTCCTTACCTCTGCCCAGGCGAACGGCTGCGACACTATGTGCTCCCTCGCGGTTATCCGCGTTTCGCCAGTTACACATAGCCTTTTAATTTGTTTTATACTAACAAATTTTCAGGCAGCTATCAACACCTGTATATTAAAAATTCAAACATTTTATTTAGAGACTATCGAATTCTCTTAATCCCTACTAATGTTAAGGCTTTTCCGTTAACCCTCTTGAGCGGAAAAGGTGCCAACATTTAATGTTGGCTTTTTTATATGATCGGAACTATTTTAAGGTTTTATGGTTCAGTTCTAGGCGTTCAATCCCAATATTTGAATTTCGGCGAGAATAGGAATAAACTGCTTATTAGTTAACGATGTTAAATTTTATCTTTATAAAAGATATGCTTAGCTTTTAGTTCCTGATCAATTGTAAGGATGCCGTGAGAAAAATATTTTTCTCTACGTTTATCAGTTGGTGAACCTGGGTTGAACATAAGAATCTCATTGAACATATAGTTCTTAGGAATATGAGAGTGGCCAAAAATGATGCAGTCCACTTTTTCATCCTGAAAAGCAGTGATCGCTCTTTTCTCAGTCGTCTGTTTCTTTCCATGTCCATGAACGATGCCTATTTTGTATCCATTGATTTCAAGGATGAGTTTCTCACTTAGAAGTTCTTTCATTTCCAGTCCATCCACATTTCCTGTCACTCCTTTGACAGGTGCATAGGATTGCAGCTCATTGTATAAATCTAACGTATGCCAGTCGCCAGCATGGATAATGAGGTCGGCAGTTTCCAGGTCACACAGGAGCCTTTCAGGCAGCTTTTTGGACTTTTTGGGCATATGGGTGTCAGCTATCACGACAATTTTCATAAAAAATTTCTCCTTCTTTTTCACACTTGGTTATTTTTTCATAGGCCGTAATCCTTAGTGATATCAAGGAAAGCGCTTTTTTGTGAAAATATTCATTATTTTCACAATTGAATTATAATAGCTTTTCCATTTAATTGTTATTGACTACTAAATATTTAGTAAATTAAAATATTTATAGATTAAACAAATTGGAGGCATCATGATGGAAGCAACTGTAAAAGTGGAGCAGGACATTCAGCTCCATACAAAAAAGAAACATCCACCTGGATTATACTTGCTCTTCTTCACTGAAATGTGGGAGAGGTTCAGCTATTATGGCATGAGAGCCATTCTGGTCCTTTACTTGACTAAATCGCTGATCAGCGGCGGTCTAGGCATGAGTGATAGCGTGGCCATGAGTATTTATGGATTCTTCACCGGTGCTGTATACTTCACACCAATGATAGGCGGATATATAACAGACCGATTCCTGGGCAAAAGACTTGCGATTACCATAGGCGGTGTCACAATGGCGCTTGGTAACCTTGTATTGTTTGCCAATCAGAGTAAACCTGCATTCTTCGCTGGACTTGCATTGTTGATCATCGGAAACGGCTTCTTTAAACCAAACATTTCTACGCTTGTTGGTGATCTATACTCTAAAAAAGATGCCCGTAAAGATGCTGCGTTCACTATTTTCTATATGGGAATCAACATTGGTGCATTCTTCTCTCCACTCATTGTTGGATTTCTTGCTGAAGATTTCTTTAAAACAACAGTTAATGGTGTTGAGCATTTCGGATTTAAATTTGGATTCTTAGCGGCGGCCATCGGAATGATTATCGGCCAGCTCCTATTCAACTTTCTTGGAAACAAATTCTTAGGCGACATCGGCAAAAAGCCGGTTGGAGCTGCTCAAAATACTGTCAGCGATAATGTGAAAAAGAAACCTCTTACTAAAGTAGAGAAAAACAGAGTGAAAGTTATCGTAATTCTGACGTTCTTTGTTATCTTCTTCATGGCAGGTTTTGAACAAGCCGGAAGCTCGTTAACCCTTTATACGGACAAGTTCATTGACCGCTCAGTATTTGGATGGACGGTTCCGACTTCTTGGTTCCAGTCACTTAACCCATTGTTTATCGTAATCTTTGCTCCAATCATCTCTATCTTATGGGTTAAATTATCAAAATCAAAACGCGGAGACCTGCCAACTCCTACGAAAATGGCAATTGGTATGATGCTGCTTGGTGCTGGTTTTGCTGTTCTTGTTCCTGCTCTTATTCAAACAGGAACCGGCGATTCTTCAGCAGTTAAAGCAAACATGATCTTCATGGTATTGACTTATTTCCTCCATACGATCGGTGAGCTTTGCTTACAGCCGGTTGGTTTGTCCATGACCAGTAAACTCGCTCCAGTTAAATTGGCTTCCCTTATGATGGGTGTCTGGCTTGCTGGATCAGGTTTTGCCAACATCCTTGCCGGACAATTGGCTTCTACTACAGAATCATTAGGATACTTTGAAGTATTCATGATCATCGGGGGAGTTACCATCTTCCTTGGTCTTATACTCCTAAGCCTTTCTAAAAAACTTGTGAATATGGCAGCTGAATAAAACATGTAAATACGCATTAAAAACAGGCAGCCGGCAGGCTGCCTGTTTTTAATGCGTACTAATGCTTATTTTGAAGTTCAAATTCTTTCATTCTAGCTTCTACTGCTTCAGCTTTTTTCAGTTCCTTTGTATGTAACTGTTTAAGAAATTTAACCGTCATCCACGCCAGAATCACAAAAATGATGAAGATGAAGACAGCTGGCAGAAGTTCAAGCTTATTTTCCGGGAATTCCACATCAATCATTGAATACACACCTTTCTTGATGTCTCTGCCTATATTATACACCTATTGAAAACGCCTTCCAGTATAAAAAAAAGTACCCTCTCTAAATTAAAGGGTACCCGGTACTCAATTAGGCTTCAATCGAACGGTTTTCTTTTACATAGCGGTTGTCCTTATGGTCCCGGCAATGAGTGCTGCATGCCCGCTTATGCTCGTGCTCACATTCTTCACACATGAGCAGGTGTTTGTTGCATTCCGGATTGCCGCACTTCACATAGCGTTCCTCGGGCTTGCCGCAATGATAGCATGTGCCTACTACCTTTTCTGTTCCTGCTCTGTTGACCGGTACTGATATGCGCTCATCAAAGACATAGCATTTTCCGTCCCAAAGGTCTCCCTTCACTTCTTCATCATAGCCATAGGAAATGATTCCGCCCTCTAATTGGGAGACATCCTGAAACCCTTCTTTTAATAAGAAGCCCGAAAACTTTTCACACCGTATGCCTCCCGTACAGTACGTCAGCACTTTCTTGTCCTTGTACTGGCTGAAATTTCGCCTGATCCAGTCTGGCAAATCTCTGAACGTTTCAACATCAGGCCGGATGGCGCCTTTAAAATGACCAAGGTCATATTCATAGGTGTTTCTGGCATCGAGTATAACCACATCCTCCTGCTGCATTGCTGCATAAAAATCTTTTGGCGCAAGATGATAGCCTGTCAGCTCATTCGGGTTAACATCGTCATCCAAGTTTAGGTTTACAATCTCTCTTTTCAATTTAACTTTCATCTTTTTAAATGCGTGGGTTTCAGAGTGCTCGATCTTAAATACGATATCGTGAAACCGGCTGTCATTTTTCATATGCTCTATATATAAGCCCGTTTGATCGGTCGTTCCAGATACCGTTCCGTTGATCCCTTCATTTGCGACAAGGATCCTTCCCATTAATCCTATCGATTTACAGAATTCAAGATGCTCAGCAGCGAATTGCTCTGGATCTTGAATCGTGATGTATTTATAAAACAGCAACACTTGGTAACTCATTAATTTTCACTCCATTAGCTTAGTTTCAACTCAACTATCATAACAAATTTTACTGCAAAAAGGCAGATTGTATCATGAAAACGATTTCCCTTTGATTCCCAGTTGTTTTCATTTACTGGATGTGTGAATATTTGAATTGTGAGAATCATTTAATAAGGAGGAACTATGTTTTTTAAAACGGCCGCATTAAGTCTTACCGCTTTTCTGAGTATGACGACTGCCGCTTTTGCAGCAAGTCCATATACTGCAAAGCCGGGAGACTCCATCTATAAAATTGCTCAAACCCATCAGACAAGCGTTAAAACTATAATGAATATGAATCTATTGCACCAAACGATGATCTATCCTGGACAAGTCATTTATATTCCTGATCATTCAGCATTATATACCGTCCGCTTCGGAGACACTCTCTATACCATCTCAAAAAAATATGGACAAAGCATCCAATCTTTGATTCTGGAAAATCCGCAAGTCAAGAATCCCAGCTTGCTATATCCCGGGCAAACGATTGAGCTTCCAGCAAGCAACAAAACAGAAAGTCAGACTGTCAGCCAGTCGGCTCCAAGCCAGCATGTTAATGTAAGCGCTAACGCCAAAGAAGTGGCCAGCCTCGTTAACCAGGAACGAAACAAACAAGGGCTCACTCCGCTTACTCTCAGCCAGAAACTAAGCAATGTCGCCCAGATCAAAGCAAAAGATATGGTGGAACGGAATTATTTCTCCCACACCTCACCAACTTACGGCTCGCCTTTTGACATGATGAAAACATTCGGCATCTCATATACAGCCGCCGGTGAGAACATCGCTGAAGGGCAACGTTCTCCCCAGCAGGTGATGCAGGACTGGATGAACAGTACAGGTCACCGTGAAAACATTTTAAGCAGCAAGTATAGCCAGATTGGCGTCGGGTACTACAATGGTGCCTGGGTCCAAATGTTCATTCGATAAAAAACGTTAGATTCTCACAAAAAAAGTCCAGTACTGTTTGATCAGCACTGGACCTTTTATATATGAGCTTTAAGCGACACCCGCATCATCCATGCGAACAGAAACCGCTTTATAATGATGTTCCAAGGAAATCCTTTTTATTTTGTTGAAGAGTCCATCTGGCACATCCCTGACGAGGGCCTTCGCAATCTTCCAGGCCTGAACTTCAACTATCAGTTCAATCTTTCTTTTTTTCAGTTCATCTTCTGTATCATCGTACAGTTCCACTAGCTTTTGCAAATAGGGATCTGTAGCATGGCCCGCTTCATGAGCAAAGATGACCAGGGCATACTCCAGCATGACATCCTGTTCAGGAAACATCCACTGACACTGAGATTGAATTTCTTCCAGATACAATGTTATCGAATGATCTCCGGCATTATATTTCCCGCCGATATTTCGGTCGAGTGGATATTTGGCCTCGATCTGAACATCAACTGATAAGTTAAAACGTTCCACCATTTTATTGATTTTATAAATTAGTTTTTCATTCTCCAGCAATTATTTCCCCTTCTTTTTTGTAAAATTATGAGTTCGCTGTGGTGCTGACTTTTTGGGCGGCCTTTTTTTGTCCGTTTTTTGCTGTGTACTATGCGACTGCGGGACGAGCTGATCTCTTTTAAAGACCATTTTTTGAGGGTGGGTGTTCATCTTCTTCGCCCATTTTACGAGCACGTTCTCTTCTCTTTCGGTCACTAGAGAAATGATGGTTCCCTCTTGGCCCATCCTGCCTGTTCTTCCTGAACGGTGAATGTATTGTTTTTCTGAATCTGCTAGGTCAAAATGTATGACGTGTGTAAGTCCGCTAATATCCAGTCCGCGCGCAGCTAGATCTGTTGAAAGAAGCAATGCATGATCACTTGCACGGAATTCTCTCATCACTTTTTGCCGCTCTTGTTTGGACGCTTGTCCAGAGATCACCCCTACGGTTATACCTCTGTAAGCCATTTTTGCAGCAATCTCTTCAAGATGCATGCTATCACCAAAAAACACGATAGCCTTCATGTTCGAATGGTGTCGAATAATGCGCCTGAGATTATCTATTTTATCACGTCTTTCAGAAATCAGGTAAAGATTCTGTACTTTTTTTGCGGCAGATGAATCCCTTTCAACCTTTATGAAAAGAGGCTCATTCATCCATTCCTTTGCGAGCTCTTCTGATTTTTTTGAAATGGTCGCTGACACAAAAACAAGCTGGCGGTCTTTCATCGTCCCTTTAACAATATTCTGAACCTCGTCCATTAATTCCATATCATAAACGACATCTGCTTCATCCACTACAATCGTCTTCACCTCATGAAGCTTGAGCTTTTTATTTTTGTAAAGCTCAAGAATCCTTCCCGGTGTCCCGATGATGTACTGTGGCTTCTTCTTTAGCTTATCGATCTGCCGCTGTACGTTTACTCCGCCGATCAGTGTTGTTCCTGAGATTCTGCTTCCTTGAGCATATTCCTGAAAAACGGTATGAATCTGCATGACCAATTCTTTTGTTGGCGCAATGACCACTGCCTGTAAAGAAGATGAACTGCTGTCTATGTTTTGCAATACCGGCAGACAGTAAGCCAGTGTCTTGCCTGTTCCAGTCGGAGATTCAACGATTAAGTCTTTTCTTCCAAGCATACTCGGCAGCATCTGCTCCTGTACTGGAGTAAGTGTTTCAAACGCCGCATTTTCCCAGTTCTCTTGCAGGAAAGGATGCAACTCCTTTAATTGTGTAGTCATACTCATTTATTTTCCCCTTTATGAAAAATTTGTTTACATGAAGCCATCATGCGTTCCAAGTAATCCTCCAGCTGTTCGCTGTTTTCTTCATGCAATTTGCTGTCTATGTTTATTAAAATTTCATTATGGTAGCTGCCTCTTGGCAACCCATAGATATATGAAACCCTTTGAGAGACTTCACCGTAAGGCTTCCATATCCTTCTTAAGGTTTCACCGAGCTCTGAACACTCTGCTTCAATATCCTGCACCGTTAAATAATAGGTCACAGAAAACCGGCATCCAGTATTCGCTGTCTCTCTTTCCATTATTTCATCTGCAAGGTCTTCTAAACCTGCTGCAAGTTCAATTTTTACCTTTATTCCCTGTCCTGTTTTTTCTTTTATAAATACTTCTAAATTGTATTTTCTGCTGAGAGATGCAAGATCGACCAGATCACGGCGGTTCGTAACCTTTAAGCGCCCGTCAAAATCAAGGTCATAGACCATCCCTTCCAGTATAATTTTTAAATTTTCATAGATCGTGGGATCAATCATGTAAGTACCTTCTTTGTTTTATAGTCTTAAAATACGGTACGTGAAATTATATTTGGCTCTGGATGAATACATTCATTTTACCTTCATACATCTCCGTACGCTACTCTTTCTCTTTTTTGAAACAGACAAAATAAAAAAGACGGCTTAGTTTTCCGTCTTTTACGAATGCAGCCGATCCAGCATGGTACTCAGGACGTAATCGATGGATTTGACCATCTCGGTGAACCGTTTCTCCCTCGTATCCGGCTGAAATGCAAATACCGCAATAAACTGTAAGTTATCAAACGTGTCATTAATCTGGTTAACGTGAATATATTTGGGCTGGTTAGCCGCTACCCATGGCAAGGAAAGGTTCTTCCACTCTTCCGCCATCGCGCGGATCCGGTCGGTAAAAGGCTTGACCTCTCCATAAAAGTCTACTTCATAGCCTTCTTTTTTTGTTTTTTCGATATATTGATCAAAAGCTTCCCGATTGGCATCTAAAAGCTCTCTTGTTAATTGATTTAAGCGATCCATAATTCACCCCTGACTCTTCTATCCTACCAAAATAAAGAATAGAATGCACGAGGTTCATTAAAGTTAAAGGGTAAAAAGACTGACGAGCCAATTCCTCCGGGGTTTTTTATATCCAGCGGTCTCTTCTGTGCCCTGCGGCATCTTCAGCAGCTTCACTTCGATATCTTCAATCTTCTCTTCAATTTTGATCAGACGCTTCATCATGTCATCCATCTCTGTAGCATGCTGAAGAACTTGATAGGACAATACGTCGTCTGCCTTTTCTTCGATCTTTTTTTCCAGCTTTTCGATCTGTGCCATCAGACTCTCGAACCGTTCATCAAACCTCTCGGCCTTCACCGGAGCCACTGGAGATTTCACCTGAGCTGCGATCTGGATATCGTTCATGAGAAGCCCGGCGTCCAGCTGCTTTTTTATCTCACGCAAATCTTCTATGTCTTGCTCAGAGAACAGATAATGACCATGGTCATTTTTTTGGCAAGTAAGATTGAAATGTTTGACCCAGCGCTGAATGGTAGTGGGGTTGACACCAAGTTCTTCCGAAACCGTTTTTGTTTTAAACACCATTTCCATTTCTAATTCCCTCCCCGTTTTCTTATATGGTAGTAATTCCGTACCTTTTTTTGATTCCCTTCATAGGTGACAAAACTAGAAGCGATTCGGCAAAGAAAGTGATATTCCTTAAAAATATCCTCCTTTCGACACTGTTCACTCCGTATGAAACAGGTCCTCCTGCCTAACACTACAATCAGGAGGTGAACGATTATGGAAAAACACGAAAACAGCCTGGAGCAGGAGCAGGAAAAAATGACAAACGCACCTGAACAGGAAAAAGAAACAGGACACGGCGACAAAAAGCTGGAAGGCCCCAACTATCCGGCTACATAATACGAAATGCTGAAACGGCCGTACAGACCCCGCAAGCGCTGGAGTTCTTGAGCATAAAACGCATTTTGTTTTCTGCTCAAGAGCGAAGCGACTCGAGAGTCTGGCCGTTGAAGCTGGATTAAAAGGCTGAACCACTCGTTCAGACTTTCGGCTATCAATCCTTAATAAAAGCAAAAAAGGTGATCCTGCCCGCTTTAACAGCGGAAGCCAGATCACCTTTTTTTATTTCAAATTCCTATCTTTAAACAGCAGTTCTCCCAATAGGATCCCGATCTGCAGCTCCAGCTCTTTTTTGTGGTACCACTCCGTCAGGTTGATTTGCCGAGGAATTGAAAATTCTCGATAATAGGTATCTATGTTCTTTACTCGTTTACTCCAGTCCGGCAGGGACGGCCGGCCGTGATCAACGAGCGGATAGATCAGCCGGAGCAGCTGCGGCAGCCTTTCGCGGTTCGGATAGACGTACTGTTCATAATCGTGGCGTGAGCCTGTATGGGGAGTCATCTGTGCAAAATCAAAAAACAATGTCTGGTAGGGAGATTGAAACAGCAGCCATGCAAGCCTTCTTCCGAGCAGAATGCGATTTTTAATCGTACGGAAACCGTGTACAGAAAAGCCGAACACATCTCCCTCTAATGTCGGTAACAAAACTGTACTGAAATGGAGCCAATTCTGGAGCCGATACGGCATGGAAAGAAAAACTCTCCGGCGATAAACAGGATGATCGATGACCGGGCGCTGGATCAGATGCTGTTCATTGATGATCAACGATGTCCATAGCCTCTCTTCGTCTCCCACAGACCAAAACCGAAGCCACTCTCTCTGCATATACTTAGAAACATTGAGCATCGGAAGCAGTGAGAACAACGGACGGCCGGCCTCTTTGCTTTTTTCATAAAGAAGGAGCTGCGGATAGGCATCCGAGAAAATCAGCCAGTTCGCCCGCTCATACGTAAAAAAAAGCAGATGGCGGTATTTTTGGGGAATGGATCTCCTCATCCATTCCCCCTCAAGGTCACACATGTTGTAACCAGCATTTCTTGATACGATGGAAGCCAGAAAAGACCATTTGATCTCTGGGTGTTTTTCATAAAACTGCTGATAAAATACGGTACGTGAAATATTATCTCGGTTCCCTTTTTCTGTTTTTAGCTGAATCTCTCGGGTCAGCTCTGATTCTATCCATTTTTGTTCCTGGCTCAACTTTTCCCCTCCTTTTATCCTTATCGTTCTACAGCGCTGCCTAAAATATTTGTAAGCTCTATAGAAAAACGGTAAAATAAGAAGATAAACATAAGGTTTGGAGGCATGAACATGGAGCAAAAGGTGATCATCTATACACAGGAAACCTGCCCGCCATGCTTTGCAGAGAAAGAATGGCTAAAATCAAATAACATTTCATTCGAGGAAAGAGATATCCGGAAGAATCCCCAATATATGAATGAAGTCATCGGTTTTGGAGCAAGTGCGACTCCTGTTACCGTGATTATAAAGGACGGTTCCCAGGAAGTTGTGATGGGCTTCAAGCAGGAGGAACTGCAGTCCATTCTTGCGATCGATTAAACAAATACGGCCTATCTCTAAAAAGCTATGCCAGCACTTGCCGCTCGCATAGTTTTTCTTATGTATTCATTATAAGGATGTGAAATGATGGCACCCATCAATTATCCGAATGGAAAAAAGCAGGAGCCTACCCTGCCGCATGGCGTTTCTAAAGCCCAAAGCACCATTTCCTACGGCAACAGAGGCATGACCCTGGAAGAAGACTTGAATAAAAGCAATGAGTATTATCTGGAAACCGGCAGAGCCGTCATCCATAAAAAACCGACCCCTGTTCAGATTGTCAATGTTGAATATCCAAAACGTTCGGCAGCGGTCATAAAAGAAGCTTATTTTAAACTCGCTTCCACGACAGATTACAACGGCGTATACCGGGGAAAGTATATTGATTTTGAAGCGAAGGAATCGAAAAACAAGACCTCCTTCCCGCTCCGTAACTTCCATGAACATCAGATTCATCACATGGAAGCGATCACGGCGCACGGCGGCATTGCATTCGTCATCCTGCGCTTCTCTACACTGAACGAAATCTATCTCCTTGACGCTTCACACTTGATCTCATTCTGGAACGATCAAAAGAACGGAAGGAAATCGATACCGAAAACTGACATAGAAACCCTCGGATTCCTTGTTTCCCCAGGCTTTATCCCCAGAATTGACTATTTAAAAATTATTGATAAAATATACTTCAATCACTAGCGGACAAGTCAAGTTCATAAATAATAAGCTATTGACGAATAATCATAATGTATAATGCAGTAAGTGAAAGGTTGGTACAAATACATGTCTAATGAATACCGCAGCAGGCAGGAACGCAGACAGGTTTCCGGCGGAGGCAAAAATCCGCCCAAGAAGAAAAAGAGGTTCCCGCTCTTTAAAGCTATCATCTCGTTCTTGATCATCATGTTTCTCATTGGAACAGCAACTGTCGGGGTCATCATGGCGAAATCCCCAAAACTCGACCCTGAAAAACTGAAGACCCCTTTATCTTCCCAGATCTACGATAAAGACGGAAAGAAAGTCAGCTCCCTCTTTTCTGAAGAGAATCGGGTAAAAGCAGGAATCGCAGATATTCCGCCTAATGTAAGAGATGCATTCGTATCTGTTGAGGATGTGCGCTTCTATAAGCATCCGGGTGTCGACGTGCGCAGGATTTTCGGAGCAGCACTCGCCAACCTGACAGGCGGTTTTGGTTCTGAAGGGGGAAGCACAATCACCCAGCAGGTCGTAAAAAACACGATCCTCACCAATCAAAAATCGCTGACGCGTAAAATTCAGGAAGCGTACCTGGCGATCAAACTCGAACAGAAGTACTCAAAGGAGCAGATCCTGGAGATGTACTTGAATAAGATTTATTTCGGCCATGGTGCCTATGGCATCGGAACAGCTGCTAAAACCTATTTTGATGCGGACAAACTTGATCAGCTTAAGCTTCATCAAGTGGCCCTGCTCGCAGGACTCCCAAAAGCCCCGAGCAACTATGACCCGCTCACGCATCCAAAAGAAGCGGAACAGCGCCGAAACGTTGTATTAGGACAGATGCAAAAGTATGGTTTCATCACAAAGGCCGAAGCGGATAAAGCAAAAGCCACTCCGGTAACAGACGGCCTGCGTAAAGGAAAGCTGCAGGAAACACGGGTTCACGAAGCATACCTGCAGCAAGTCATCAAAGACCTTCATAAAATTAAAGGCATGGAAGATGTCGATGTCTTTGCCGATGGTCTGAAAATCTACACGAACATGGATACAAAAGCTCAGGAAACAACGGAGGATGTGCTTCAGAACGCCTCATTCCTGCGTAATGAGAATAAAAAGCTTCAATCCGGTATCGCGATTGTTGATACGAAGACCGGTGGAATCCGGGCGATCGGCAGCGGACGCGATGAGAACCTAATGAGCGCCTACTATGCTTCTGGAAATCCAAGGCAGCCGGGATCTACGATCAAACCGATCCTTGACTACGGCCCTGCGATCGACAACATGAAGTGGGATACCGGGCACATTCTGAAAGATACACCAGTTACAATCAATGGCGCGACCATCAATAACTTTAATAATGAACAATTTGGAGAAGTAACGATGCGCAAGGCTCTAGAAAAATCGGAGAATACACCTGCCGTCCGAACATTCCTTGAAGTCGGCGAAAGCAAAGCAGTCGATTTCGCCAATAAGCTTGGTATCAAGATTGACTCTGCACCTCCAGCTTATGCGATCGGCGGATTCCAAAAAGGGATCACCCCACTAAACCTTGCGGGTGCCTACGCCGCTTTCGGAAATGAAGGCGTCTATACCGAACCGACAACGATCCGGAAGATTGAGTTCCCGAACGGACAGGTTGTAAAACCAGAGACAAAACCAGTCGCTGCGATGAAGGATTATACTGCTTATATGATCACCGATATGCTGAAAGGCGTCATGAGAAGCGGTACAGGAATTATGGCGAACGTCCCAGGCCTTAATATCGCCGGTAAAACGGGAACGACCAACCTTCCTAAGGAAATCCGAGAACAGTACGGCATCCCTAAGAGCGCAACGAACGATGCGTGGATGGCAGGATATACAACCTCCTATTCCGCTGCTGTTTGGACCGGATACAACAAATACAAAGATGAAGACGGCGTTCACTATCTCGATACGAACCAAAAAAACTATTCCAAGTTAATCTTTAAAGAAGTGATGAGCCGCTTAAATCACAGCAACACTGACTTCAAGAAACCGAACTCTGTAGTAGATGTAACACTTGAAAAAGGAACACATAAAAAAGCAAGCGAATTTACACCTGATGATCAGAAAACGACCGAATTATTTGTTCGCGGAACGGAACCAAGCGAAGTTTCTAACAAGTATGAGAAACCAGCTTCGATTGAAGGCCTGACCGCCAAGTACGATGATAAGAGCAAGTCCATTGATGTGAAATGGAATTACAAAGGCGGCAAGGGCAAAACGGTCTATAAGGTAGCAGCGAGCGTTGACGGCGCAGCTGCTGCTGAACAGACGATCAGCGACAAGAAATTCACCGTGCCAAACGCAGAACCTGGCAAGACGTATACCTTCCAGATCGCAGCGGTTGAAACAGATACTGGGAAAGAGAGCGACCCTGCTCAAACATCCGTAACCGTACCAGGTGAACAGCAACCGCCTGCAGAAGGACAAACGCCTGATCAGGGGAATAACCCTGAACAAGGAAACAACCCGGATCAAGGGAAAAAACCTGGACAAGGGCAGGAAGGCAGCAACCCAGGAACAAATCCTGGAGACAACACAAAGCCTGGACAGGGAAATAACGGCGGCAACAACGGCCAGCCTGATCAGGGCGGCGGCCAGCAAGGAGGCGGAACGGAGCCTCAGAATCCGCCAGGACAAGGACAGCAGGATCAGCAACAACGAAAACAAGAAAAGAAACAGCAGCAAGAACAAGGCGGTTTCCCTTCCCTCCCAGACTTAAATCAATAAAGTAAAATAAAACAGGCCATCGCCGTATGCGGCGATGGCCTGTTTTATTATTGAAACCGGATCGTATAGCGGTCCTGAAGGTAGTTCCATAATCCCGGATAATCAAAAGCAAGGTTCCAGAAACTTGCTCCTCCCAGCCGATATTCATCGATCAGATCAAACTTTGCTTTCATGCTGCGGTAATCTTCAAACCAAACCTTATGCTGCTTCTTCTCTTTATCCCAGTATTCATAATATGGAGCCTGAACGTCTTCTGCATATCGAACAGCGGTTTTCCTTTTTCCTGCGAGCTGCAGCGCCTGAACCGGGCTGAGGGCTTTAGCTTGCGGCCCGCCTTGGACGTAGGGAAGTGTCCAATCGTAGCCGTACAGGTTGATCCCCATCAAAATCTTGCTTCTTGGTATCGCTGTTACTGCATAATCCAGCACCTTTTTTACTTCGTTAATCGGGCTGACCGGGAGCGGAGGGCCTCCGCTGTATCCCCATTCATAGGTCATCAGGATCACATAATCAACAGTCTGTCCATGTGCTTTATAATCGTGTCCTTCATACCAGACGCCTTTTTGTTTTTCTTTAATCTTCGGCGCGAGCGCCGATGTGGCAACATAGCCCTCTTTGTGCATGCGGTCGGTAATATTCCGCAGAAACCGGTTATACCGTTCTTTATTTTGCCGCCCAATATATTCAAAGTCTACGTTTACCCCTACGTACCCTTTTTCTTTCATGATCTTTACAGTGTTCTCAATGACTTTATTGCTGATCTCAGGACTTTTCAGAATAGTCGTCGCTAGTTCCTGGCTAAACGCGCCGTCTTTGATCGTCGTGATCGAGATAAGAGGCCTGACGTTCTCATTTTTTATCTCACGCAAAAAAGAGCTGTCGTCAAGCGGCTTTAAATCACCCTTTTCGTTCACTTCATAGCTGAACAGCGATATATAGCTTAGTGCTTTTGCTGCTTTTTTAAAATTTTCCCTTGATTTTTCAGATGGTTCTGCAAATGCATTTATCGTCAGCGTCCTCTTCCTCTTTTGCGGGACATTCAACGTCTGTCCTTCCTTCAATGGCTTGTCATCAGCCTCGGGATTGGCCTGCTTCAGCTCAAATACTGTGACTCCAAGCTTATAGGCTACCGTTTCAAACGTATCCCCTTTTTTAGCTTTATAAATGAATGGCGCGGGTATGAGCAGCGTCTGCCCGACAGTCAGGACATCCTGAGCACCAAGAGCATTTACGGAAGCGATCTCTTGCCAGGGCAGGTTATAAAACTGAGAGATTTTATAAAGCGAGTCTCCCTTTTGAACCACATGAATCTGCATAGCTCCCCCTCCTACACGTTCTCATGAATTAGTCTATGTAGGGAGAATTTGTCCATATTCCGTTCAGCCATTGTGTTTGATGGCAGCCGCCTTTTTCTGAAGCTCCTGAAACAGCTCGTTCAGCTGGATATAAGAATGATAATGATCCGGCTCTGAACAGATCATCTCGAGGCGTTCTATGACATTCACTGGCTTGATATCCAAAGGTTGAATCTCTTCTTTCCATCCTAACAGGTTGCCGGCAGGCTGGCCGTTGCACCACATCAAAGCCTGCAGAAAACAGCCCAGCTGGAAAATCATCGGATTCCTCGCTTCTTTTCTGTTTCTCTCGGAAAAGAAGGATCGAATAACTGAGCTTGCCGCTTTCCAATTAACAAACTTTGCTTCTATTCCTTGTTTTTGTTGAGTATGCGGAGAAGGCCCCATACCGTTATAAAAGAGGAGTTCTTCCAGAAAAGGGACGTAAGCATCCCTTTCTTCCAGCTGCTCTTCATTGCCGAAAAAAAGGGGATGCCTCATGGATTCAGGAATGTTAAGCATTGGAGCGCGGCGAGTCTTTCTTTAACTTTACTTTCATACGTTTTTGGCCTTCGCGGCATAGTTCCAGGAGTGGACATACGGGGCACTTCGGGTTTTGCGCTTTGCAATGATACCGTCCAAAAAAGATCAGCCTGTGGTGGGTGACACACCAGTCTTCTTTTGGAACTTTTTTCATCAGCGTCTCTTCCACCTGCAGGACGGAATCCTTCCATTTACAGATGGCAAGCCGCTTGCTGACCCGCTCAACATGGGTATCGACAGCTATGGCCGGCAAACCGAATGCGACTGATACTACGACGTTCGCTGTCTTCCGCCCAACGCCTGGAAGCTTCGTGAGTTCATCCCTTTCTTCCGGCACTCTTCCGCCGTATTCGTCCAGAAGAAGCTCGCACAGCTTTTGAATATTTTTAGCTTTATTGCGGTAAAGTCCGATGGAGCGAATATCATCCTGCAGTTCTTCCAAAGGAACCTGCAGGTAATCTGCGGGTGTTTTATATTTTGCGAACAGGCCCGGTGTAACTTTGTTCACCAGGGCATCGGTACATTGTGCAGACAGGAGTACGGCGATGGTCAGTTCAAATGGATTGCTGTGGTTCAGCTCGCAGTGTGCATCCGGGAACATCTTGCCGATCGTGTCTAGGCAATAGGCGATCTGTGATTTATTAAGCATCGTAACCTCCAGAATTCTTGTAGAGCAGACATAGAAAAATAGACGAGGGTCACTCGTCTACGATTGCTCAAGCCAGTTATAAACGGGAACCGAGAACTGATTGTGGCTCTCAGATTGCTCTGCCGCCCGCGATGTTCCGCGGGTTTGCCGCGCTCTGAACTTCTCCCCGTACGTTCTGGCCTGTTCGGGTGTCTGTATATTATTTTTCTTCCATTCGAACAGAATGCGATCGATATACCGGAAGTTCAGCTTTCCGCTGATCACCGCTTCTTTTAGCGCTGAAATGATCAAAGCAGGCGAGTGCCTGTCCTGGTCGATCCATATTTTTAACGTTTCGCATTCCATCGGCGATAGCGGCCTTCCGAATTCACGTTCAAAGATGGAGTAGACGTTTTCTTCATCTTTTTCTTTTTCCTGCTGATCCTGCTCCGCTTCTTGGCTTGAAAGCAAGGAGAGCAGCTTTTCCCAAAGCGGGTTCAAAGAATAGGCTTCATAGTACATGCCTTTTTCACCGTCTTCGAAATGGTCGATCTCCAGAAGCCCCTGCTGGATAAAACTTCTGAGCAGCGCCATGCATCTTGCAGCTGAGATGCTCATCCGTCCAGACAGTTCTTCCGGTGTCGGAAACGGGTTTCCGGATTCTATAAATGTGTGGACATGAAGAATCAGCATGCATTCTTCATCCTGCAGCCCGATGGCCCGGTAATGTTTAAACAATACATGGGGTATAGAAACCGTGCCTTCAGACAGCCATTTAAGAAACAATGCCTTTTCCATCATAACACCCCTCCTTCATCAGTATACCACGATCAACCCAGCTTCCTGCAATCATGATGAAATCGTGATAGACGAAATGAAGCAAATGGGCATCACTTAGATGGCTAAACGGTGAAAAACCTCCGAAAAAGGAGGTTTTCCATCATCATGGATATAAACGGTTTAACAGTCTTGGGAATGGGATGGTCTCACGTACGTGTTCTGCACCTGTGATCCAAGCAACCGTACGCTCAAGCCCCAGGCCAAAACCTGAATGCGGAACGCTGCCGTATTGGCGCAGCTCGAGATACCATCTGTAGGCATCATCTGTCAGTCCGTGTTCTTCATAGCGTGCTTTCATGAGCTCCAGGTCATCGATACGCTGGCTTCCGCCGATGATCTCTCCGTATCCTTCCGGAGCGATCAGATCCGCACAGAGAACAACGTCATCACGATCTGGATGAGGCTTCATGTAGAATGCTTTAATCTCTTTTGGATAGTTCGTGATAAAGACAGGCTTGTCAAAGCTCTCAGCGATGGCTGTCTCATGAGGGGCACCAAAATCGTCTCCCCAATCAATGTCATCGAACCCCTTGTCTTTAAGCAGTGTAATCGCATCATCGTAGGATATGCGAGGGAACGGAGCTTTCACGTTTTCAAGTTTGGAAAGATCGCGGCCAAGTATTGTCAGTTCAAGCTTGCAGCGCTCAAGGACTGATTGAACCACATGGCTGACAAACTGCTCTTGAATCTCGAGAGATTCTTCATGCTCAACAAACGCCATCTCAGGCTCGATCATCCAGAATTCGATCAGGTGGCGGCGAGTTTTTGATTTTTCAGCACGGAACGTCGGGCCAAAGGAGAATACCTTCCCGAGAGCCATTGCTGCAGCTTCCATATAGAGCTGCCCGCTCTGAGAAAGGTAGGCATCCTCATCAAAATATTTTGTATGAAACAATGTGGTCGTTCCTTCTGCCGAGCTTCCAGTAAGAATCGGCGGATCCACTTTGATGAACTCATTCTTATGGAAGAATTCATACATGGAATGGATGATTTCGTTTCTTACTTTCATAATCGCGTGCTGGCGTTTGGAACGAAGCCATAGGTGTCGATGGTCCATCAAGAACTCTGTTCCATGTTCTTTCGGTGTGATCGGATAATCGACCGCTTCATGGATCACTTTCACATCTGTAACCACCAGCTCAACACCCGTCTGGGAACGGTCGTCCTGCTGTACTTTTCCAGTTACATAAAGGCTTGTTTCCTGAGTAAGGCTCTTTGCAGTCATCCAGATATCTTCAGCGACTTCAGCTTTAACGACGACTCCCTGGACAAAGCCTGTCCCGTCGCGCAGCTGCAAGAACGCAATCTTACCGCTGGAACGCTTATTGCTCAGCCAAGCACCTATGGTAACGGTTTGATCGATATGGCTTTTTAATTGGGATATAGTAGTTTTCACGTGACACCCTCCAAAATATTCTATGTATAAGTGATTATCGTCTAATCACTTACAAAAATCAAATAAGCCTGTATAGATTATTTGCTGTTTTTCTTCATGAAACGTTCAATGCGCTCCAGTGCCTCTTCAAATTTCTCTTGAGAAGTGGCATAGGAAAGCCTGACGTTATCCGGTGAGCCGAATCCTGATCCCGGCACGAGAGCAACCTTTTCTTCCTCAAGCAAGGCAGACACCCATTCGTCTACTGTTTCAAAACCGGTCAGCTTGATCGCTTCTTTTACATTAGGAAACAAGTAAAAGGCACCCTTTGGTTTAACGCAGGTAAAACCGGGAATCTGGATCAATTTTTCATAGACGGTATCCAGCCTGGATTCAAAAGCTTTTCTCATCTCTTCAACCGGCTCCTGGGTTCCTTCATATGCTGCTATCGCCGCATATTGGGAGATGGTCGTCGGATTGGATGTGCTGTGGCTGTCCAGGTTCGTCATCGCCTTAATGATCGCACTGTTTCCAGCAGCATAGCCAATCCTCCAGCCTGTCATGGAATGAGACTTGGAGACGCCATTAATGATGATGGTCTGTCCTTTCAGTTCAGGTGAGAGCTGGGCAATGGAGGTATGTGATGCCCCGCCATAGATCAGCTTTTCATAGATCTCATCAGAAACGATCAGGATGTTATGCTTCAAGCAAACCTCTCCCAGCTGCTTCAGTTCGTCTTCTGAATAAAGAGATCCGGTTGGGTTGCTTGGAGAGTTGATGATGATCGCCTTTGTTTTATTGTTCACTGCCTGTTCGAGCTGTGAAGGAGTGATCTTAAAGGCGTTCTCTTCTTTGCCTTCTACATAGACCGGAACACCTCCGGCAAGCTTCACTTGTTCAGGGTAGCTGACCCAATATGGAGTAGGAATGATCACCTCATCGCCGTCATTAAGCAGGACCTGAAAAAGCGTATACAATGATTGCTTTGCCCCTGTGCCTACAACAATTTCAGCCGGTGAATAGTCCAGGTTCTGATCTTCTTTAAACTTTTGCGAAATAGCATGTTTCAATGAAAGCAGGCCGCCGGAAGCCGTATATTTTGTATGGCCTTCCTTCATCGCGCGGTAAGCGGCTTCGATGATATGGTCCGGAGTGTTGAAATCGGGTTCTCCTGCTCCAAGACCGATCACATTGTGCCCTTCAGCCTTCAGTGCGTTAGCCTTTGCTGTTATTGCCAATGTAGTTGATGGTGTCAGTGCTTTAACTCGGTTTGCCAGTTCCATTTCTTTCATCCCTCGCTTTTAGATTTCTTGTTTCATACTATATTTTTTATAGCGTTCACCGTTCTCAAAATAGCCGTAATAAAACGTATATCTTCCTTTTTCATCCAGATAGACAGCTTCCCACAGCACTTGATCATGCTCCATGCCAAGACGGAGATTGACCCATTTTTTCGGGTTCAAATTCCTGTCGACAAAGGCCTTCATCTGATTCTTGGTCAGTCCGTCGCTTTGTTTAACAAGCTTTGTTTTATTCTTTGGACCAACGAGAACATAGACTTTTCCGTTCTTTGCGGATGTCCCTTGTACGGTCTCATACGCCTGGTTTCCGTGATAATATTCCACACTGTCGATGCGGGACAATCCATACTGGTCCTTGGCGATTTCCTCCGCTTTGCTTTGGCCAGCTTCCTGGCCCGACAGGATTTGCCGATACATTGAGATTCCCTGCCAAAGAATGACACCTGCACAGGCAATCCCCAAAATAACCCACCATTTTTTCATTTTCGGCCGCCTCTATGTCTTATAGATGGTAAATATCATTGTATTTTCGTCGTGGTCATCAAGTGCCAGGCCAAACATCACATCTTTTGTTTTCAGCGTTTTGTTCAGCTCAGTCACAACTTTATACAAGTCCGGCGATTTTTTTACTTTTACCGTGGAAAGAACTTCAATCTTGCTTTCCAAAGTACTACCTCCTTACAGCTGCCATAATTACAGGCGAAAACGGGACTCACCAGGAAATCGGTGCTGTGCTGCCGTTCCCGCTTTATTCGTCTCGTTTCCTACTATATCAAACTTCAGCCCATTTTGGGACAGGCTTCTGCTATCATTTTTCATGATTCGTTCAGCCAGCCTTCAAGATCGATCAAAAGATCGTGCATCAATCCTTTTTGCACTGGAACTGGAGGGAGAGACGTAATAAATGACTTGCCGTAGCGCGTTTCTGTGATCCTCCTGTCAAAAACAAACACGACACCGGTATCCCGCTGTGTACGGACAAGCCGGCCAAATCCTTGTTTAAAGCGGATGATCGCCTGAGGAAGAGAAAGCTCCATAAAGGCATTGCCGCCCTCGCTTTTCAGTTTCTCCGCTCTCGCCGCGGTTACCGGATTATCCGGTGGAGTAAAAGGAAGCCGAATGATTACGAGGCAGGAAAGATCATCTCCCGGGATATCGATCCCCTCCCAAAAACTGCTCGTGCCGAAAAGGATGGACTGTTCGAACTTCTTAAAGTTCTTTGTAAGGCGTGCACGGCTGCCGCTGTCAATTCCCTGTCCGAACAGAACAAAGTCATCTTGCGCGATGATTCCTTTAAAGACGTTGTACGTTTCCCGGAGCATATCGTTGGACGTAAACAAAACGAGCATCCGTCCTTTTGTTACTTTTGCGATATTGTGAAGCTGGCGGGCGATCACAGCGACGAATGTCTCCTGATCCACTTCATTGATCAGAGGGACATCTGTCGGCACCATAAATTTCACCTGCTGGTCATAAGAAAAAGGAGAAGGAAGATTCGCAGTCATCGGCCCGAAATCATCAAGTCCGAGTCTTGACGTCATATAATGAAACGAATTCCTAACAGACAAAGTAGCTGAAGTCATGATGACACTATTTTTCTTGGCGAAGAATTCATCGGCCAGCAGCTCACTGATCACAATGGGTTTGCTGTATAGATAGACCGCGTTCTTTGCGCCCTTCGCTTCGACCTCAAACCAGAAAACCTCGTTATCATTGACTTCTTTTAGCAGATGGCGAAGCTTTTCTTTCTCTTCCTCAAGCTGGTTTCTCAATCCGTCGAAATCAGCCAGCAGACCTTTTTGCGCAAAGTTCAGATGTTCTTCCTTTTCATCTGCAAGCTTGTTCACTTTTTTTAGCGATTTCCCAAGATCACCCAACCCGAAGAGCACACGCTCGACCATCTCAAGGATCGCCTGCCACATTGCGCTCTTTGTGTCCCGTCCGCCGTAACGGTAGCTCACACGGCCAAAGTCATTCATGCTGCTCTTCTTGGCTTCCAGCACGTAAGCCCGTATGGAGCGGAACAACTCGTCTATCTCCATCTTTGCTTCAGGCAGCTCCTTCGCGATCTGTTCCAGCACGGGCTCAAGCCCCGGCAGTTCAACAGTCTCTATCAGCTGATAAAGCTTTTTCACCAGTCCGCTGTCATCGTCGTGTCCAATACGTTCAAGCAGTCTCGTAAATACGAAGTAATCGGTCTGAATGCCGAAATGGTCGCTGACCACTTCTTCTACATGATGAGCCTCATCAATGATGACTTCTTTGTAGGAGGGCAAGAGCTGCGCATCGGATTTAACATCGCTGAAGAGCAGTGCATGATTGGTGATCACAAGATCGGATGCCAGTGCGGCTCTTCTTTTTCTATGATAGAAACACCTGGAGTACCAGGGACAGCGGTGGTTCAGGCACGAGGCAGAATCGCTTTTCACCTGATGCCAAAAAAGTTTGCCTCCTGATGCGAGGTTCAGTTCTTCAACATCTCCTTGATCTGTCTCCGTCAGCCAAACGAGCAATTGTGCTTTCGTAAGGTTTGTATCATAATTATCTTCTGAATGATCATCCAGCGACTGTTCAAACTTTCGTAAACAAAGATAATTGTTGCGCCCTTTTAGGACCGTAGCATGGAATGGAAAAGGCAGGATATTTTTCAAAATGGGAATGTCCCGTTCCAACAGCTGCTGCTGAAGCTGGATCGTATGTGTGCTCACTACGATCGGCCGGTCTTCCCGTTTTCCATAAAGGATTGAAGGGATCAGATAGCCCATTGACTTTCCTACTCCTGTTCCAGCCTCGATCATCGCATGCTGATGATCCTCCATCGCATCGTACACCATTTCCATCATCTTCTGCTGGCTCTCACGTACTTCATAATGTTCCATTTCCTGTGACAGATCTTCCAATAGTGCAGACGGATCCATCTTGATCTGCAGCGCATTCTCCTCTTTCTCGATTGGAGAAAAAGACTTCAATACTAGCTGCCTGAAATAGTCCATTCCATGATCATCTTCTATTTTGGAAGATTTCAGGATGATCAGATCCCCTACGATCTCCTCCAGGCTGCTCTGCATCTTTTTAAGAAACGGATCCATCCGCTGCAGTGTGAGCAGAGGAAGCCTGGACAGTCTATGCAGCAGTTCGATCAGCAGGTAAGCCGTCACTTCAGCATCACTGTCCGCTTGATGGGGATTCTCATGAACAATGCCAAGATAATCTGCCAGCTGGCCGAGCTGATATCCATCAGCCTGCAGGAGCAGAATCCGGGAAAGTTCAACCGTATCCAGAAGGGGGCCGGTAAATCGCTGATATCCGCTGTTTTCAAACTCTTCCTGCAGAAAGTTCAGATCAAATAGGACGTTATGGGCAACAAAGTAGGACCCTTCAAGCATCTGCAGAATAACGGGAGCCACCTCTTCAAACAGTGGAGCATCCGCGACCATTTCATCGTTGATGCCGGTCAGCTGTTCAATAAACGGCGGAATGGGTATCTCCGGGTTAACAAAGGAAGAAAACCTGTCAACAATTATGTTATTTTCAACAACAACGGCACCGATCTGAATGACACGGTCTCCGCGGGCAGGAGCGTTTCCTGTAGTTTCTACATCTATGACAACATAACGGTTGTTCATCCTTTTCACCTCGGGTCAAGCGGCTCGGTATTCAATAAATGAATCCAAGTCCTTTATGTAAATAGAAAAACCCCTTTAGCAAGGGGTTAAAGAATCGTTGAAGCCGGTTCATAACCTAGTATTTCAGTAATTGAGTTATTTTCATCCATGATCGCCACTCTCGGATGGTGGAACGGAACTTCCTCTTCTGCCATCATGGCGTAGGAGATCACGATGATAACGTCTCCTTCCTGAACGAGCCGGGCAGCAGCACCGTTCAGGCACATCACACCTGTGCCGCGGGGCCCCGGGATGATATACGTCTCAAATCTGGCTCCGTTGTTGTTGTTGACGATCTGCACCTTTTCGTTGGGCACCATGTCAACCGCATCCAGGATATCCTCATCTATTGTTATGCTTCCCACGTAATTTAAGTTAGATTCTGTTACGCGGGCGCGGTGTATTTTGCCTTTCATCATTGTTCTGAACATATGAATCACCTATGGTTCCTTCCATCAGGAATTATGGTTAGATTATCAATCAGTCTCGCATTCTTAAACTGAACGGCGAGCGCGATGATCTTTTTCTGGTCTGCTGCTGAAGCTTCTTCAAGTTCCGGATAGGACAATATCTCAAAATAGTCCACTTTCCCGCTTGTATGCTCCTCTAAATACTCTATCATTTTTTCTTTGATGTGTATAACATTTTTCCCTTCCAAGAGACGAGCTGCTGCCTCCTGGAGCGACCGGTATAAGACAGGCGCCTCCTGCCTCTCCTGAGGTGAAAGATAAACATTCCTTGAACTTTTTGCGAGCCCGTCTTCTTCTCGGACGGTAGGACAAGGGACGAGTTCGACCGGAAAGTTCAAGTCTGAGATCAACCCTTCCACGACCGCCACTTGCTGTGCATCTTTCATCCCGAAATAAACCCTGTCAGGTGAGATGATATGAAACAGCTTGGTCAAAACGGTGGCCACGCCGTCAAAATGGCCTTCCCTCGTTCTTCCGCAAAGAGCATCCACCCTCTTGTTTACCCTCATGGTGACTGAAGGCTCGGAAGGATACATATCCTGTACCTCCGGATAAAACAAAGCGTCCACACCATAGTTCAGGGCCACCCGTTCGTCTCGTTCAAAATCCCTCGGATAACGGTCAAAATCTTCGTTTGGGCCAAACTGGAGCGGATTGACAAAAATACTCAGTACGGTAAGAGCATTCTCTTTTCCCGCGCGTTCCAAAAGTGAGGCGTGCCCCTCGTGTAGATAGCCCATCGTCGGTACGCAGCCAATGGTCCTACCCCCGGTCTTCGCTTCAGCACTGAACGCCCTCATCTCGCTGATACTTGTGATGATTTTCACTTTATTTCCCTCCGTACAGCGCTTCTGCTTCTTCCGGCTTCATCGTAAATGAATGCTCTTCAGCAGGAAACGTTCCTTCTTTTACTTCAGCAATAAAGTCTGCAATCCCCTTTTGCATAGCCTCCGCCGAATGGGCGAACATCTTCACAAATTTCGGAACATGATGAAAACCGTAACCGACCAGGTCATGATACACGAGCACCTGGCCGTCGGCAGAATTCCCTGCACCAATGCCGATAACAGGAATTTTCACAGACTCCGCAACGAGCTGTGTCAGCTGTTTCGGTACACATTCAAGCACAAGAGCGAAAGCTCCCGCCTCTTCGATCGCAAGGGCATCCTGGAGCAGCTGTTTTGCCTTTATCGATTCTCTTCCCTGTACTTTATAGCCGCCAAGCACGCCAGCTGTCTGAGGTGTAAGCCCGAGGTGGCCGATGATTGGAACGCCCGCATCCACTAAATATCCGATCGTTTCGATCACATTCTTTCCACCCTCAAGCTTAAGAGCATGGGAACCTGTTTCCTGCATGATCCTCATTGCGTTCTTCACCGTCTCCGCTCTGCCGGCATGGTAGCTCATAAAGGGCATATCAGTCACGATAAACGTGTTCGGTGCCCCTCGTTTTACAGCGCGGGCATGATGGATCATATCCTCTACGGTTACCGGTACTGTCGAATCGTACCCAAGTACCACCATTCCGAGCGAATCGCCGACGAGAATCATATCCACTGCCGCTCGTTCGGCGAGCTGGGCTGATGGAAAGTCGTATGCAGTAATCATCGTGATCTTTTCTTTCTGCTGCTTCATAGCCGAAAAACTTTGCGTGGTCTTCATCCTTTTTCCTCCTTTTTTGGGAGGAACAGAGGAAAAACCCCTCAAATAAGCAGAGGGGTCCATTGCATCTTTAACATTTCCAATCCCTCTGTCCCGGTCCTTGATGGATCTAGGCAGATGTAAAGCTATCTGTCACACGTTCAAAGAAAGTGCAGTTCCCGCACTGCGGGATACCACCTTTTCTACACTTTATAATGTACCATATTATTTATGTTCCGGGTATCTCAATATCCGCTGAATAGATCGAATGCACCTTTCCGTTATCATCTTCAAGGAGCAGGATGCCTTCATCAGTAATTCCTTTGGCCACGCCCTCAAGCTGCTGGCTCGCTGTCCTCACTTTGATCCGCCTTCCGATGCTGTGGGCATATCCTTCCCACAACAGTTTGATCAGCCCAAAGCCATTGTTTAAATATTCACGATAAAGAACTTCCATCTCTTCAAGAATGGCTGCGATCAGATCGGCTCTTTTCGTCTCATTTCCTGATTCGATCTTTAGCGATGTTGCGATCTTCCTGACATCTTCATTAAAATCCTCGCCTGTTACATTCACGTTCAGGCCAATCCCGATGATCACAGCGTGCACGCGATCAGATTCCGCCTGAAGCTCCGTCAGAATGCCGACTGTTTTTTTGCCGTTGATCAAAATATCGTTCGGCCATTTGATCTCTGCATGCAGCCCTGTCACTTTGTAGATTGCTTTCGTGACACTGACAGCAGCGAGAAGAGTGAGCTGCGGCGTTTTTTGAAGGGGGATTTCCGGCCGCAGGATGAGGCTCATCCAGATTCCGGTGCCCTTTGGAGACTGCCATGGCCTTCCTAGTCTGCCCCTGCCGCCTGTCTGTTCGTCAGCAACTACAAGCGTACCCTCCGGCTTTTGTTCATAAGAAAGCTTTTGTGCGATTTCCTGTGTGCTTTTCACCGATTCTTCATACACGATGTTCTTGCCTAATACATCTGATTTCAGACGGGCGCTGATCTCATGCTCAGTCACACGGTCGGGAGAAGACACGATACGATAGCCTTTCCGCTGTACGGCTTCAATCACGTATCCTTCTTTCCTCAGCTCTGTGATATGCTTCCAGATCGCCGTACGGGAGCAATTCAGCTCATCACTGATCTGCTGTCCGGAAACAAACGTATTTCCATTCTCAATAAGCATCTGAAGCAAATGCTGTCTCATTTTCCCTTCCAACTCCTCACCCACTCCAAGATGGCCCTTTTTTCATTTAGAACTTTTCCTTCAACTACCCCGTGTTCGATCCTCTGCAGCATCTCCTGTATCCAGGGGCCTTTCTCTGATTCATCAAGACTTACGATGTCCTTCCCGTTTACAGCAAGCTCTTTCCGCTGATGAATCGGCAGTTTTTGAAAGCGCTGCTGAACAGAAACAAGATCCTCATCCACAATCCGGCCCTTCAGTGCATTTCTCACCCTCTGACAGGACACTGCCTGCAATTCTCCCAATTCATAAAGATCGTGCGGCCGCAGTTCCTCCTTGTCCAGATAACGGATGAGCTGCAGTACCGAACGGATCAAAGAATTGGACTGCTTCCAAGCTTTCAGGAAGACGGCTGGATCTTCCTCCCCAAGGAGAAACAGCAGCGCGGCCCACCTTTCTTCATCACTCTCCAAGCAGGCCCACTCCAAAGCATGCAATCGTTCTGAAGAGCTCCTGAAACGGTTGAGCTCAGGAAGGGAGGAAACCACCCCTGTTTCAAACATAAACCTGAGGCATGAAGATGCTTCTATACCTCTTAAAAGTTTTATAAACTCAGCAGCGAGGCGTTCCACTGCAATCTCTTTTAATTCATCAGCCAGTCTTTTAACCGCTTTTTCTGTTTTCTCTTCAAGTGTAAAACCCAAGACAGCCCAAAAACGGAGAGCTCTCATTATACGGAGCGGGTCTTCCATAAACCGCTTTTCAGCGTCTCCGACCGTTTTGATTTTCTTTTCCTTTAAATGCTGCCGTCCGCCGAACGGATCGTGCAAATTTCCGGCCGTATCCATCGCCATGGCATTGATCGTAAAATCTCTTCTTGAAAGATCTTCGAACAATGAATCAATATACTCCACAGAAGAAGGATGACGGCGGTCAACATAAGTGCCTTCTTTTCTGAAAGTAGTCACCTCATATGAATTATGCTGTTCACGCACGATAACGGTCCCGTGCTCCATGCCGACAGGGATCGTTTTTGCAAAAAGCGAACACACCTCTTCTGGAAGCGCAGAGGTGGCGATATCAATATCTCCGATGTCCCGGTTCAAAAGGTAGTCCCTCACACATCCGCCAACCATATACGCCTGGTAGCCGGCTTGCATCAGCCGGTCCATGATAATATGTGCTCCGGCAAAAAGATCGCTCATGATTATCCTATCCTTTTAGCACACTGTAATATAAATCCTCATAATCTCCCACAATCTTAGAAGAATGGAAATGATCCCTGACGTGCTGCATCGCTTGATAGGCGAACGTCTGCTGTTTGTTCTCATCCGTCAGAATAGAAAGGGAGGCCGCTGCGATGCCGTCTATGTCTCCCAGCTCGCAGATATAGCCGGTCTCTCCGTCCAGAATCACTTCTGGAATGCCGCCAATATTCGTACCAACAACGGGCACCCCGCACGCCATAGCTTCAAGAAGAACAAGGCCGAAGCTTTCTTTCTCAGAAAGGAGGAGCTTTAAATCACTGATCGAAAATAGTTCTGCCACATTTTCCTGCTTGCCGAGAAAAAGTACATGATCCTCGATATCCAGTTCCTGCACCATTTTGCAGGCTACCGTAAATTCCGGCCCGTTTCCGATCAAGAGAAGTTTGGCAGGAATCGTGCTCACAATCTTATGGAAAGCCATGATGACATCCGGCACCCGTTTAACTGAACGGAAATTGGAGATATGGATGATCACCTTTTCTTCCGGTTTAATGCCGTATCCCTTTTTAAGATGTGTAGCTTCCTGCTTAAAGTATTCCCGTTCATCGACAAAATTGTAGATCGGCTGAATCTCGTTCTTTACGCCGAGCAGCTTATAAGTATCATCCTTCAGACTGTTAGAAACAGCGGTCACCGCATCTGAATTCTCGATGCCGAATTTGATCATCTCTTTCAGTGAAGGATCGTATCCAAGCACCGTGATGTCGGTTCCATGCAGTGTCGTCACAATCTTTAGTTGTTCGCCGGCCATCTGCTTGGCAAGAAAAGCGCAGATCGCATGAGGAATGGCATAATGCGCGTGGATGATATCAAGTTTCTCGCGTTTGGCGACCTCCGCCATCTTGCTAGCCAATGCGAGATCATATGGCGGGTATTTAAAAACAGAATAGTTGTTCACCTCAACCTCATGATAAAAGATGTTGGCGTATACTTTCCCGAGCCGAAACGGCAGGCTCGAAGTGATAAAATGGATCTCATGCCCCTTTTCTGCCAGCAGTTTTCCGAGCTCAGTTGCTACAACACCCGATCCACCTACAGTAGGATAACAAGTGATTCCTATTTTAAGCTTCATAGCTGTTCTCCTTATAATTTCTTTAATAACAGGGGTTTCTTCATCATAAAGCCTTCCGCATAGTCTACGCCCGCTTCCTGCCCGAACATCTTCTCCCTCGCGCTCACCGACTCGATATAGCCGTTGACCAGCGGTGTATCAAAGCTGTCATCCTGCTTTATAAACTGGCTCTTATAGCATTGAAGCGCAGCTTTCTTCTTCTCATAGACGCTTGAAACATCGACCAAGATCTGAGGCTTATGAAAACCATTGATAAAATAATAATAGATTTTCTTTACCCTGTGTGGCGGCAGGTTGTCAGGATCAATAATATTCCTCACCCCGGCTGAAAAAGCGGCTTCCTCTGCGAGCCTTGAGCAGTTGCCATGATCGGGATGGCGGTCCTCCCAATACGGGATAAAGAGACAATCAGGCTTCTTGCGCCTGATCAATGAAACGATCGCCAGTATGTATTCTTCTTTCATTAATAGACCTCTGTCCGGCAGCTCAAGATTCAAACGCTCGGAAACACCTATAACTTCTGCCGCATGGCCTGCTTCTTCCTTGCGCAGCTCCACTGTTCCATTGGAAGACAGTTCGGCTCTTGTCAGGTCACAGATTGAAACCTTGCCGCCATTGGCCGTATGGATCGCTATCGTACCTGACATTCCGATCTCAACGTCGTCAGAATGGGCGCCGACAGCCAGCCAGCTTTCTTTGTTCATGATTGATTTCCTTCTCTTTCTTTAATAATATTTCTCCAGTTGAAATCGCCTCGCTCCATCGCCCGGATAAAAAGTTCTCCACTCGCCACGTTCGTCGCGACAGGAATCTGATATACATCACAGAGACGGATGAGTGCAGAGATGTCCGGTTCATGCGCCTGCGAAGTTAATGGGTCCCTAAAAAAGAGCACCAGATCCATTTTATTCTGAGCGATCAGTGCACCGATCTGCTGATCCCCGCCAAGCGGGCCTGATTGGAACCGATGGATGTCCAGTCCGGTTGCGTCCATTATCTTTTGCCCGGTCGTTCCAGTGGCAAACAGCTCGTGTTTTCTTAAAATCGGTTCATAAGCCATGGAAAAGTTAATCATTTCCTGTTTTTTATTATCATGCGCAACCAAAGCAATTCTCATCGTTCCCCCACCTTTTACTCTATAATATTTTCCAAGCCATACACGAGATGATCCACATTTACAACCGCTTCTACCGCCATCTTAACACCAGGCATAAACGAAGCACGGTTCATCGAATCATGTTTGATCGTTAAGGTTTGTCCCTCTCCGCCTAAAATAACTTCCTGGTGGGCAACAAGCCCCGGCAGCCTGACACTGTGAATCCGTATTCCATCAAGTTCAGCACCCCTTGCTCCAGGAAGATCTTCTCTCTCATCAGGATGCCCTTGGGATTTTGGCTCTCTGACCTCTCTGATCAGCTGTGCTGTCTTCAAAGCCGTTCCGGATGGGGCATCGAGTTTTTGGTCGTGGTGCTTCTCGATAATCTCAACATTAGGCAAATACTTGGAAGCCATCTGAGCAAACTTCATCATTAAGATGGCACCAACCGCAAAGTTGGGGGCGATGATCGCCCCCAGTTCGTTTTCTTGAGCGAGGTTTTTCAGGCGCTCTAAATCCTCATCCGAGAAGCCTGTCGTTCCGATGACAGGCCTGACATTATGCTCGAGCGCCTGTTCAAGATGGACTTTCCCGATCTCAGGCTTCGTAAGATCGATCAAAACATCCGGCCTGATTTCTGAAAAGCAAAGTGTTGCGTCATCGTATACCGGAATATCGAGGGATGGCATTCCCTCCAGATCTTTCAGTTTCATTCCTGCATGTCTGGAATCAATCACTGCTAAAAGTGTAAAATGTGGAGTTTCGTTGACCAAGTTCACGGCTTCACGCCCCATTTTTCCTCTTGGCCCGGCAATGACAATGGTTATTTGTTTGCTCATGCTACTTTTCCTCTCCTTCTTTGATGCGCGTCCATCGGTCTTTATCTCTCGTATTAAACTTATTCATGACCATATCAAAGGCTTTTTCCATACTAATATCGAGTGAATTGGCAAAACATAGTAAGACAAATAAAATATCACCCAATTCTTCTTCAATGGTCTGCTCTTTTTCAGTGGATTTTTTCGGTTTTTCACCGTAATAGTGGTTAACTTCACGAGCAAGCTCGCCAAGCTCTTCTGTCATCCTGGCCATCATCGCAAGGGGGCTGAAATACCCTTCTTTAAACTGGCCGATATATGTATCAACTTCTTGCTGCATTTCCTGCATGGTTTTTTTCAACGATATCACCTCTTCGACAATCCTACGTTTATGTTAGCGAAGAATAAGACATTTGACAAATTTCACGAGCGATTGAACCCCCCATCTTTTTCCTTTATAATGAAAACGCAAACAGGGTATCGCATTAGTCTCAGGAGGCACATAAATGACATTTCCAATTCGCAGCAAAAACGTATTTTTTATTTTATTTGGTTCCGCCATCTTTTCATTTGGCATCGTTCACTTCAATATGGCAAACAATCTGGCAGAGGGCGGATTTACAGGAATCACCCTTATTCTTTACTTTTTGTTCCATATTGACCCTTCCTATTCCAACCTCGCCCTCAACATCCCTCTTTTCTTTGTAGGATGGAAGCTGCTTGGAAAAAACGCATTCATTTATACAATGATCGGCACGCTGGGTGTTTCACTGTTCTTGTTCCTCTTCCAGCGTTATTCAACTCTTACTATTAATTTAAAACAGGACATGCCTCTCGCCGCTCTTTTTGCCGGGGTTTTCATCGGTATCGGCCTAGGAATCATCTTCCGTTTCGGGGGAACGACAGGCGGTGTCGATATTATTGCGAGGCTCGGCCATAAATTCTTCGGCTGGAGCATGGGAAAGACCATGTTTATGTTTGACGCGGTGGTCATCACGATGTCGCTAGTTTACCTCAACTACAAAGAAGCGATGTACACACTTGTCGCCGTTTTTGTCGGCGCCCGCGTCATCGATTTTATGCAGGAAGGCGCCTATGCCGGCAAAGCCGCAATGATCATCTCCGAAAAAAATACCGAGATCGCTGCACTGATCATGAAAGAACTCGACCGCGGCGCTACCTTGCTCAGCGCTAAAGGAAGCTTTACTGGCAGCCAGAAAGAAGTTCTTTATTGCGTGTTCGCGCGTAACGAAATCGTCCGGCTTAAGCAAGTAATTGAACGGGTCGATCCCCATGCCTTCGTAACCGTTAACGACGTACACGAAGTCCTCGGAGAAGGCTTCACACTCGATAGTGATAAGAATCCGATAGGGATATGAGAAAAGCTGTAGCGCCTGACCAAAGACGATAAGGACCGGAACTCTAGAACTTCAACAAGGTTTTTGTGTTGGGGTGAGAGAGTGAAGTCGTTGAGTCTTTAGGCGCTGAAGCTGGATCCCAACTGAAGGAAGGCGTGTTGAAATAATCAGACTTCAGCACGCTTTTTTTTGCAGCAGCTGTGGAAAATTGAAAGAATATTCAGTATGGTTCAAATAACCGCTAGTTTGGTTCAATTATTTTTTCTACGGTTCAATTCTTCACTCAATTGAATCAATTCCGATCACATACCCGCATTCTTCATCCATCGCACCACCAAAAACAATAAAACCCCTGCCTGAGCAGGGGTTTCGTCATTTAATCGTCATTATTCATTCCAGCAAACATGAGCACGAAGCGTAGAAGCTCCAATACAGCGACCAATGCTGCTGCTACATATGTCAGTGCAGCGGCATTAAGGACTTTTCTTGCCTGGCGCTCTTCGTTGTTGCGGATCATACCAGTGGATACGATCTGATTCATCGCCCGGCTGCTCGCGTTAAATTCGACCGGGAGTGTGACCAGCTGAAAGAGAACCGCGGCTGCCATGAAGATAATACCCACTAAAAGAAGGTTAGCAGAGGCGAAAATAGCTCCTGCAATGATCAAAAGATAAGCAAAGTTGGAACCTAAGTTAGCAACCGGCACTAGTGCATGCCGGAAACGCAGCGGCGCGTAGCTTTCCTTATCCTGAATGGCATGGCCGACTTCGTGGGCGGCTACTGCAGATCCTGCAATGGAATGGCCGTAATAGTTTTCTTCGGATAGGCGGACAACTTTTGAACGCGGGTCATAATGGTCGGACAGCCGCCCTCTGACCGGCTCAACCGCGACATTGTATAGCCCGTTGCGGTCCAGTATTTCACGGGCGACTTCCGCCCCTGTTTTTCCGGTTGAGTTTTCAACTTTTGCGTACTTTTTATACGTGCTTTTCACCCTCATCTGTGCCCAGATCGGGATGATCAGCAACAATGCAAAATAGATGAGAAAAGACATTTATAGCATTCCTCCACTATAGTAATTACTTTAATTTTATGATTATCGCCATATATATGTCAATCAGAATGCTTTACCGCTTATCTACAGCCTTCACGTTTTCCTTCTCCGCTTTGTATTTTCTCCATCCTACATAAAATAATGTAGAGAAGATGATTCCCCCGATGGAAAAGATCAGCCAGAACAGGGAAGGTTCAGAGTTGTCTTCTTTTGCAGCAAACAGGTTTTCAAAATCGGCTCTAACGGATTCAAGTTTCTTCTTGTCCGCTGAGGATGTGAAAATGCTGGTCCGGCTGCTGTCGATGAACTCGATATCTTTATCCACCTGATCAAAAAATGTATCTTCAACGTCCATGCTGACTGCCGGGCGGATCATGGCGTAGTTGAACAGAAACTCGTTTGCCGCCTCCTGGTATTCCTGATTATGATTCTTCCGTAAAGCCAGCTGCATGTGCTTTAATGGATTGATGAGCTGATACTCCGTTTGTTTCCACAGCGGCTGATGATCGGAAATCAAGGCGTCGACAAGCAGCCTTACACCTGTAAGCCGGTGGAGTTTAACGTCGCGCGGTTCTTCAGCTCTTCCAAGCGTTTCGATTGTATCTTCTACTGTGGCATCAACCATGCGGATTTTATCTTCAGCCAATTCGGACTTCAGGGCGCCCTTACCAAATTGAGATGACAAATAGAAAAGGACTTCGCTCGCTTCTTTATACCGTTCCTCTTTGGCAAGCTCCAGCGCTTTATCCGATAATTGAGTGACGTTTTCAAGGCTGCTGGTCTGTCCGCCGTTCGCGTGCGCAGCAATCGGAAGACTAACCAGCAGTAAACTGAACACAGCGGCAAATTTAAATTTCATTCCTTGTCCCTCCCATACGGTATAACAAATCATATGAGGAAACGGACAAGGTTAGACCTTTATTTGCCGGAGTGAGCCGGCTTCTCCCTCGTTAAATAATACACAAGGACGACGGATACCACACTGAGCCAGAAGGTAAGATATCCGATCAGCTGCATATGTTCCCAGAGTACGTCGTACCTCGGCATCATACCATAAACATAATCGATAATTTCGTTATGAAATACCCAGAGGCCCGCTACCGCCAGATGCCGGAGCTGAATTCGATAGTACGGTGTATAAAGGAGGCCTTCGATCGCCATCCCCAGATGGGAAACGATGAGCATATAATTGGCCCAATACATAGGAGGATCGACTACACCGCCGGCAATATTCATACCAACCGCCCAGATTCCGTACTTAAAAAGGCTTACCGCGGCCAGTGCTTCGATGTATGGCAGGTTTTTTCCGAAAAGAAACGCAATGAGCACGAAGACAAAGAACAGACTGGCCGTCGGGCTGTCTGGCACAAAAAGAACAAACTTCAGCGGTGTTTCAGCGAGCTGGTCTTTATACCAGTAATATCCATAGGCCGTTCCAAGAATATTGATGATAAGCAAACTGGACAGGAACCATTTTTGCTTCAAAATTCCATAAAGATAAATCATTCTTTTTCTCCTCACTTGCCGATGATGTAAAAAAAGCCGACTCTGCAAGCCAGCTTTTTTTGATGTTTATTTTTTCAGTTTTGAAATGAATGTGGCCAATTTTTTCAAATCGGCTTCATTGCCTTTATAAGCGTTTGCAGGCATAGCCCCTCGCCCTTCTTTGGCGATCTTCATGATCTGTTCAGGTTTTAAACCGGTTCCAATAAGTGATGGCCCCGTTCCGCCTGTCAATTCTGATCCATGGCAGCCTACACAGGACTGGCCTTTGAATACTTGATAGCCGGGATCGTTCTTGTCGATGTTGGTCTCCACGATTTTACCCTGTTCTTTCGCCTTTTCCCAGTCATGGGTAACAACGGACTCCCATGTTAAATATGTAATGGAAATAAGGGCAAGCAGCATTAATCCTGTAGCAACAGGACGGCGTGAAGGACGGCGTTCCGGCCCTCTGTCCAGCCATGGTGCGAGCAGCAGCGCTCCGAAAGCAAGTCCAGGAATAACAATCGTTCCGATTAAAACGTAATCACCGGCAGCATACTTGTATTTCAAGAGCTGATACAAGAATAGGAAATACCAGTCAGGAAGCGGAATATATCCTGCATCTGTCGGATCTGCTTTACGCTCCAGCGGAGATTCGTGAGAAATGGTTAAGATTAAATACCCTATTAAAAAGACGGCACCTACCATCCATTCTTTCAAAAGGAAGTTTGGCCAAAACGCTTCCGTTTTTCCGGGATACTCAGAGTAATCCTTCGGAATGTTCGGCTTGCGCTCTGCAGGAACACGGGAGTCTCCTACAAACTTCATTCCTTTGCCTCGATGCATCTTTCTCCCTCCCTTTTTTAGCGTCTAGAAGCTTATCTGCTCTGACGCAGATGAGCTTTATCTGCCAAGATATATCTCTGATGTAGAGAATGGTCACTCAATTTTAAAAATAAAGACAATTAAAAAAGCAATTTTACAGCGGACCTGAGATACCCTGTTTGCGGATCATGATAAAGTGGGCACCCATGAGCGCGAGCAGTGCAGCCGGCAGGAAGAATACGTGAATCGCAAAGAAACGCGTTAATGTCTGTGCTCCGATGATTTCTCCGCCTGCTAGGAATGTTTTCGCGATCGGTCCGATCACAGGAATTGTTTCTGCGATCTGAATCCCTACTTTTGTAGCGAACAGCGCTTTCATATCCCATGGCAACAAATAGCCTGTGAACCCAAGTCCAAGCATAACACCAAAAATTAATACTCCCACTACCCAGTTCAATTCACGAGGTTTTTTGTAAGCGCCCTGGAAAAATACGCGCAAGGTATGTAAAAACATCATAACAATTACCAAGCTGGCTCCCCAGTGGTGCATTCCTCTTACGATGACACCGAATGCCACCTGATTCTGCAGATAATATACAGATTCCCAGGCATTCACAATATCCGGAACATAGTACATCGTTAAGAACATTCCAGACAAGATTTGGATTACCGTAATAAAGAACGTTAATCCTCCGAAACAATAAACGAACGCGGAAAAATGATGGGCCGGGTTAACGTGCTCTGGCACTTCATGGTCAGCCACATCGCGCCAAAGCGGCGTAATATCCAAACGCTCGTCTACCCAATCGTAAATTTTTTGCAGCATCTATTACGCCCCCTTTCGTGGTTTTGCCTTTCCTAGATACAACTTTCCGTCCTTCACCTTGCTGTCATAAACATCAAGAGGCGCAAGCGGCGGTGTACCTTTAATATTCGTACCGTCTTTCTCATAACGGCCTCCGTGGCAAGGACAATAAAATTGGCTTGGGTGGCTTGGATCAGTGTTCCAGTCGATGGTACATCCCAAATGCTTGCAAACCGGTGAAAGCGCTATTAATTCGCCCTTGCCGTTTTTGTAGACCCACGCAGATTGGGTGACCTCTGATTCGTACCATCCGTCTTTTTGCTTGATTTTAAAGTTAAATCGTTTTGGTTCCTTGCCGATCTTGCTGACTTCAGTAACCGCTACCATATCCTGGTCCGCACCCTTTTCAAGGATGGGGTCGATGGCAAAACGCACCATTGGCATAAGCATCCCTGCAGCCATGAACCCTCCGACACCGGTCAATGTGTAGTTCAAAAACTGGCGTCTGGAGATATCTTCCTTAGACATTTCGTTTCCCCCCCTTGCTGTAAATAAAGTCCATCCGGACAATTGTTTTACACACATATTACTAGGACATTAACATGATAGCGTAAGTTGTCTTTTACTGTCAATATGAACATGTATCTCCAGTGCTTGGTTTTTTAGCTTTCCTGCCACTTATGAAGGATGATCTGAAACAGCTGTTTGACCTGTTCTTTAACGATTTCTTCCTTATATGACGAGTCCATCGTCTCCATCGGTATGACAGGCATCCAAAGGAGTGTTTCTTCTAGCTCATGTTCAGCTTTTTTCCAATCGGCATCACTCGTCAAGAAAAAAATATGGCGGAACCCTTCTTCCTTAAGTTCACTGACCCATGAGTGGAGCCGGGCCATGAGAGCTACTTCACTTTCCAGCTTCAAATAGGTAAAGGAAGGCATGAGAAACAAGCGCCCGTGCAGCTGACGTTCTGTCTCTTCTGCAATGAGAAGGGAATAATCAGCCATCCCTGCGCTTGTCCTCATGGAAGGGCCGAAAGAAAGAGGCTGAAGGGGAATGATGACAGTATCCACAAACTCTTTCGACTGCTGATAAATATTAATATCACCTGAACTCCATTTCATCTGTGAAACTCCTTTTATGTAAAAATAGTTTAATATGTATTCCATCGTATCAAAAAAAACAAAATAAAACCCTCTTTTTAAAAAAGAGGGTTACAATTTTCTAAGTTCTTCGGTAAGCTGCTGGAAAGTTTCTTCATCTTTTTGGTCCAGCGCACGGTCAATGTTAACGAGTATTTTCTGTTTTTTAAATTGGGATACCGATTGGTCAAGAATCAGTTCTGCCCACAGTCCATATTTCCGGTCTGTTACCATATTGTCAGGCAGATGCGGATTTTCTTCCAGTACCGAGGCATACTCGGGCGTCAATCTTGAAGAATTAAAGTTTAGTTCAATAAAGATGTCTTCTTCCTGGTTAAGCCGGATATCGTGGAATGATTTTTCTGCATCCGTTGTCAAGACATTCTGTTTATAAAAACGGAATGGAACACCATCGGTACATTGAGCGGACATAATAATGGCTTTAGGGCAATACTCTGCTTTCTCCACAAAGTGAACCTTTTCCATGAGCTGGTCGTCACTGACAAGGTAGTTTAACAACCAGACGCACTCACGTTTTTTTAGTTGATAATGATTTAAAAACCATTTAATAAAATCCTTCTTTTCAAGGACAGAAACGGTGCTGCTCATTGTGATCCCCCCATCATTCCTAACCAAAGTATATTACTTTAGTATATTCTTGCCCTGCTTGATAAATCCTTCTAACCGGAAAGAATATTTACAGAAAAAAGCGGGTTGATTAGTACTCTTCCAGCCGGCTGATTATTTCTTCAACATGGTGAAGGTTCGGGTTCAATGACAAGGCTTGTTTCAGGATGCCGGCTGCCTTTACAGGTTCCCCTTCTTCGATCAGAAACATGCCATACTCTTCCAAGAAGACTTCATGGTTCGTGAAGGAAGGAAAGGCCGCTTCGTATTGTTCTCTGGCCTGTTCATATTCTTCTGCTTCTTTGTATGCAAAGGCCAGATCCCAGATCATCTCCGGCGTTTCGTCACCCTGCTCTGCAACATGTGTGAGCAGTTCGACCATGTCAGCAAAACGTTCTTCTTTTTTAAGCATGGAAGACAAGTGAAGGACAGCTTCAGCGTTTGAAGGATTGAGCGCGATAACCTCCCTCGCATACTTTTCGCCCTCTTCTCTGTTACCTGTCCGGTACATGAGGCGTGCGGCACGTACTTTAAGGTCTTCGTTGAATTCATCCTTGCTGATTCCTTCCCGGATCGCCTCGATCGCCTCGTCAAGTGCCCCCTCTTCCTCATAGGATGAAGCAAGCAAAGGATAAAGCGTCGTATACTCAGGGTCCAGTCCTTTTAATTCTTCAAGCGCAGATATCGCCGTTTTATACTCCCCTGTTTTATACGCGGTCAAACCGTATCCAAACAGACTGTGCAGTTCTTTTTTGGATTCCAGGCCTTTTTTATAATAGTCAAGAGCTTCTTCAAACTTACCGCCTCTGCTCAGCGCTTCGGCAAGCCTTAGGTAAAGATCCCCTTCGGGAAGAGTCGACGCAATCGGTTCGGCTTCCTTGAAGAAGGCAGCGCTTTTGATAAAATCGCCTCGTTCAAGATACAGTTCACCAAGAGCAAAAGCAAGAACTGGCTCATCCGGTTTGGTCTGCTTGGCTTTCAGGAGCTTTTGCTCCGCAACTTCATGGAGTCCTTGCATAAAATAAAGGTCAGCCTGCAATAGGAGCGATTGGACGTAAGAATCATCGTATGCACTGATCTGTCCCAGCATCTCCAGAGCTTCATCTTCCTTTTCCATCTCAATGAGCAGCTCGGCGGCAAAGATGCCGAGGTCGCCATCCTCCGGGTAAAAAGCTCTCAACTGAGCAACGATCTTCATCGCTTCCTCCAGATGTCCCCAGTTTTCATAAACCCTCGCAATATCATAGAGTGTTTGATGGTCGGCTTCTTTTGTAAGCATTTCGATAAGCTTCATGCCCTCACGGACATGTCCCATTTCAACAAGGGTGATGGCTTCTTGTAACTTTTCCAATAACAAAAACTCCTTCTCTTACGGCAATCTATTTTGTTTTCATTATACATGAGAGGGTGTGTTCACTTCAAAATCTACGATTCGCCTTCGCCCTTATATAGACAGGCTATGAGCGCACCTGCAAAGATATGAGTATAGGAAAACAAAAAAAAGCCCTGACTTTGAAAGCGCTGTCAGGGAAAACAATAATATGGATAGGAGTGGAGAGAAACCATATTAGTTATATTATAGCAGTAGCGCTTCAAAAATCAACAATATTTTTCGAAAATTTTGAATTTATCAAGAAAGAGGCCGAGCAGGCCCCTCTTCTCTGATGGATTTACACGGTTTCTTTTTCTGTGTTTCCTGACATCAGCAAATAATTTTCCAGATGCTCAATGATCTCCCCGTTCTGCTGCTTATCGCCGATCGTTATTCTGAGGCTTGTAGGAAAGCCCAGTGCTGATCCAGAACGCACAATGTAGCCTCTTTCAAGAAGATGCTGAAACAAAAGATTTGAGTCTTCCTTAAAATCAATTAGGATGAAATTCGCTTGAGACGGATAGTAATCCAATCCGCGTTTCTGGCAGAATTCATAAAATTGCTGCAGCCCTTCTCTGTTTCTTTCAGAGCAAGTGCTGATGAAATCCTGGTCTTTGATCGCAGCACGGGCTGCTGCCTGTGCAATGCGTGATGTGTTGAACGGCTCTCTGGCCGGTTCAATGGCTGTGATAAGTTTCTCATCACCGATTCCATAACCGATCCGGAGTGCAGCAAGTCCGTAAGCCTTAGAAAACGTCCGCAGGATCACCAAGTTCGGATATCGGTCCAAATAAGTGATGGTCTCTGGAAAATCTTCGGCTTCAACGTATTCATAATACGCTTCGTCACTCACTACGAGTACGTGCGGAGGAACTTCAGCCATAAATGTTTCAAACGATTTTTGATCAATGTAATGGCCGGTAGGATTATTCGGGCTGCACAGCCAAACGATTTTTGTTTGTCCGTCGATCGCTTTGAGCATCTCATTCAGGTCATGTTCTCCGTTAAGCAGCGGAACTTCACGAACTTCTGCTCCTTCAATCACAGCGTTATGCTTGTACTGAGGAAAGGTGTTCGCTGCCATGACCGTGTTCGTTCCTTCATGCAGAAAGCTTCGTGATAAGATCTGCACTACTTCGTCGGAACCATTGCCAAAAATCAAATTTCCTTTTTTTACTCCTAAAAATTCGGAAAGCTCCTCCCGCAGTTCAGCGCTGTAGCCATCAGGATACAGCCCTAAGTGAGCGGCTTCTGATACGATAGCGTCCTTAACCGAATGCGAGCTTCCGTATGGATTCTCATTTGATGCCAATTTAACGATTTTGTCCAGCCCGTACTCGCGCTTCACTTCCTCGATTGGTTTTCCCGGCTGATAGGGTTTTAAATTCAACAGCTGTGATTTTGCCTCCACAAAGACCCTTCCTTTCTGTTAACTGTAAACATTCAGCGGGACCAGTTTGGAAAGAAAGTCAGAGAACGTTTGAAGCGCCTCTCTTTTCTTGTCCTCCCTGAGAAGATCTGGTCCCAGCTCCTCAATTTTTGATACGATCGTGCTCCCCATGATAAAACCATCACATTTACCCTCAAATTGCTGCATCTGCTCTCTGCTCGACAAGCCGAAACCGATCAATACCGGAACCGAACTCGCAGATCTCGCTTCATCCAGAAAGCGGTCCAGGCCGTTGGCAAACGAAGTCCTTGCCCCGGTAACACCAAGTGAAGAGATGCAATAGAGAAAACCCTGTGCAGCCTCTCCGATTTCTTTTAGCCTTCCTTGAGAAGTAGTGGGCGCAGCGAGAGAAATGAAGCTTAGATCATGGGCGGAACATGACTTCTGAAGGTCTTTGCTTTCTTCAAAAGGCAAATCCGGCACAAGTAGCCCATCAATTTCGTTCTGTGATGCCAATTCAAAAAATTTCTGTTCTCCCAATTGTAACAAAAGATTGTAATAAGTAAAGATAATGACCGGAATGGTTAAACCGGCTGCGCGCATGTTTGCGACGAGCTTCATGGCTTTTTCCAAACTCATATCTTTTTCCAGCGCCCGTTTGGAAGCCCGCTGGATCACCGGTCCGTCTGCAAGGGGATCAGAATATGGAATACCCAGCTCCAGTGCATCCGCCCCTTCGTTTTGAAGAGCGAGAGCCAGGTCAACCGTTACCTCAGGAGAAGGATCACCTGCTGTGATAAAGGGTACGAACAATGGCGATTTCTTTGACTGAAACTCTTTCATTCTACTCCCCATGAGAGACTTCCTCCTTCTGCTGTTCAAAAAGTGTATGAACGTCTTTATCTCCCCTGCCGGACAGGCAGACGATGATGTTTTCGTGAGCACTCATGCTTCGTGCTTCTTTTAATGCTTGTGCCACAGCGTGTGCGCTCTCTAGCGCACATAGAATGCCTTCTTCACGGCAAAGGAGATTCAGTGCCTCAAGCGCTTCCTCGTCCGTGATGTTTTCATATTTGACACGTTCAGTTGATTTTAAGAAAGCATGTTCCGGTCCTACTCCAGGATAATCCAAACCTGCTGAGATGGAATAAGGCTCCTGGATCTGGCCTTCCTGCGACTGAAGCAGGTACGTAAGTGATCCATGGATAACACCGGCTGTCCCGTTCGCCATCGTCGCGGCATGTAAGCCGGTCAAGAGTCCTTTGCCTCCCGCTTCAACCCCGACAAGAGAAACATCTTCATCGACGAACGCTGAAAAAATACCGATCGCATTGCTGCCGCCCCCTACACAGGCCACCACTTTCTCAGGAAGGCTTCCCTCCTTTATTTGAGCAAATTGTGCTTTTGCCTCGTATCCGATTACACTCTGAAACTCTTTGACGATCTTCGGATACGGATGCGGTCCCACGGCTGATCCAATCATGTAGAAAGTATCTTCAACCGATGCAACCCACTGCCTGATCGCTTCATTCGTCGCGTCCTTTAACGTTTTTGTTCCGCTGCTCACTGGAATCACTTCCGCCCCCAGCAGTTTCATGCGGAATACGTTTAGAGCCTGACGGCGGATGTCTTCCTCGCCCATATATACTTTGCATTCCAAACCATACCTAGAAGCAGCAGTAGCAGCCGCAACGCCATGCTGTCCTGCTCCTGTTTCAGCGATGATCTTTTTCTTTCCCATCCTTTTTGCGAGCAGCGCCTGGCCGATCGCATTGTTGATCTTGTGGGCGCCAGTGTGGTTCAAGTCTTCTCTTTTCAGGTAGATGGATGCTCCGCCGGTCTTTTCACTCAGCTTTCCTGCATAGGTTAAAGGTGTAGGCCTGCCGGAGTAATCTGTCAGTTCATGCTGAAGTTCCTCCATGAACTCAGCGTTTTCAATCGCTTCACTAAAACCCTTCTCAAGGTCTTCCAAAGCAAACATGATGGTCTCGGGTACAAACTTCCCGCCAAACTCTCCATATCTTCCCCGGCTGTCAGGATATACTGTTTTCATATTGCATCATCATCCCTTCTAAATCCTTTATTTTTTTCCGGCTTTTTTTACCGTCTTCCTCAATTCCGCTGCTGATGTCTATGCCGTCCGGACTATAGCTCAGCAGTTTTGAAATGTTTTCTGCATGAATCCCCCCTGCAATAAAACAAGGTACACCTTGCCGTTCAGCCTCCTGTAAATACATCGGAACAGCATCCCAGTCAAAGGCTGTTCCTGTTCCTCCGTAAGCTCCCTCTACCCGGGCATCAATTACATAACCGTCTGCGACCCCGGCAAACTCTTTCAGGTTGTTCCATCCGCCTGGCTCGTGGCGTACGGCTTTCCAAATCGTTATTCCTGTTTTTTTCTTTAGTTCTTTTAGAAATCCGGGAGTTTCATCACCATGGCATTGAACGATATCTAAAGGCACGTTTACTAAAGCCGCCTGTATTTCATCAAGAGAAGGGTTCACAAATACTCCTGTTAATTGTTGTTTGAGCGGCTGATTTCCCCTCACCCATTTGCCCGCATCTTCAGGAGCTACCCTTCGTTTGCTCGGGGCAAAAATAAATCCTGCCAGATCTGCGCGTGACTCTTTTACAAGAAGCAGGTCTTCCTTGCTCCGGCATCCGCAAAATTTAAGAAACGGAGTCTTACCGGCCATACAGCGTCTTGATCCCTTCGGCCGGAGATGAAGCACGCATGAGCGTTTCGCCAACTAAAATCGCGTTGATGCTGTGACTGCGCAAGTAATGGAGGTCGTCAGTTTCTTTTATTCCGCTCTCACTCACGGTTAATATGCTCTCTGGAATATGGCTGGCGATGGCCGCTGTATGTTTTACATCCGTTTTGAACGTACGAAGATCCCTGTTGTTGATCCCGACGAGCTTTGGTGTGAACTGCTTCAGGACGCCTTCCAGTTCCTCTACAGAGTGAACTTCCACCAGGCATTCCAGATCATGCTCATGAGCAAACTCGTACAATCCGTGCAGCTTTTGCGGTGTCATGGCAGCTGCGATCAGCAAAATCGCATCAGCGCCGATATGAGCACTCTCGAGCACTTGGAGCTTGTCGATAATAAAGTCTTTTCTCAAGACCGGAAGAGAGACCATCTGTTTTACAGCGACCAGGTCTGCCGCATGTCCCTGAAAAAAACGCTGATCCGTAAGCACCGAGATTGCAGCCGCCCCTCCCTGTTCATATTCAGCAGCAATCTCTGCAGGAACGTAATGCTCCTTAATCGTCCCCTTTGAAGGCGAAGCTTTCTTAACTTCAGCAATGAGCGCAGGCGCATTTTCTGATGTTCTGATCGCCTCATAGAGAGATGCCTTTTTTCTGTTATGTTTTATAGTGAAGTTGTTTTCAAGCTTTGTGATTTCTTCCTTTTTTTGATCAAGAATTTGTTGCAGCATAAGGCAATCCTCCTGTTTGGTTCTGAATCATTTCTAAATGGCGGCTGGCTTTCCCCGTTGCAATAATGTCCCGTGCCAGTTTAACCCCTTCATGGATGGTTGAGGCTCTTCCTGTCAAATATAAAGAGGCTGCGGTATTATAGATCACGATATTTTGTGCAGAAGCAGAAGCTTTACCGCTCAGAACTGCTTTGATCAGGGCTGCGCTCTCCTGGCTGGAGGCCACCGTCACCTCTTCTAAAGTTCCATATGGGAGTCCTGCATCTTCAGGAGTGAGTGTGAATTCGTTCACGTTCCCATTATCCACTTGGAAAAAGTGTGTCGGTGCGAATATGGAGCATTCATCCAATCCGTCTGCTCCTGTAACCACTAAGGTTCTCTGCTCTTTGAAATCAGCAATCGCATGCGCCATTTTTTTTGCCGTTTCCTTGTTATAGGCACCGATCAGCTGATGTGTTGGATGGGCCGGGTTGCATAACGGACCGAGAATATTAAAAACCGTTCGGAAAGACAGTCCCTTTCTTGTTTTGCTCGCATGCCGGAGTGCCGGATGATAGTTTGGCGCAAAAAGGAAACATAGAGAGAACTTCTCCAGACTCTCTGCGATTTCAGACGCATCGCCGCTTGATCCGATCCCGAGCTGCTGAAGCACGTCTGCGCTTCCGCTTTTCGATGTAACAGCTGAATTGCCGTGCTTGGCAACTTTAATGCCCGTTGATGCGAGCAATAAGGAAGACGCAGTGGATATATTAAAGGTTGACGCCCCGTCTCCGCCTGTTCCGCACGTATCAAGGATTTGCGGATATTCCAGGTGAAGCGGCACGGTATGATCCAATATTGAAGTTGAGAATCCAACGATTTCTTCGATGGTTTCCCCCCGCAGCCGGAGTATGGTCAGCAAACTGGAAAGCTGGACTTCCGTCACTTTTCCTTCCAGTATTTCGTTCATCATTTCGTAGGCTTCTTTTTGTGAGTAGGTTTCTCCAAGAATTCCTTTTTGGAGAAGTTCTTTGACGGCCATTGCAATCCCTCCTTAAGATTATAAATGTAATAAGGCAGCAACGATCCGTTCATGTAGGGGATAAATAAAAAGATAGACATAACATTGTGATTATTCACCTCCATCAAAAATGGAGAATGAATGAGGCGAAAAAGAGGTACAAAAAAACCCATGCACGAAGAGGCATGGGTACTATGTATTCATAACCCTCTGCTCGGCTCCACTCATCATTCTCAACTATTCTCATCTCTCAACTAAACTGCTCTCTGGGCTAAATCATTCTGAAAATCCAAATCGTTAAAACACAAGATAAAGCATTACGCACAGTTTGTCAACCCAAAGGGCTGTGCATTTCTGAACTAGACAAGCGGTTTCTGATAAAGAAAAGCTTCCCTTGGCTGCAGATTAAAGCGGCCGGGGTGAAAGATCTGTTCCGTGCTGCCCACGAACAGATAGCCTCCGGGGCGCAATGACTCTGAAAACTTATGAAACAATGCTTCTTTTGCATCTTCTGTAAAGTAAATCATAACATTACGGCAAACGATGAGATCAAAGCTCTTCTCAAAGGCATCTGCCAATAAGTTATGCTGTTTAAACACAATTGGTTTTTTTAGTGCTTCCGTAACCGTAAACCCTCCAGCTTCTTGCCGAAAACTGCTGTTCCTGACTGACTCAGGCACGTTCTTAATCGATGTTTCAGCATATAAGCCCTCCTTTGCCCTTCGCAGCGCAAGCTCATCGAGGTCCGTTGCCAGAATGGAATAGGTGATGTTCCGTCCTGTTTTCTGCAAAAGCGAAGCAAGGGTGTAAGGCTCCTCTCCCGTTGAACATGCGGCACTCCAGATCTTCAGTTTGTTCGTCCTGCTTAAAAGGTCTGGTATGATCTTATCCTTCAAAACCATCCATCGTTCCGGATTCCGATAAAACTCCGAAACATTGATCGTCATCCGGTCAAGTAATTCATCCAGCAAGCAGCGGTCTTTCATAAGAGCTTTCGAAAAGACAGAGAAACTTTCAAAGCTCTTCTTGTCACGAAAAGCAGTGAGGCGCCTCTTCATCTGTGCCTCTTTATACAGTGACAGGTCAATAGATGTTATAGATTGAACGTCTTTAATAAAATTTGAATAATCTTGATCCACGTTTCTTACCCCTTTATGCATAGCGTTACTTTAACTATCGGCAAATAAGAAATATTCCTTAACGCTAAACACGCCAAATAAAAAAACCAGCCGTGGCCGGCTGGTTTATAACGCTTACATTAAATCCAAGAAGAAACCGCTTTTTCGTAATTGACAAGTTCTTCTTCCTTGAAGAAAAGACCAATTTCACGAACAGCACTTTCAGGAGAATCAGAACCGTGAATGATGTTATTGCTTACGCTTACGGCAAAATCTCCGCGAACAGTTCCTGCAGCTGCTTCTGAAGGATTGGTTTTTCCCATCATGTTACGAGCAGTAGCAATCACGTTATCTCCTTGCCATACCATAGCCAAAACTGGACCAGAAGTGATGAAGTTTACCAACTCGCCAAAGAACGGACGCTCTTTATGTTCTCCGTAGTGGTTTTCTGCAAGCTCACGTGAGATTGTCATCAATTTGGCTCCAGCAAGCTGAAATCCTTTTTTCTCGAATCTTGAAACAATCTCTCCGATCAAATTGCGCTGTACACCATCTGGTTTTACCATTAGAAACGTTTTTTCCATAATAGTTCTCCCCTATCTTCTATGTATTGGTTCAGGGCTTGTAAGCTAGCTGTGACCCCTAGAAAATAGTATCAAAAATAGTACGATTTAGCAATGAGCTAAAATTTGCGCTTTCCAATATATTTGGCAATCTTGATCATGCTGTTTCTTGCCTGTCCTGCCGGAAGCTGATCGGCGGCGGCAAATGCATCTGCCAGATAGGATTGGGCAGCCATGGAAGCTTTCTGAATGGATCCGCTTTTTTTGATCTGAGCAATAATGCCGGAAAATTCACCCTCATCCCAGGTTTGATAATAACGCTGGATACTGCCTTTTAATTCTGGTATCTGGTCCATTGCATAAAAAACAGGAAGGGTAATGTTTCCCTGCTTCAAGTCGCCGCCTGCAGGTTTGCCCAATTCTTTTTCAGTTGCTGTAAAATCCAGAATGTCATCCGTGATCTGATAAGCCATGCCAACGGAATAGCCAAAACGGTACAGCTGTCTTTGCAGCTGAACAGAAGCATTGGAAGCAATAGCTCCAAGCTGGCAGCTGATAGCGATCAAGAGGGCTGTCTTTCTTTTGATGCGCCGCAAGTATTGTCTTATGTTCTGATCCAGATCAAACTGCTCTTTGATTTGCTGGATCTCACCAAGACACATCTCTTTCATGGAATAGGACAAGACTTGATGTGCTGCAATCTGGCTGACATTGGTCATCATCTCAATCGCTTTGGCAAACAGAAAGTCCCCTGTATACATCGCCACTTTGTTGTCATACTCAGCTTTAACCGTCTTTGCCCCTCTTCGCAGCTCGGCATCGTCAATCACATCATCATGGACGAGTGATGCCATATGTATGGTTTCCAGTGCGGCAGCAACTTTCTTCACACTGCGGATATCGTATTCGCCGAAATGTGCGGAAAGCAGTACGAAAACAGGCCGGATTCGCTTGCCACCAGCTTTCAGAAGCTGGCTTCCAGCCTTTTGCAAGATAGGGTGGTCTGCTGATATCGATTGCTCCAGCTCGGATTCAATCTGAAGCAGATCTTTTTTTACATGTGAATAGAGTTCAGTCAGTTTCATAGCTTTCACCTAAATGCCCTGTAAGGAGTAGTTAAAAAAAGTAAATTCGGGAACCGTCTGAATCAGTGAATGCTTATGGGCCAGCTCAAAATAATGCTTCAGCCCTTTCAAATGGCTTTCCCCGAAATCATAATTGATGCCATGAAAATAGTTTGCCCAAAAAGAGTATTCCCCTCCATGGGCAGGCAGGATATGGCTGATCATCTCATGATATTGGTCTGACTTTGTCTTTTGTTTGCTCTCTGACATTTCAAATAAGAGCTTCTCCAGAAGAGCCGGCTCTCTTTCAATGCTGTCGTTTCGCACGGCCATGACGGCATAGGTCATCGGAAGCTCTGTATGCTTATACCACAGTTCCCCCAGATCATACACATGAATTTCTTTCTCCTGCCGCCAGTCGGCTTTAATGGCATCCTCCCCGATCAGCAGGCAGGCTGAATGATTCTGCAGCATCTGATCATAGTCTGGTGCCATCGTTTCATAGACAGGATCAAGTCCGTAAAATTCTTTAAGGATCACTTTCAAAAGAACGACCGAAGTTGCAGAACTTGAAGTAAGTGCGATGCTCTTTCCGTCCAGATCTTCAATGGCTGTTTTTGAGAACAATAGAATAGATCCTACCTTACCGAAAGTCGATACGGATAAATTAGGGAAAAGGCTGTATTGATGGCTGTTTTCACCAAAAGAAAAGGAAGAAATACCGCCAAGGTCAATTTCCCCCCTGGCCATTCTCCGGTTCAGCTCAGCCGGTATCTGCGGAATGAACTCCGCTCCGGTATTTTCAATCTCTTTTTTATTCAAATAGAAAAATAGAGGAAGGATGTTTGTATATTTAATCTCGCCGATATTGAGCGCCATTACTCTCCCCACCTTTTAAATAAATCATGTTGCACGCCGAGGCTGTCCAGCGCTTTGCCGACTAAGAAATCAACAAGGTCGTCAAGGGTCTTCGGCAGCTGATAAAAACCAGGCATCGCAGGCAGGATCTTGCCGCCTGCCTGTGATACTTTAAGCATGTTCTCCAGATGAATACTGTTTAGCGGTGTTTCACGCGGCACGAGTACGAGCTTTCGCCCCTCCTTAAGCATTACATCCGCCGCCCTCTCAAGCAGGTTGCCGGACGCTCCGTGTGCGATTCCTGACAGTGTACCCATCGAACAAGGAATGATGATCATGCCGCTGTTCTGATAGGAGCCAGAAGCAATCGGAGCTTTAAAGTCTCTTAGCGTATGATAGTGAAGTTCGCCGCTGCTCCCCTGTATAAAGTATTCTTGAAGAATGCTGCCGCGGTCTGTTGTATCCCATCCGAGCTCTTCGTGAAAAACCTGCCAGCCGGCTTCAGTGACCATGAGGTGCACTTTATGGCCGCCCTTCAGCAGTTCCTGAACAAGGCGTACACCATATACAGCTCCGCTCGCTCCCGTAATTCCTACGGCAAAATTTTTCATAGCAGCAAATCTCCCAACGAGAAAATAAACATAACGACGCTCAGGATTCCATTCATCGTAAAAAAGGCAACGTTCAGCTTCGACAGATCTTCCGGAGAAACCATCGAGTGTTCATAGATCATGATCGCTCCTGATAAAAACACGCCGGCAAAGTATACCCAGCCGAACGATGAGACCGCGCCGAGAACTAAGAAAGCCGAGAAGCTGACGACATGGAAAAAGCGTGCGATGAAAAGTGCCTTTGGAATCCCAAAATAAGAGGGAATGGAATACAAGCCGTGGTTCCTGTCATAATCCGCATCCTGCGTGGCATAAATCACGTCGAATCCTGCCGTCCAGAACAAGACACCTGCATAGAGCAGAAAGGCTTCAGCAGAAAGGGTTCCCGTTGCTCCAACCCATCCTCCAAGCGGGGCGAGAGCGATCGTTGCACCGAGAATGACGTGGCATAAGTATGTAAAACGCTTCGTATAGGAATAGAATACTAGAAAAAATACAGCCAGAGGCAAAAGCCATACGGAAAGAAGGTTAAGCTGTGAAGCACTTACAAACAGCAGAACAAAAGAACCGGCAATAAACAGCACAGCTTCTTTCTTGCTGATTAACTTTGCAGGAATAGCCCTCGTCGCCGTTCTGGGATTTTTTTGGTCGATCCTGGCATCGATGACACGGTTGAGCGTCATCGCAGCGCTTCTCGCGCCTACCATCGCCAGTGTAATCCAGATCCATTCCGTTATGGACGGAAAAGTTCCTTCTTCCACTACATTTCCGAGAATCGCCCCCAAAAATGCAAATGGAAGCGCAAATAAAGTATGTTCAAACTTTATCATTTCAAGAATGATAGCTAATTTCTTATACACGAGCGATCTCTCTTTCTATGTTTGTTTAATTCCCATGTGCATAGCCGCCGTTCCGAACGTATATGGCTTAACTGTAACTTGGGATAACCCCGCTTCTTCAAATAACGCCTTCAATTCATTCCTATCAAGGAATTCTCCGGCAGATTCCTGAAGCCAGGAATATTCATTATAGCTTTTTGCCAGAAGTCTGCCGAGAAACGGCATGACGACCGAAAAATAAAAACGGAAGACATGCTTTACGATCGGTGTGGTCGTCTGAGAAGTTTCCAAACAGACCACTCTGCCTCCCGGTTTAACCACGCGTTGCATCTCCTTGATTACCTGGAGATAATCCGGAACGTTCCGAAGACCGAACCCGATGGTCACGTAATCGAACGTATTATCGGGAAAAGGCAGTTCCATAGCATTCCCGTGGATCAGCTTTACATTTGGGCACTTCAGCTCCGAAAGCTTTTTCTTGCCGACTTCCAGCATGTTCTTGCTGAAATCCAGTCCGGTTACCGACCCGGATGCTCCGACCGCTTTCGCGAGAGCGATGCTCCACTCCCCTGTGCCGCAGCATACATCGAGCGCACGGCTTCCTTCTTTCACAGCCATGCGTTTCATCGTATCATTGCGCCATCTCGTATGCTGCTTAAAGCTGATCACGTTGTTCATAAAGTCATATTGACCTGATATTTTTTCAAAGACCGAATGGACCCGCTGTTCTTTTAATTGTTCCATCGCTTATCCTTCCTCCGGCAATAAATAGTGAGGTGCTTCAAGCAGTGCCCTCATTCTCTTTTCCATGACAGCTCTTAAGGTAGCCGGCTGCTTTTGTGTCTTAAGTTTGTGGCGGGCTAGCAGCAGATCATTTTTAATCTGATGGTGATAATCTAAAAAAAGAGGATCAGGGCATTGAGAAGCAGCAGAAACAAACAAGAACTCAGAGATAAACGGAATGAACTCTTCCTTGCCAAAGTGGCGTGCTACCCTTGTCAGGATACCAGCCTCCATGCTTTTGATTCCGTTTGTGATCTCATCAGGTTTTGATTGTTTGCTGTAAAAAAGCTTCATCTTGCTTTCGTTTACATCCTGAATCCCAAGTGAGAGTACCCGTATTAACGGAAGATCTTCACAGAGGGATAGCATAAAATAGTAGAGGCTGCTGTAATAGTCTCCCGCCAGAACGGTCAATTGCCGCTCTTTTACTTCGTCCTTTTGAATCTTCAGTATGTATTCATGCGTATCGAGTGCACTCTGGACGAGCATGACAGCTGCGTAATATTCCTGTAATTCCTCGCCTTCGTATCCGCTTTCTTTCAGAAGCGAATAGGCAATCAGGCATTTATCGTTATTGATCCGGGGAACATCGACATACTGCTTTAGAAAAGAATGTTCCATCGTTCGTAAAACATATTCATTTAACTTATTTATTTCTTGGATGATCTTCATGTCCCTGCCCCCACATCCTGCAAATACAGCTTACTCTATCTATTATTTATTATATCATACCGGCCATTCAATAATTGTTTACACCTTAAAGTATCAGGCGTAAAGAAAACTTGGCACAAGCCAAGCTTTTATACTTCCGTGTCAACTTCACCGTGCCGTGTATAAATGACCGCCTTGCCTCTTACTTTAACCGCAGATGTATGCTCAGTGAACTGAGCGAGCATGACCTCTCCCTTATCAAGCTTCTCTGAATGGTGGAACCTGGTCTCAGTCCCCCTGGTCAAGCCAATCACGTTAACTCCGTTTTCTTTCGCTTTAATCACAAAAAACTCATTCTCGTTCATTTTCTCGTTCGTTTTCATGCCGTACACTCCGTTTCTTTTAAATTAACCGCGTATAAACGTGAGCACTTCTGCTCTTGCAGCCGCATCCTTAACAAATATCCCTCTAACTGCAGAAGTTATGGTTTTTGAGCCGGGCTTTTTCACTCCGCGCATGGTCATGCACATATGCTCAGCCTCGACAACGACGATCACACCATGAGGTTCAAGCGTCTCTACGAGCGCATCAGCAACATCTGATGTAATTCTTTCCTGAAGCTGCGGCCTGCGGGTCACTGCCTCAACAGCTCTTGCAAGTTTGCTCAGACCGGTTACTTTTCCTCCTCTTGGGATATAGCCTATATGCGCTTTTCCAAAGAAAGGAACAAGATGGTGTTCACACATGGAATAGAACGGAATGTCTTTCACGAGTACCAGCTCTTCATGATCCTCTCCGAAGATCGTAGCAAAGTGCTCTTTCGGATCCTGGTTCAGTCCCTGAAACACTTCCTGGTACATTTTAGCCACTCTTTTCGGTGTATCAACAAGTCCTTCACGCGACGGATCTTCTCCAATGGCCTCAAGGATCATGGTAACTGCCTGTTCAATTTTTGCTCGATCGAATTCCTTCACTGCGGTAGCCTCCATTTTCATTCCTGCAACGTTTCATGTAGGTTCATTTTCACGTTTGCTGTACGTTTTTCTAAAACCGATTCTAGCATATGTAACAAGCAATGGCAAAAAAGGAGAGCTCATTCCACACTTTTAACACAAAAATAAAAGAACCGCATAATGCGGTTCTTGCTTGCCCTATGTATAAGATTATTTTAGAGCATCCTTAAGGGCTTTTCCTGGTTTGAAAGCAGGCACTTTGCTTGCTGCGATTTCGATCTCTTGACCAGTTTGCGGGTTGCGACCCTTACGAGCTGCACGCTCACGAACTTCGAAGTTACCAAAACCGATAAGTTGTACCTTGTCACCTTCTTTAAGTGTTTCAGCGATCGCCTCGAATACTGCATCAACAGCTTTAGTGGCATCCTTTTTAGAAAGTTGAGTTTGTTCAGATACTGTATTTACAAGATCAGTCTTGTTCATTCCATTCACCTCCTCTCAAAGAACGCTATTATCTATGCATTTGTTTTACGGCTGTCTTACTATCATAAAGCGCTGGGCCCTGTTTTATACAAGATTTACTAAATACTTTCGTAACAAGCCTTATATTAAACGATAAGTCATAAGAATTCAATATTTTTATGCGGAAAATAGCGAAAAGCCGACTTTTATAGAGTCTTTTTGCCTATTTCCAACAAAAAAAGACTCCATTTAAGGAGCCTCTCATTATAAAATAATAGCGATTAATCCTCCAGAGCCTTCGTTTATAATGCGCTCAAGGGTTTCCTTCAGCTTGTATCTTGCATTCTCCGGCATGAGTGAAATCTTGCCCTGAATGCCTTCCCTCACGATGGAATTCAGCGATCGTCCAAAGATATCAGAGTTCCAGATGGATAGCGGATCCTCTTCAAAATCCTGCATAAGATACCTTACGAGTTCTTCGCTCTGTTTCTCTGTGCCGATGATCGGCGCAAATTCTGATTCCACATCAACTTTAATCATATGAATAGAAGGCGCTACCGCTTTCAGCCTGACGCCGAACCTGGAGCCTTGTCGGATGATTTCCGGTTCATCGAGGCTCATGTCGGTCAAGGCTGGAGCAGCTATTCCGTAACCTGTTTGTTTGACCATTCTCAGTGCATCAGCTACCTGGTCATATTCCTGCTTTGCATAGGCGAATTCTTGCATCAGCTGCAGCAAGTGATCTTTGCCCCTGATCTCTACTCCTACAACTTCTTTTAAGATCTGATCATAGAGGTCATCTGGAGCAAACAGGTCAATCTCTGCAATCCCCTGACCCATCTCAATGCCTGCAAGCCGTGCTTCGTCTATAAATTCGAAGTCGCTGAAGCTGCCTACTACCCGGTCGACATCCCTCAGCCTTTTGATATCCTTCACCGTTTCCCTTACTGCTTCTTCATAGCTTTCCCGCAGCCAATGTTCCTCCCTCAGCACCATGACCCAGCTTGGCAGGTTCACATTGACTTCAAGAACCGGGAACTCATACAGCACTTCTCTGAGAACATTGTTTATATCATGCTCTGTCATGCTCTCTACACTCATGGCCAGAACTGGAATATCATATTTCTCGCACAGTTCTTTGCGCAGCTGTTCTGTATCAGGATGATGCGGCTGCACAGAGTTGACCACCAGGATGAACGGCTTGCCGACTTCTTTCAATTCATCGATAACTCTTTCTTCCGATTCGATATAGTCGTACCTTGGAATCTCTCCGATCGAACCGTCTGTGGTGACAACCACTCCGAGGGTGGAATGCTCCTGGATGACTTTTCTTGTGCCGATCTCAGCAGCTTCATGGAAAGGAATCGGTTCGTCATACCATGGTGTATGAATCATTCTTGGCCCGTTCTCATCCTCATAGCCTTTTGCGCTCGGCACTGCATAGCCTACACTATCCACCAGCCTTACATTAACATCCAGGCCTTCTCCGACATGGATTCTGACCGCATTGTTCGGAACAAACTTAGGTTCCGTTGTCATGATGGTCTTTCCTGCTGCACTTTGAGGAAGCTCATCCTGTGCCCGCTGGCGCTCACCGTCATTTTGGATGTTCGGCAGCACGACCAGCTCCATAAACCGTTTAATAAAGGTAGATTTCCCTGTACGAACAGCACCGACTACTCCGAGATAAATGTCTCCTCCTGTCCGTTCAGCGATATCTTTGAAAATATCGATTTTTTCCATTCATTTCCCTCCCGATCCAAATAAGTTCCGGATGCTATTCTTGGACATTACATAATATGATGTTGTCCCAAAAATATGATAAGGAATGAAAGTTTTTTCATACAAAAATCAGCGATGGACCTCAGTTCGTTTTATAGACCGGGAGAGAAGCACAATCAATTGTGATCTTCCGTGTGCAAACTGTCCAGGTTATCACCATGTCCGTTTTTATATAAAAAACCCTCCTCCTTTTCTATGAATGTATTAAAAAGGAGGAGAGTTCATGCCAATTATTTATCTCGTGTTGTATAAAGTTATTGATCAGATGCCAAAAAAACAGGCTCTCCGTTCTTTACAGTATAGGGAACGGAACGCACCGGCACAAAAAATGAGTCCTGCACAAGGAGCGGACGGATGTCTTCTCCATTTTTTACATGCTGCCCCTTTTTCAGCAGATGGTAGAGATCGATAGAATAATCCACATGAACTTTTGAATCATTATCTACAATAAATGGAAGGTTCTTGCCGGAATAAGGGCTTACTGCGTATGGTGCTTCTTTGTAGCCCATCTTTTTATAATCAAGGGTATACCTGCCATTAGCCAATATCTTTTGATATGGCGGATATTTATGGGTTCGAATATATTCTTTCAATCTGGTTTCCAGATCCTGAGCTTTGTTTACGATCACCAGGTCAATCAGCCTTACTTTTGGTTTCGTTTCCGCATCGATGAGCACATATTGAAACGTGCCTCCTTTTTCGAACGAATTGCCGGGAGGCTGCTGCATGTATTTTGGAATCAGCCTTCCAAAATCAATCGGATACTTTTCATAAACGTCTGTGGAGGCGTCTTTGTTTTTAATCGGAAGCACAGACGTGTCTTTATGGTAATCATCCACTGCGGACTGAACCATGGCCATCTGATCCTTGTATGGTATACGGTTTTCGCTTTTTTGGCTGTCTGGATACAGGCAGCCCGTCAGGCTGAAGAGCAGGCAGACTAAGAACGTGAGAGAACAGATTTTTTTCATGGTTCTGGCGTACCTATCCTTTCACCGGTCCGCTAAAGACTACGAGAACAATTAAGATGCCTGCTGTAATCATGCAAATATATGCGATAGCCGCCAGTATGTATTTAAAGATTCCTTTCAGTTTCGATCTGCTGATCATAATAGAAAAAACCGCAATAAACATCAATGCGATTGATGAAAGCGCAACCCACATTTTCATTAATCCTGCGTCCATATGTATCCCCCTTTGCATACAGCGTAAATTATAGCATAAAACAAAAGAAAAGCGTAAGCGCTCATGTTTTGGTCCGATAAGCGCTGGAGCTAGACATTCCTTCTTTCTTACAACAAAAAAAGGCAGGCCGATGTCTGATACACCGCCTGCCGAACGACTAAAAACCCCAATTTGCAGATTGATTGGCTATCCGTTAAAGTTGTCCCTACTTGTTCTCGAACATTTTAGATAATGTGCTGAAATCAAGAGGCACATTGTTATTGATTACAGCACTGACAATTTGGTCTTCTTTTTGTTTGGAAACAGGGACACCGGCCAAGGAGGCTACCTGGGAAATCAGTCTTCTTAGAGTGCGCTCATCCCGCAGATTTTCATTGCTGACGGTCTGGGCAAGTTTAAAGATATCTTCTTTCTTAACGTTTGTTTTCTTTTCAACTTTATCAAAAAATTGATTGTTACGATCCATTTTTCGTCCTCCTCCAACAACCTATTCACCATTATCCTATGCGTTAGTCTAATAATCGTGAAAGAAATCGGAGAGATAAACCAAATGGATTATTCCGTAATATTTAAATTAGATAAAAGAGAAGAGACGTCTTCCACTTCATGGGTCCTGCTTCTTCTCATCAGTTCATCCACAGCTTCTTTCGCATTTTTTCCGTCGAACAGCACGTCATGAAGAACATTTGTGATCGGCATCTCTACATTTTCCTTCTGAGCCAGCTGGTAAGCCGCTTTTGTTGTTCTGACACCTTCGACAACCATGCCCATTTTTTCAAGTACCGCATCGAGCGCTTCCCCTTTGCCGAGCATGTTTCCGGCTCTCCAGTTCCTGCTGTGGACACTCGTACATGTAACGATGAGATCTCCGATTCCTGTCAAGCCTGCGAATGTCAGCGGGTTGGCTCCCATTTTCGTTCCAAGCCTGGCGATTTCAGCAAGCCCACGCGTGATAAGAGCGGCTTTGGCATTGTCTCCATAACCAAGCCCGTCAGACATACCGGCTCCAAGCGCGATAATATTCTTCAGTGCTCCGCCGAGTTCAACCCCTACAATATCCGGGTTCGTGTAGACCCTGAAGTTCTGGTTAATAAACAGATCCTGAACAAACTCCGCTTCTTCTACATCGGCTGAGGAAACCGTAACCGTGGTCGGCTGCCGTAATGAAACTTCTTCCGCATGGCTTGGCCCTGAAAGCACAACAATGGATTTGCGCACTTCAGCAGGTACTTCTTCTTCAATGATTTCAGATACACGCTTATACGTTTCCGGTTCTATTCCTTTGCTTGCATGGACGATCGTTACCGGATGATCCAAGTGCGGTACCAGATCGCCAAGCACTTCTCTTATCGCCTTTGTAGGAGCGACAAGCAAGATCATGCCCGCGCCTGAGACCGTTTCCTGAAGATCGGTAAATCCGCGGAGCTCTTCTGGAAGCGAGATACCCGGCAAATATTTTTCATTGGTATGTAAAGAATTGATTTCGTTGATCTGTTCTTGTCTTCTTCCCCATAAACGGACATCGTGTCCATTATCCGCTAAAACGAGGGCCAGCGCTGTACCCCAGCTGCCGGCACCGATTACTGCTACTTTTTCCATTCCTACTCCACTCCTTACTTAATGCCCTATTTTTCTTTCATTTCCTTTTAAAAGTCTGGAGATATTGGTGCGGTGCCTCCATATGGAGAGAACACCGATCAGTGAAGCGCATAGCGCCGCGTCAAAAGGTATTGTTTTTAAAATAAACATTAATGCAGGCGTCAAAATCATAAAAACGATGGAACCTAAAGAAACATAACGGGTAGCTGCAATGAGAAGAATCACAACGATCCCAGATATGAGTGAAGGGATGAACGAAGCTACCATAAAAACACCGATGGTCGTCGCTACCCCTTTACCTCCTTTAAATCCGTAATAGATGGGCCAATTATGCCCGATAATGGCCATCGCTCCCGCAGCGATGGCTGCGGTCATATTGTAATGGAGGCCAATTGCAGCCCACACAGGGATCATCCCTTTTAGCCCGTCCAGCAGGAGCACGCCGATGGCAGGTCCTACACCGATAACCCGCAGCGTGTTCGTGGCTCCTGCATTTCCGCTCCCCAATTTGCGTATATCCTCTTTTTTCAGCCCTTTAGTGATGATATAACTGAAACTGATGGAGCCTAATAAATAAGCACCGATAAACAGCAAGACAATCTGCATGCCGTCTACCTAATCATTTTTTTTGCGGGCAACGATTCTGATCGGGGTACCAATAAAGCCAAACGTCTCCCTTACCTTGTTTTCAAGGAACCTGCGGTATGAAAAGTGAAGAAGTTCAGGATCATTGACAAAAAGAGCGATCGTAGGCGGCTTAATGGCTACCTGAGTGGCATAGTTGATTTTCAGGCGCTTGCCGTTGTCCGTAGGTGTAGGATTCATTGCCACAGCATCCATGATCACATCGTTCAGAACGTTCGTCTGAACACGAAGGGAATGGTTTTCGGCCACTTGATTGATCAAAGGATAGAGAGTATGAAGTCTCTGTTTTGTTTTTGCTGATACAAAAAGAATCGGAGCATAGCTTAGGTACAGGAAATGATCCCGGATCTTCTGTTCAAATTCACGAAGTGTTTTATCATCTTTTTCAACGGCATCCCATTTATTCACGATGATAATGACCGCTTTTCCTGCTTCATGGGCAAAGCCTGCCACTTTTTTATCCTGCTCGATGATTCCTTCTTCCGCATTCAGAACAACACAGACAACATCGGCTCTTTCAATGGCTTTTAAAGCACGAAGAACACTATACTTTTCGGTATGCTCATAGACTTTTCCTCTTTTTCGCATCCCTGCAGTATCAATAATCGTATATTTCTGTCCTTCACGGGTAAATTCTGAATCGATCGCATCTCTTGTTGTGCCGGCAATATCGCTTACAATCACACGCTCCTTGCCTAAGATCGCATTAACGAGTGAGGATTTACCAACATTTGGGCGTCCGATTAGGCAGAAACGGATCGTTTCATCATCTTCCTCTTCCTCGGGCTGTTCCGGAAAATGGCTGAATACCGCATCGAGAAGGTCTCCAAGACCAATACCGTGCGAACCCGAAACTGGAAAAGGCTCTCCCATTCCAAGGGAATAAAAATCATAGATCAAATCCTTGCGTTCAGGATTATCTATTTTGTTGACTCCAAGAACAATGGGTTTCTTTGAGCGATGAAGAAGTTTTGCCACCTCTTCATCTGCGGCGGTTACCCCTTCTTTCCCATCGGCAAGAAAAACAATAACATCCGCTTCATCGATAGCGACCTCAGCTTGCTGTCTCATCAGATGCAATAACGGTTCATCTCCGATTTCAATTCCGCCCGTATCAATTATATTAAATTCACGGTTCAGCCATTCAGCTGAACTATAGATTCTGTCTCTTGTCACACCTGGCATATCTTCCACGATAGAAACCCGGTCTCCGACAATACGGTTAAATATTGTGGACTTCCCCACATTTGGTCTTCCGACGATGGCCAAAACTGGCTTTTGCATGTCGACACATCCTTTTTACTTAGTAGTCCAAAAAAAGAAAACCCTTCCGCGATGAAGGGCCGCAATAATAGCTAATTTATTTTAGCAGATAAAAGTATAACCCACAACCGTCATTCAGCGCAGACTCACCTTGATACACGTTTTATCATTTTTCCTCTCCCTGCTTCTGCGGACAAAAAATGTCCGAATTGCTTTACGCCTTCAAAGACAAAGCACAGGGCAACTGACAAGGAAACAACATCAAGGAAATTAAGACTTCCCAGTTCAATGCTCCACGTTAGTTTTTTAATAACAACGTGATAGACAGCCTCCCCTTCGCAATATCCCGCTGCGAGCACGATGGGACGAAAACGCGGATGTTTGATTAATAATAAAGAAAGAACAAAGAGAGCACCGGCAAGCAGCCATTTTACTTGTACAACCATCCAAACTGGATCATACATCGAGAATAAAAGCATGGCATTATAGGAAAGAGCGATCAGAAAAGAACAAAATACGTAATATAGGACCATCTTAAACGGCAATCTAAAAATCCATAAATAACAGCTTAAAAACAGAAATAGAAATGTAAAATTAATGCTCACAAGACCGGTGTCCAATACGAAGCCATGCGCGATCAGCAGGGTGAGAAGCGAGGCTGAATAGACCGTCCGCAGGGGCGATGCTTTCATTAAAAACGTGCTGTAGGCCCATCCAATCCATGCAAACCAATAAAAGAAAATTCCATCCATCATGCTCTCCTCCTCTACCCCCATTATGGCTCAATCGAATAAAACCTAATCATGCAGTCATAATAAAAGCAAACAGAAAGGAGGCAGCAGCATGGGAAAAGACCGCCAGGAAAAAAAACTCCGCGAATCACACAGAGTAGAATCCGACCGTGACCAGAGTCTGAAATATTCTGGAGCTACATCGCTGGAAGGCCCGGAAGAAGCCAAAAGAAGAAATAACCAAAAAAGCTGAAACAAAAGAAAAGAACTCCGCAGCGGGAGTTCTTTTTTTATCTTAATCTTTTTTTAATCCTTTAAGCTGGTCACCGATCATATCAGCAAGCGAGAAGCCTTTTTCTTCTTTAGGGAAGTTCTCACGGATGTTCTGCTGCTCTTTCGCTTCCTGTGCAGCACGGATACTGAGGGAAATTCTTTTTTCTTTCCGGTCAATATCCAACACTTTTACAGTAACCTTTTCACCTTCAGAAAGCACTTCTCCAGGACTTCCAATGTGGCGGTTGCTGATCTCTGAGATGTGTACAAGCCCTTCAACACCTTGTGCGATTTCAACAAAAGCACCGAAGGAAACAAGGCGTTTAACCGTACCCTGGATCACTTTGCCTGGTGCAAGACCAGATTCAAGACTCTCCCAAGGTCCTGGCTGGGTCTCTTTTATGGAGAGAGAAACACGCTCATTATCCCTGTCAACGGAAAGGACCTTAACTTTGACAGCATCCCCTTCTGAGACGACTTCAGACGTATTATCCACCCGTTTATGGGAAAGCTGAGAAATGTGAACGAGGCCGTCAAGACCGCCGATGTCAACAAATGCACCGAAATCGGTTAAACGCTGTACAGTGCCATCAAGCACTTGGCCGGATTCCAAATTGTTCAGGAGCTCTTGTTTCCGCTGTGATTCCAGCTCTTCCTCGACGGCGCGATGGGAAAGAATGACGCGGTTTTTCTCTTCATCGAGCTCCATAATTTTAACCGTCAGAGAGCGGTTTTTGTAATCACTGAAGTCTTCAATGAACCTTTTTTCGACCATGGATGCGGGGATGAAACCGCGTACGCCAAGATCGACGACGAGTCCTCCTTTTACAACTTCATGAACCGTTACTTCAAATGTTTCATTCTGATCAAACTTTTGTTTCAGTTCTTCCCAGGACTTGACAGTGTCGACCGCTTTTTTGGAAACGGTGAGCTGTTCTTCAGTAAGAGATGTGACTTTTACCGCCACTTTATCTCCTTCTTTTAGAAAATCTGATGCTTTTTCTACGAAAACATTGGAGATTTCATTCACAGGCAATACAGCATCCTGCTTGTAGCCCACATCTATAATGGCCAGCTTATCTTCAACCTTTAAGACAGTCCCTTCAACTACATCTCCAACTTCGAGCACTTTTGTCTCTTCTAAACTTGTGTTCAACTCATCAGCCATACAACAATGCCTCCTCAATTTCGTATAAGTATATATTTCAACCTTCAATATGAAGGAAGTATACAGTATTCCTTTTACGATACAGAATCCATAAGAAGCTTTTCTATATTTAACATTATAAGGTTTGTTGCATCTTTTGCGGAAGCTTTTTGCTCTCTCATTTCTGTAAAATCGATCGGCTTCCCGAAAATAATGGTGATTTTTTTGCCGCGTTTATACTCGCCTTTAATGGCACACGGCACGACAGCTGCTTCTGATTTAAGAGCGAAAAAACCTGCGCCTGCAAGTCCCTGGCCCAATTGGCCTGTTTTGCTCCTCGTGCCCTCAGGGAATAACCCGAGTACTTTTCCCTCTTTCAGTATGCTCAATCCATTCCTTAATGCCTGTTTGTCGCTCATTCCCCGCTTTACAGGAAACGCATTGATTTTTGGAAGGATTGTCTTTAAGACAGGCATACTGAACAGTTCAGCTTTGGCCATAAAATGAACATCTCGTGGTGCGGCCACTCCGACTAGCGGAGGATCAAAATTATTAATATGGTTGCTGCAAAGAAGAATTCCGCCATCGGCAGGTACATTTTCAAGCCCTTGAATATCAATTTTGTACATACTTTTCAAAAAAGCACCGCACACCGCTTTACCGAATTTGTAAAGGTTCACTTTATCCAGCCCTTTCACTCACCAAATGAAGGATTTCATTAACAACATCTTCAATGGACATTGATGTGGTGTCAAGCTCAATCGCGTCATCCGCTTTTTTTAACGGAGCAAACTCGCGCTCTGAATCGCGTTTATCGCGGAGGCTTATCTCTTCTTTCAGTTTCTCAAGATCGGTTTCATACCCTTTGCTTTTATTTTCATCATATCTTCGTTTCGCACGCTCTTCTACAGATGCGATCAAAAACACCTTCAATTCAGCATCAGGCATAACATGGGTGCCGATGTCACGGCCGTCCATTACTACTCCGCCTTCGCTTGCAAGTTCCTGCTGCCGCCTGACCATCTCTTCTCTGACCTCTTGCGGTGTAGCGACAAAGGAAACGTTGTTCGTCACATCCGAGCTTCTAATTTCTTTGGAGACATCACTTCCATCAAGGATGACAGCCTGGCCGTCTCCTGTAATCTCCAATTCTATGTTCGTTTCTTTTAGAAGAGATTGCAGCATGCTGCCGTCATGCAGATCAGACTTGGAAGACAGGGCTTTGTAGGTTAATGCCCGGTACATTGCACCCGTGTCTATGTATATATAGGAAAGCTTGTCCGCGACCAATTTTGCAACTGTACTTTTGCCCGCTCCTGCTGGGCCGTCAATGGCGATTTTTAATTTCTTGTTCATGTTTCCTCCTGCATACACAAAAATCTTTTTTTTGAAACCATACGAATAAAAGCAGGTATACACCCTGCTTTTTATAGTTAAGAAATTATATTATTCAACTTCACTTACAAGGGTATTGTCTGGCTCCAGCGCTTCTGCTTTTCTTAACTATTCATAGGCAACTTTTCGCCATTAACTATAACATAAACGCATCTAGCGGTCTATGGTTTCCATAGTGCCTGGGTTCTTTCCTTTAATGACGCCTTCATAATAAATACTTTTGTTTACGTTCCGTTTCCAAGTGTCATGAGTCAGTATCCATTGTGAAAGGATCAGGAATACAAAATGGATAATGGCCAGCCTTATGAGCAGACCTTCAATTTTTTTCAAGCCGATCAGCCTCCGATACATGAAAATAATATATCCAAGCCTGAAAGGTTCTATTCGTTTAAAAGCTTCTTTTTCTCAGCGAGCTGCTGTTCAAAACAATAGCGGACAAGGTTTTGCTGTGCGGCTTCCCCCAGATTTTCAAAATGGACAGATGCCTTTTCTCTCTCTCCGTCATGCAGGATCCGCAGCACTCTGCATTCTGCTTTCAGATAATGGATAGCGCCTGTCCGCATAGGAAGAACCACACCGCATAAAACCTGCATCCCTTCCTGTAAAGGATGTCCCTCCTGCAAAACAATTCTTAGCCCTCCCGCACTGATATCCGAAGTGACAGTAGTGAAGGGATCAAAAGAAGAGGGTTCCTCTAATGGATGAACCGCAATATCCAGCATGGTTTCGATTCTAATAAATTGCCTCCGCTGCAGCTTTACCAGCGAATTTTCAACCGGATAATGGATGGCCAAGAGCGGAATCCTGTCGATCTTGCGTCCGCATAGTTTTGTATGAAACATATATACATTTTGATCATCATGATAAAATGTTGCTTTGAATGCTGTTCCATTCATGAAAAATTCCATTTTCCCTGTTTTTTCATTGAACGGATAATCAATATAGATCTGTTCATCCGACAGTTCCATCACTTTACATTTGTAGCGCGTCCCGTAATCCGATACTGCCGTCTCTAAAAATAGAGTGTCTCCTATAGCAAACAACCAAATCCCCCATTATAAGACTATTTTACCATTAATTATGCCATATTTCCCAGAAAGTTCAAGACCATTTAAAAAAGGAAAGCGCTGGCGCTTTCCTTTTACTATCTTACATGGAGCTGTAATCCGGTTCTCCTTCTTTCAATTTCTTAACCTGTTCTTCGTCTCCGTTTAGTGCACTGATGTAGATTACATACGTTTCGTCGCCGAGAAGACCTAAGAACTCATAACAGTAAACTTCCTGCTGCACATCATTCTTGATGATCGCCATGTGTTTTTCCATGACCTTGAATTTCGGGTTAAGCTTCGTTCTTGCCTGTTTTTCATTGATTTTTGCAGGAGGAATGGTCCGGTCGTGATGGGAAGTCAAGAAATCGGTTCCCTGGTACCCCATTATATCTCCATTGTCCAGAGCAACTTTGATGGAAATGCTGTCCGGATAAATCCTTACACCATCCTGAACACTTACGAAAGTGAAGACAGCGATGTTATCGTACTGGTTGGCTGAAACGACCTCCATCTTACTTTTCATATGAAGAGTAAGGAACGAAATGGCTTCCTTCTGTGCATCGTTCAAGCTGATCTTCTGGGCCGCTACTTTCCTGTCTTGCAGCACCCATAAAGGATAACCGCCTTTTTTCGTCACATCCATGTAGGTTGTGGCTTTTGTGTCAGGATTGTACATCGTGATGGAATATGCTTTATATTGCGAGCCCTTTCCCGTTTCCTTTACGTTGATCCTTACATTTTTCTTGAGCTGAAAGAACTTGATCGCGAGCTTTTTCGCCTCCTGTTTCGTGATGTTCTTTCCTTCAAGCTTTGATACATTTCGCTTTTTCGCATTATGCATATTCGAAACTTCAGGACCAAAATCCGTCTGAGAATAACCTTCTGAAGATTTGTCCACGGTCTTAAAACCATCGATAATCGTATTGTCCTCCGGCTGTTTGTTGTTAGCGAGCGCCATTTCAACATCCATCCAGCGAAGGTTGTTTTTTGAAGCCAGTGCTTCGGTTCTGCGAAGTTCATTCTGTATTTCTGAAGAGTTGGCATACAATTTTTTGAGTGTAGCATGTTCTTTATCCGTGAGCGGCTTCTTTTCAAGATCTCTCAGTGAGACACGATAACTGAAATCCCCCATCTTGGTTAAAAAATCTTCCGTCTTATTAAATGGAAGCAAAGAAAGCGGCAATTGCCCAACATTGTTATGTGCTTCTGACGTAAGCCTCCACACTTGTGCCAGTGTCGGTGAAAGCTGGCGCTTGGAGTTCATGGCCAATGTTTCCCCAATTTTGTCATGCAGAGAATCTACATTAAAGTTTAAGTCATGGAATGCACGCTGATAGTTATTTTCCGCCTGAATGAGGATAGCGTTCTTTTGCTGGTGTTCACTGTATCCCCAATACCCTGTACCCGCTATGGCTAATACTAAAAGAGCAATTAATACTGTTCGTATCAATGAAATCACCTCCGTTATTTGGTATAGATGTGCTTACCAATTTTTTTGATTTGAGGCCTTGTCCAGATCCATCCGGATGTCGCTGTATCCGGATTGAAATAATAAAGCGCTTCTCCTGTCGGATCCCATCCGTTCAGAGCATCCATCACAGCTTTTTTCGCTTTCTGATTCGGCGTCAGGTAAATCTGTCCGTCTGCAACGGCTGTGAACGCACCTGGTTCAAAAATGACGCCGGATACGGTATTAGGAAACTCCGGACTTTCCACCCGGTTGATGATGACAGCTGCTACAGCAACCTGGCCGATATAAGGTTCTCCGCGGGACTCACCGTAAACGGCGTTTGCCATCAAATTAATATCATTCTGAGAATAGCCATCCGGGATGTTTTTGCCTGGTCTCGGCTTGCTTACCTTAGCAGCCGGATTGTTACCTGGCTTTGCGGGTGCAGCTTTTTTTCCTGGTCTTGCAGGCTGGGCTGCCTTCTTCCCGCCTCCCTGCTTGACTTGTTTTTCTTTTGGAACGCCGCCATAAGTGGTAAACTTATTGCCTTTGCGGATCTGCTTATGAACCCATCCATAATTGAATTTTGTCTGGTCCGCCAGCTTCTTCTTTGTTGTAAACCCAGCGAGCCCATCAATCTTTAACCCGTTCTCATACTGGAAATTGCGCAGAGCCCAATAGGTTCTCCAGCTGAAGACACCATCTATGGGGCCATTGTAATATCCGATATATTGCAGCCTTGACTGCAGCTCCACTACGTCTTCACCCGTGGCACCTTTTTGGATGACTTGGGGCGTAAAGGCATGAGTGGTCTCCGGAGTGTATCCGGCCATAATACATGACATAGCAACTAAAAAAAACAGCGTCCTTTTTATGTAACGCATTGGTTTTTTCATGAGAAAGTGCCTCCTGTGAAATATTCTCAGCTTTGTATGATAAAAGTAGCTTTTGTAAATCTCAGCATTTTATGCAACGTATTGTACAAGAAAAGCGCAAGCGTCCTGCTTAAGTCCGACAAGCGCTGGAGGTCTTACACAGCAACACGTTTTTTGTGTTGAGGTGTAAGAGCGAGCGACCAAAGACGAAAACAGTACTCTATTTTCGTTCTCCGAGGACCTATGACGAAATAGCTATTTCGTCCTTGGACGCTGTAGCTAGACAAGAATTAGACATAAAAAAACCCGGAGATTTTTATCTCCGGGTTAGGATCCTACATTTTTCTGCCGTGTCAGCCAGGCTGTTTTATGGGCATTTGCGAGCTTCACTTTTTTTAGTCCCAGCCACCATAAGAACAGCATGAAAGGCAGCATGGCGATGAGAAAGTCTTTTTCAAAAACAAGCAGAATCCAGTTATAGATTCCATGCAGTCCGAACGGAATTATGATCGAAAGACTTAAAAACACCTTTTTCCGGGAACCGGATGAAAACTTGGCCTTCCCAAAGTAATATCCACTGATGACTCCGAAAAGAGCATGGCTGGAAACCGGCATTAAAGCTCTGCCCATCGCTTCGTTAACCCCATGCACGTACAGGTAAAAAATGTTCTCCATTGAAGCGAACCCAAGGGATAAGGCCACGGCATAAACGATACCGTCATAAGGCTCATTAAATTCGGCATGCTGATAAGCGCAATAGAAAACAAGAAACCACTTCAGAAACTCTTCGAGCAGAGCAGAAAGAAAAAAGCCTTCTGTAAAAGAAGAAACCATCATTTCCTCTTTAAATCCAAATTGGATGACCATAATCGGAAAAACAAGCAAAGCTCCAAAAATATATAATCGAATGACCATGGAAACAGGCTCGGTTTCATATTTATCTTTTAAATAAAAGAAAGCAAGCAGGGCGACAGCAGGAGCGACCCCTGCCGAAACAATTCCTAACATAGCAGCCCTCTTTTCAGCTGTTTTTTTACAATGGTATCATGGAACACCCAGAATGGAAACCCTAGCTGATGTTTATGAAAAAATTGTAACATCTTCCTAGAAAATATTTTGGATGCGATCTCCCTCACCTGCAGCCAGGAGCACAGCCAGACGAATCCTTGCTTTCTTGCTGTCATAGTCTTTTCCAAGGATAACCCCGTGTTCAGCAAGATCAAACGTACTTCCAAGATAATCATAAGTCGGATATACTTGGCCCTCCTCAGAACTGGTCGTAATGACGACCTTTATGCCAGCATCAACTGCTTCAATAATGGAATTCATCATCAGCGGAGCTACCTGCCCTCTGCCTGCCCCTTCTAGAACAATGCCCTGAACGCCGCTTTCGATGGCCGCTTTAATAAATTTGCCGTCTGCGCCAATATAACATTTGATGATATCAACGGGAGGCACTGCTTTTTCTACAGTATAATATTCCCTTCCGATCGGCTTTTGGTAGGCTACGACCTTATCGTTATCGATAATTCCTAAGTACCCAAAACCAAAAGAATTAAAGCCCTGCAGGTTGGATGCATGGACTTTTTTTACATACCTGGCCGTAAAAATTCTCTCGTTAAATACAACTACTGTTCCCGAACCTTTTAAATCAGGGTCACATGCAGTATAGATGGCGTGCCTCATATTCGTATAAGAGTCACTGCCGATTTCTCCGGGTGAACGCTGTGAACCCGTAACGACTACTGTCCTCGGATCTGCGATGGTCAGATCAAGAAAATAAGCGGTTTCTTCAATACTGTCTGTTCCATGGGTAATGACTACACCATCATAATCTGAATCCTTAAAAAGGTTTTCAATGGCTTCCTTAAGCACGTTAAGATGTTCAAACGTCATATGCATACTCGGGACCTGAAACAGTGAAAAAATACTAACTTCAATATCGTTTGGCAGCTCAATCATTGCCGCCAGCTCTTCCCCCGTCAGAGCGCCTGAAGATAGAAGGCCTGACGTTTCATTCGGCTTGCTGGCAATGGTTCCGCCAGTAGTTATCAACGCTACTTTTTTCATATGTAAACACCTCTTAAGTATCATAACACATGCTTTTCACCGCAAAAACCCACCAATTAATCGGCTTACATAAATAAAAGCAGCCCCTGTTTTTATTTATTTATGAGATGCCGATAACGTATCGGCGATCAGTCCGCCATGGAACCTTCCATTCTCAATAAAGATCTCATTAGCATTGTTGCCTGCAGCAATGACACCGCAGATGAACACATTTTCCACATTCGTTTCCATCGTCTCAGGATTGTGGGCGGGCCGGCCTGTTTCATGGTCAATATGGATACCGATTTTTTCAAGGAACCCGTGATCCGGATGATATCCTGTCATGGCAAACACAAAATCTGCCTTGACCGTTTCTTTTTCTCCGTTTTTATCAAAGGTTACTGTATTTTTTCCGATTTCAAGAACGTTCGACTGAAAGTGCATGGCGATCTTGCCGCTGTTTACATGCGATACAAACTCAGGCAATACCCATGGTTTTACACTCTTCGAATAATCTTCACCCCGGTAGAGAACCGTCACCCTCGCACCGGCTTTTTGAAGTTCAAGCGCTGTATCGACCGCAGAGTTTTTTCCGCCGATCACCGTCACGTCTTTATCATAATAAGGATGACCTTCCTTAAAATAATGAAAAACATGCTGCTGCTCCTCACCTTGTATGTTCATATAGGTCGGATTATCATAGTATCCTGTCGCAATTATAACAGCCTTCGCCTCGTATACATTGGAGTCACCCTTAGCCGTTTCTGTCTGGACATGATAAGTTGTACTGTCCCCTTTTTGTACAGCAGTTACTTTCTCAAACGTGCGGATGTTCAGTTCTTTCCGTTTGGCCACCTCGCGATAGTAAGTCAGTGCGTGGATTCTTCTCGGTTTTCTTTCCTCATTGACAAAAGGTACATCACCAATTTCAAGTTTTTCACTAGTGCTGAAAAACGTTTGGTGAGTCGGGTAGTTATAGATTGACTCCACGATATTCCCCTTCTCGATCACCACATAGGAAAGCCCTTTTTCCTTCACAGCGATGGCTGCGGATAAGCCGCACGGCCCCCCGCCGATAATACAAACATCGTACTTCATTTCTCCACTCTCCTGATTCACAAATCTATAGCTTGCTCTTTTTATATAGGCTCACACATAGCCTTTCATTAATAAAAATGATTTATCCCTTAAACCATAAAAAACCCCTATCAATTAATGATAGGGGATTCTGCTGGCATTTGCAAAAGATTAAATCCATCCTCTGAAACGGGAGGCTTCAGCCATCTTGCGCACGCCTACCATATAGGCTGCGAGGCGCATGTTTACTTTACGGTTCATGGCCGTTGTGTAAACGTTATTAAAAGATTTCACCATTACAGTTTCAAGCTTCTCTTCTACTTCTTCTTCTGTCCAATAATATCCCTGGTTGTTCTGTACCCACTCGAAATAGGAAACCGTTACACCGCCGGCACTTGCCAGTACGTCCGGTACAAGAAGGATGCCGCGTTCTGTTAAAATCTTTGTTCCTTCAAGTGTTGTAGGGCCATTGGCTGCTTCGACTACGATGGAAGCTTTAATATTATTGGCATTTTCTGCTGTAATCTGATTTTCAATCGCTGCAGGAACAAGAATATCGCAATCCAGTTCTAAAAGCTCTTTGTTGGATATGGTATCTTTGAATAATTTAGTAACCGTACCAAAGCTGTCGCGCCTTTCCAAGAGATAGTCAATATCAAGGCCTTCTGGATCGTGGAGTGCACCATAAGCATCAGAGATCCCAATGACTTTTGCGCCTGAATCATGCATAAACTTCGCTAAGAAGCTGCCTGCGTTTCCGAATCCCTGGATAACGACTCTTGCACCCTCAATTTCAAACCCGCGTTTTGCAGCTGCTTCACGAATGCAGATCGTTACCCCTTTTGCTGTAGCTGTTTCACGGCCGTGTGAACCGCCTAGAACAAGCGGCTTGCCTGTGATGAAGCCAGGTGAGTCGAATTCTCTGATCCGGCTGTATTCATCCATCATCCAGGCCATGATTTGAGAGTTGGTAAACACGTCTGGTGCCGGAATGTCCTTTGTTGGACCAACAAGCTGGCTGATCGCACGTACATAACCGCGGCTTAGACGCTCCAGTTCACGGAACGACATGTTGCGGGGATCACAAATGATTCCCCCTTTACCTCCGCCGTATGGAAGATCCACAATTCCTGCTTTTAAGCTCATCCAAATCGAAAGTGCTTTCACTTCTGTCTCTGTTACACTCGGGTGAAAGCGGACTCCCCCTTTAGTCGGGCCGACTGCGTCATTATGCTGGGAACGGTATCCCGTAAATATTTTAGTAGAGCCATCATCCATTTTTACCGGGATGCGGACAGTCAGCATCCGGATCGGTTCTTTGAGAAGTTCATATACTTCTTCAGGGTACCCTAATTTATCAAGTGCTTCCCCAATCACTGATTGTGTTGCGGTTAGCACGTTATTATTTTCATGGTTATCAGATTTGTGATCTGCTGCGTTTTGGGCAGTCATTTGGTTACCTCCCATTATTGTCACCTCTAAAGTTTAGTCAATCTTCAGAGACAGTATACACCTTTGTTAGTCCTATGAGAAGGGGATTTTCAAGATAATCGTGAAAAAGGTAAGCGCTTTCGGTACTTTTTTACTATCAGACGACCGGCATGATGAAGCCCCCCCTAGACTTGAAGGGAGGGCGGCCGTTTATTTTTGAAGCGAAAGCTGAATGAGCTTCTCGATCATATCAGGGTAAGAAAGACCTACTTCTTTCGCCGCGTCCGGGAATAAGCTGGTTGGTGTCATTCCCGGCAGCGTATTGACTTCAAGAATGACAGGTTCACTTCCGTCGCTCGGAATAATGAAATCAACTCTGGAATAAACTTCACACCCCAATACCTCATGAGCCAAAACGGCTTGTTTCTGAAGCAATGATGTGGTTTTTTCATCAAGGCGTGCCGGTACATAATGAACACTTCCGCCTTCCGCATACTTGGATTCATAATCGTAATATTCATTTTTTGGGACAATCTCAACGACAGGGAGAGCATTGACACTTCCTTTTTCCCCCATAACCGCCACTGTCACTTCTTTGCCGGATACAAATTCTTCAACCATTACTGTATGATCATGCAAAAGGGCTGATGCGATGCCTTTCAGCATTTCATCTTTGTTTTTTGCGATGGTCAATCCGATCGTAGATCCCTCATGATTCGGTTTGACGACAAGTGGAAATCCGAAAGGAACATCGAGTTTATCCTCGCGGTAGAGCTTTTTCTCCAAAACAACCTCTTTAGCTGTTCTGATTCCAGCATTTTTAAAAAACTGTTTGGAACGGGCTTTATCCATTGCCAGTGCCGATGCAAGAACACCAGAACCAACATAAGGAATCTTCAGCATATCAAGCAAGCTTTGCAGCTTGCCGTCCTCACCGTATTTTCCATGCAATCCGATGAATACGATATCTGCATTCAGCTGAATGATTTCTTCCAGTCGATCAGGATGAAAGTCCACTCCGATTACTTCATGCCCTTTCGCTTCCAAAGCGTTCATAATCTGTTTTCCACTAGATAAGGATACCTCGCGCTCAGCGGATACTCCTCCGTATAAAACTGCAATTTTCATGTGTGTAATCACTCCCACCCCAAAAATATATGTAGTTCATTATATTCCCTGCCACTTTTTGTGAGCTTTTCTATAAGGAAATCCCATATATCATACCATGTTTGCAGGTTGATGTAATGGCTTATGTGTTTTTTTCAAATAAAAAACTCCCGGATTTTCGGGAGTTTAATTAAAATAAGAATTGATTTGGGAAATTGCATTGCTTTCCATCAAGGCTTTGCCGTATTCGATCACTCTGTAGCTCGTAATGGTAGAAGAACTGCCAAATTCAGCTAATAATGCAATGAGTGTATCCAGTTCAATATCGGGAAGATCCTGTTCTTCAAACTTCAGATAGAAACAGTTTTCAAATGAATAGAGTGTTCCACCGTCAATGCTGAGCTGACCAAGGCGTTTTGCCAATGATATGACATCTTCAAAGGAAGAAAATTCATAGAAGATTTCGTCACTTTCATCCAAGGTTACTTGCATTTCAATATAGTCTTCATCATATTCATCTTCGAGTTCATACTCGTTATGACCTTTTGTCACAATGACCACCATTCCTTGCGCCGGTAAAGCAAAAACTTCAACAGCAATCGGTCCGTCTGCTTTGAATCCCACTTCGTCGTCTGCTTCGGTCATCATATCTCTGAATAGTTGGTGAACTTTAGGAATATCCTGCCATATTTCATCTTTGGAGATTCCGCGTTCTTTTAAATCATCAAACGTTAGGAAGATCTTGATCTTGTTATAAGTTAATCGCTCTACCCGCATTTCTGGTCCCCCTTACGATCGATTCCGCAACTCTTTAATACACTATATGAGTGAGAAGGAAGTTGGTGCTAAACTTCTCTTACCACACTTTAATGATCAAGAGCCGGTCGCTTTTCTTGTTTTAATTTTTTATGAATCCATTGTTCCCAATCTGTTTTGGTGTTCCCTATTATGATGTCTTTAAATTTGGTTTTTATATCATTGGATAAATATTCAATTCCCAGTCCTCCTAAGCCGATTTGAAGGTTTGGATACTCTTTATCCACCTTTTCAAGCCATTTCAGGGTCTGAGAAGTATGTTGTTCCATCGTACAGGAAACAACTAACAATTTAGGGTCGATTTCTTTAATGACAACATTGAGATCCTCGGGAGGGATTCCTTCACCGAGATAGATGACTTCAAACCCTTTTTGCCTCAAGTACAGTGTGAAGATCAGTAAACCTAATTCATGGGTCTCTTTTAATCCGCAAACCGCCATTACTTTTGGCAAGTAACCGTCGACAGGAAGATGATAGAGTATGTTCCCGATCTTCGCCTTCAAAAAAGAGGTCGAATAATGCTCATGGGCAACCGTAATTTTATGGTTCTCCCACATATGGCCGATTTTTACGAGTAAAGAGCCTAGTATATCAATCGTTACTTTTTCTATGGTAAACAGGCTGAATGCACGGTCCAAAACTTCCTTGGCTTTGTTTTCATTGAAAGAAAGGAGTGCTGACAGCAGCTCGTCCGCCAGTTGGACAGCCCTATCCTTCTGGCTGCTGTTCTCGACGACGAACTGATCGATGTTATTTTCATGATGTTCAAGCAGATCTACAGCCTGGCTAATGGTGAAACCGTGATTAATTTTATTCATGAGCCATTTAATGATATAGATGTGTTCATCCGTATATAGCCTGTGGCCAGCTTCATTGCGCTTGGGCTGGATGATGGAATATCTCCGCTCCCAGGCTCTTAATGTTCCCGCCTGGATTCCAAGCATTTTTGAAACGGCTTTAATATTGTATTTCCCTTCCTGTGAAGCCATTTCTATATCCTCCAATAGCTGATTATACCTATAAGTATAGCGGACTGCTTACCTTGTGTAAAATTTGTACAACGCCTCACAAATATACTCGTACATGCATAGAACTAAAAAGAAAGGGAGTATGATGTTAATCCCCGTTAATAACTTTTTGTAAAACACATTTTAACTGAAAATTGATAAAAAGGACAGCCCCGGTATACAGGGCTGGCCGGATCAATCCTCATGTATGCTTAAAATTCTGAATCCAGACTGGCTGAGCTTTTCCACAAACTTTTCAAGATTTGGTGTTTTTTCCACTTTCATTACCATCCGTCTTACGAGCTGATCCGTTTCATCAAATGTAGTCAGTGAGATAATATTCTCGTGAAATTGCTTTGTAATCTCAGACAATCGGGCAATCCTCCCTTCCGTTTCAAGGGAAGCGAAGGATATTCTAATCCCGGGCTTTTTCATGCCGAACGCGCTTTGAAACTGCTCCAGCACATCATACCGGGTAACGACGCCAAGCAATTGATTATGTTTGTCAGTTACGGCAACGATCGGCATATCTTTTACCATCAGCAGGGTCCTTTCAAACATTTCATCTTCACTGATGGTCAGGTTTCTGCAGCAGGCAATATCGCCGGCTTTTGTTTTTGCTAAAAACTGCTCCTTTGTCTTGCCGCTCGCAAAAAAAGCTTCATAGATGGAATGCCGTGTAAGAATCCCTTTAAACCTGTTATCAGAGACGACCGGAACTCCGTCAATATCATACTTTTGCAGAAGATCAAGCACTTGTTTTACAGAATCTTTTTCCTTTACAAAATGTGTCTTACGCAGTGGGATCATATTGCTTTTTACAAACATACCCTTTCACTTCCTCCCCGCAGCCACTCGTTTTAAATTTTAAGAATATTTAAAATCTTTTATTGAAAATACTGTAAAATTGACTTATCATTGAATTAACCAGTGAAAAACTTAAAAAAGAATGGAGAGGAACATCATGACTTTATTAAAAATCAAGACAAAATCTCTCGTGTTAAATAAAGATCTGAGATATAACGAAAAACTTGGACTCCCAGTTGAAGTCTATTGTCCGAATTCCCATAGAACTATAGCTTTCGGGCGCATCGAGACGATGGATGACCATTTTGTAGTCATTAATTCAGAGAAACATTCCATCGCTGATCACTTCTTTTTCGGATGCCCCAGCGCGATCTAGCTCTTCATTTATGATACAGATTTATGTTGTACTCAGATTTAACATACTCCAATACCTGATGCCTGTTCTTCCACATTTCAGGCCTTGGCCATAAATCGTCTCCGCGTTCAATAATCTCTTTCCTGATGCTTTCATATTCATCATCCGCTTTTGCACATTTCTTTTTGAGCCGTTTCCACTGAACCCCTGCCACTAGAAAATAAATCCCGATAAACCAGATCATCCTGTCACCTGCGAGTGAAAACAACGCCGCCCGTACACTTTCAGCATGGGTTAACTTAAAACCATACAAGTAGATCAACGCCAGGCAGCCCATGAGCGAACTATAAAACGCCCACCATTTCATCTGTCTATCATACTGGTCTTTCTGTTCTTTCTTTTCAATCAGCGTCTGAAGCACCACTTTGCAGATTTCTGAGATAAAAGGCTCGACCTTCCAGTAGTTGATTGCGTTCATATAAGCCCCCTCCTGCTTCAACGTATGCAAAATAAGATTAAATCATTCCCAATGGCTTCCCGTTTTTGATCTCGTTCTCCAGAGGCCTTTTTAATGGGCTTTGTTATAAAAAAAGGATGCTGACGAATTTTGCATCAGCATCCTTTTACTACTTCATGATTCTATTTTCACCTTCTGCACATCGTCATTTCCTTTTAACGGATCCGTTACTCTCGGAAACCAATAGTTATATGTAAGGATAAAAACAACGAGGAGCAAGAAAATAACAAGCAGAGATTGGGCCAGCGGCAGCCGGTTCTTTTTTTTCTCTTCTGAAGAACTTTCAGGTTCCACTGCATTTTCTTTTCTTATCTGTTCCGTTTTTCTTTTATGAAATTCCTTCCTCGAAGGCAGCGGACGATCGTTTATTAGTTCAGATTGTTCACTCATGTTCTTCATGAGTACCACCTCCGTTGTCCTCTATTGGATAAGATTTAGGATGGGTCGTGAGCCATCCTTTGGAAATCAGCAGCCCAAGAAAAAAATCGATAAAAAAATGAGCGGTCATCGGAACAAGCAGAATCTCAGTGTATTGGTATAAATATCCGAGAAGAAAGCTAAGTAGAACCGCTGCACTGAAAAGTACAGGCTTTTTTATATATCGTACATGGAGGACTGCAAAAAGTATACTTGTTAAGCCCAAGCCGAGCAAGGGCTGTACAGCACCCCGAAAGAGCCACTCTTCTGAAAACGAAATGACAGCTGTTAGTACAGCAATATGCCAGACCGGAACCGAGCGGAAGATGCGCTCATTGATCCCTCCGTCATCCAAGTAACGTTTCGGCATCCATTTATGCAGAAGGAGGTTAATAATGACTACCGCTAATGCGGTTCCTGCTCCCAAAACTATGATATTAAAGCTTTCCCATCGGAACTTGTTCAGATCAAAGCCCGCAAACCACATGATGGCTGTTCCGGCAGCAAAGAATAGAAATTGGGAAATATATATATTAGTGCGTAATTCTCGGTCGCTCATTTGCCGGATCAGCTGTGCTTGATCCCAATTCTTCATGATGATCATCACTTTCCTGATTAAAAATTAGTTGCAGCTCATTTTGCCAATTCACAGCTGCAGCAGGCTGAGGATTTGTACGAGTTTCCTTTTGGATGAAATGTCCGATATCTGCCTTGCAGTGGCTGCAGCAATTATCCGGGCGTTCCCCCATCTCATCATGAAAGATGTGTGCAATCTTTTCTCGTTTGCAAAAATCTCCTCTTGTCCATTCTACCATTTCTTCTATTTTTTTGCGTTTCAGAGCTTTTCTGTTTTTCATTTTTTGAAGAATACGTTCCTTGGCTTCATCCTGCAGCACATTTCCTTCGTTTAAAAAGTAACCCTCTTTTTCAAACTGATAAAGCAAAAATCTTCTTGCGCTGTCACTCATCTCAAACCTTTCCAGCATACCCGAAAATGAAACGCGGTCAACCGCAGGAAGTGAAGCACAATGGAGTACTTGTCCCTCATCTGGAAACTCATGGTCAATAAACATCCCCGGAATTTCTTCATCCCCTCTGCAATATAACAAAACAGCGAGACTCTCTTTGCCGTCTCTTCCCGCCCGGCCGATTTCCTGGACATAAGACTCCATGGCAGAAGGCATATGAAAATGGACAACAAACCGGATGTTTGGTTTGTTGATGCCCATGCCGAAAGCATTCGTACAGCAAATGATATCAAGTTCATCATTTAGAAACTGTTTTTGGATCAACAGCCGATCCTCATTTTCAAGCCCCCCATGGTAGGCAGCTACACGATTCATCCCTTTTTCTCTCAGATTTTCTGCAAGGTTTTCAGCCCATGATCTTGTCGAGGCATAAAGAATTCCAGGTCCATTTAATGAGGAAGCGAGTTCAATGGCACGATTCAGTTTATCCAGATGCTCCGTGCAGTGCTCTACTGTTAACGTAATGTTCGGCCGGTCCACACGATAAACATGCATCGTACAGCTTTTCATTTTAAGCTTTGCTGTGATATCATCTCTGACTTCCGGTGTAGCGGTCGCTGTCAGAGCAAGACAAGGGGGATTCCCAATATTGCTTCGGAACGACGCCAGTTTTAGATAACTGGTCCGAAATTCATGGCCCCATTGGGATATACAATGCGCCTCATCAACAACGAACAGAGAGACGGAGATTTTTTTCAGTTCGTTGAGTACAAATTCATTTTCAAGTATTTCAGGAGAAACGTATATAAATTTATAAGAAGAGAGCCTGTGAAGCACTCTTCTTTTTTCTTCAAAATCCATAAAACTGTTTAAAGCCACCGCTCTTTTTTCCCCAGAACGCTTAAGCTGTTCCACCTGGTCTTCCATCAGTGAAAGAAGAGGTGAGACAATGATGATTGAGCCGGAAAGAATGTTGCCTGGAAGCTGATAGCATAATGATTTTCCTTTACCAGTAGGCATCATGGCCAGTACGTCATTTCCCATCAGAATGTCTTCGATCACTTCCTTCTGTCCAGTGCGGAATTCATCATATCCGAATTTTTTACTTAACAGGGCTTCCAGCTCCAATTCGATCACCTGCCCTTCCTAGTACGAGACGTATTTTAAAGTAAGAGATGTCATCTCCGAGGCTTTCTTTTATGCGTTTTAGTTTTTTAGTCTGCAGCTTTTCAAAGGCAGCTATTATCTTTTCTTGTTCCTGTTCGGTTACGTAAGGTTCGACCGAAAAGTTGGGATAGTGGATCGCAATCTCTACTAAGTGGTCTTCAATTGTGCTTTTTTTCATCTTTCTGATCATGATGATCTGTTCCATGCTATTTCCAGATCTCAGCAATCTCCACGTCTTTTGAGCGGATACTGTGAGAGGATCGTTTATTTCCAGACAGTTTACGAGTTTGTTCAATACGGGGTAAAATTTTTGCCCTTCTTCTGCATTCATGAGAAGATAGTGGAGCACAGAACGGAAAATAAGCTCAGTATCCTCTACAGGCAGCCCTAATACACTAGCCGCTTGGTTATTCGTGAGACCTGTTCTTCCGTACCTGCTTAATTTTAATACAAATATCTCTGCATGGCGGCCGGGCAGTTCACCGAGGAGTGAAACAAATTCTCTGTATAACTGATCCGCCTCCGCCTGCCTCTCGTTCTGCTTCGGAAATATTCTTTTCACAAGATAAAGCGTCACCGGGTCTCTTGAAACCGGCAGAAAATCATAATTGTTTCGGGTACTGTGAGATACTGCTTGTATGTATAGAGCAAGAAGCCTGTAAAATGGAAGTTCTGCGTTTCTGTAGCGAAGACCGTTAAAGGCGAATAGATACGGACGATCCTTCAGAAGCTTGGCTAATTGTTCATTCCCTTCTTCTGTAATGATATACCGGTCTTCCAGCCTTTTGGCCAAACTGCGCTCAATGAGATGGCTGATCGTTTTTTCAAACTCTTCACGTTCGAGGCTCGGCAAGACCCCAAATAAAAAAGAGAGATTAAAAAGGTGTCCGTCAGAAAGTGTCTGCGAGGTTTTCTTCCCTTTTACCAAATGCAAGATTCCTGACAGACTTCGTTCACCGTTAAATTGTTTCAAACAATAGAGGAGTATGCCATCTCGTGTATTCATCATCCATCACCACACTTAAATAATCTTTAGCCTAACACGCCTCTGTAAACTAATAAAGAAGCAGAATTCGTTTAGCGGAGAAAAACCAGGGGAAACATGAAGTTAAGGGAGTTGTGACATAAACCATTATTTTTTCTATTGAATTATTGGTAGCTAATAAATTACAATATGAATAGCACACATATATTGAAGTATAACATTTTGAATGTATTCGTGTTTTATTGCATTACCATGATTAGGAGGTTATAAATATGCCAAAGTACACAATTGTAGACAAAGACACTTGCATTGCCTGCGGAGCTTGCGGAGCTGCTGCGCCCGATATTTATGATTATGATGATGAAGGCATCGCCTTTGTTACTCTCGATGAAAACCAAGGAATTGTTGAAATTCCAGATGTATTGATCGACGATATGCAGGATGCTTTCGAAGGCTGCCCAACAGATTCTATTAAAGTGGCAGACGAACCGTTTGACGGCGATGCATTGAAATTCGAATAGAAGAAAATACAAAGCCCTTCATGCTGATGCTGGAGGGTTTTTATTTTCTCTTTCATTTAAAATTAAATGATAACCATTGTCAATTATAAATTTTGCGTAAACGATTTCACCGTCCTTCTCTAAAGTTCTCCCCTTTTTCTTCTTTATTTCGTTTTAGTTTTTCTCTCAAATTTCGTTTGTACTCTAAATAGCCCTGTGTTAAATTATCAATATTATATAAATATTCTGGCTATATAAGCTGTAATTACAAACTGGGAGTGGATGAGATGTTTCGTGTGCTGGCAGCAGATTCAATAGCAAAAGAAGGAATGGCAGCTCTGGAGAAAGAGTCCGGCGTTTCAGTCATTTATGGCAGTGTTGAGGACGTTCAAGATCCAGAGAGTATCGACGCTTTGGTCGTAAGGAGTGCCACTAAAGTAACAAAAGAACTCCTATCCCTTTTTCACAACATTAGAATTGTAGCGCGTGCAGGTGTCGGTGTGGATAACATTGATATCGATGCAGCAACACAGCGTGGAGTTCTGGTCATTAATGCACCTGATGGAAACACGATTTCCACAGCTGAGCATACATTTGCGATGATCATGGCAATCCTTCGAAAGATTCCTCAGGCGAACCAATCGATTAAAGAAGGAAAATGGAACCGTTCAAGCTTTACAGGAGCTGAGCTTTCCGGAAAAGTGCTCGGGATCGTAGGACTTGGGAGGATTGGAACAGAGCTTGCCAAACGGGCTCGTGCGTTTGGTTCAAAAGTGCAAGTGTTTGATCCGTTTCTAACGACAGAAAGGGCAAAAACACTGCAGGTCTTTCCTGTTACCCTGGATGAACTTCTCGAGAGCAGTGATATTATTACCGTCCATACACCGCTTACGAAAGAAACAAAAAACCTCATCAACACCGAGAATCTATCAAAGACCAAACAAGGCGTTTATTTGATCAACTGTGCGAGGGGCGGCATCCTTGATGAAGAGGCCCTTTACACCTACCTATCAAACGGCCATATTGCAGGCTGTGCCCTTGATGTGTTCGTGCAGGAACCGGCTGTTGAGAACCGGCTTGTTCACCTGCCGAACGTGATCGCCACTCCTCACATCGCGGCTTCAACCGCAGAAGCACAGATGAATGTTGCTGCACAGGTTGCCAAAGAAATCTTAACCTTCTCCAAAGGCAAGCCCGTCAAAAACGCGGTGAACCTTCCAGCCGTCTCCAATGACGACTTTCAGAAGATCTATCCTTATTATGAACTTGCTAAAGTTTCCGGCCAGTTTCTATCACAGTCATTCTCTTCTCCGATTAAAGAGATTAAGATTACCTTTGCCGGAACTATCACAGAATTGGATAAAGGATTAGTGTCAAGAGGCCTTCTGTCCGGATTCTTACAGCCAAGAGTAGACCGGATTGTCAATGATATCAATGCCACGCTCATCGCGAAAGAGCAAGGCTTCTCATTTAGCGAAAAATACAGCACAGAAACACAAGGCTATGAAAATATCATTGAAGCCCGTGTTATCGGCGAAACAGAAAGCTTCAGCCTTCAATCCACGTATATAAACGGCTATGGCCCAAGAGTGGTCAACATCAACGGATATTCCACTGATTTTGTTCCTGAAGGCTTCCTCGTATACATTGAGCATGTCGATAAGCCTGGTGTCATCGGCAGAGTCGGAAAGCTGCTCGGTGATCTGGAGGTTAACATCGCTGCAATGCAGGTGGGGAGAAAGATGGCCGGCGGTGAAGCGATCATGATGCTTACATTTGACAAAGAGCTGGATCAGGATGTATTACTGAGGATCAAGGAGCTCTCTGACGTAGTATCCGCTACTACTATAAACCTGTAATAACAACAAAAAAAGGGGCTGTCCAAGAAGTCTGTAAGCTGTTGATTTCCGTTCCAGGGTGCTCGCTTTCCGCGGGGCGTGCGNNTTCAGGACAGCCCCTTTTTTTATGCTTTAAAACGGGATTTCTTTTCGTTCTCCTTTAGTAAACGTCATTACAGACGTATAACCGGCTTCCCTTGCCAGTTGGAAAGCCTGTCCATAATCAGCACCCACATGGGACGGTTCGTGAGCATCAGAAGAAAATACGATCGGAATCCCTTTGCTTCGACACATTTTTAGTAATACTGGTTCTGGATAAAGCCGCTGAACCGGTTTGCGCAATCCGGCAGTAGAGATCTCAACGCATGTTTTTGAATTCTTGAGCGCGTCTGTCGCCCGTTCATATTGTTCAAGAATAAATTCCTCATCATTCGGTATGTAGTTGAAAATTTTAACTAGGTCGATATGCCCGATGATATCAAAAAGATTGGAATCTGCAAGTGTTACCACTTGATCATAATATTGTCTGTAGACCTCATAAAGATCCCTTCGTTCCCACTCTTTCCGGTACTCAGCAAGATCAATGCCAAAGTCTCCAACCCAATGGACGGAACCGATCACATAATCAAAATCATAGCTTGATATAAAACTTTCCATCTCTTTATGCCGGCCTGGCGTATAATCCATCTCGATCGACATCTTTACATCCAGATCTTTCGACCATGCTTCATGAAATAAGTCTACATAGTCTTTCATGTCATAATATCTTCGTTCTTCCATCCAAGGTTTGCTCACTATATCTTTCGTTTGGTAAAAATGATAGGCATGTTCAGAGATTCCAAAATGGCTGATCTCTCTTTCTCTAGCCTGGTTAACAAACCTTTCAAGATAGTCCAGTGTTAGCGTTCCCTTTTCTAAATGATTGTGATAGTCTGTCGGCAAGCTTGTTCCTCCTCTAATTTTTCAACCTAATTCTTGGGCAAATCCTTATCCACTTTTGTAACATGAATTTCGGCCTCCTTCAAGTATTTTTCAAAACTTTCTCCTGACTTTGCCTTGCCGCCCTTGCCGCCCACAAACAGAATTCCGATGCACAAGGTGATAGCCAATACAACAAGAAATCGCCTTCCGTAATCTTTCATCTTTTCCTCCCTGAAACTAGAATCACCTTTTCATGTTATGCGGCTCTGCATAAAACAGAACAAAAAAACTGCTCCTCCCGTTGTTAGTTGTGTCTAACAAGAGGAGTGCAGTTCACTTCAGCCGTTTGTTTTATGGTGTTTTTGTTTCTTATGGAACAAGAATAATCGAGGTGTTTTCCTATTCTTCAACAGATAGCGGCAAAAAGATCGAAAATGTCGTACCTTCGTTCAGCTTGCTGTGAACAGAAATCGTGCCGCTGTGGCTGACCACGATATTTTTGGCGATCGCCAAGCCAAGCCCGGTTCCGCCTTTCTTCCCCCGTGTTCTGGCTTTATCCGCTTTATAAAACCGTTCGAAAACAAAAGGCAGATCTTCTTCTGCGATTCCTGATCCATTGTCGGTAACTTCGATCTTCAATCCTTGCCCAGCGGAACCGACCCGGATGGAAACTTTACCGCTGCTGGCTGTATGGCGGAGTGCATTGTCGATCAGGTTGGTCAACACTTGTTCGATCCGGTCAGGATCAAGTCTTGCCGTACCATCTGTATTGATATCCAGTATGAGCTCGATTTCCCTTTCCCTCGCGATTCCATAGAATTTGCGGACTACCCGTTCAAAAAATTCAGTGACAGATACATTAACGGGGTGCAGTTTCATCTGGCCCGCTTCAAGCCTCGCAAGATCAAGCAGTTCATTTACAAGGCGGCCCATGCGCAGAGATTCATCATGTATAATCTTAACGATTTCCTTTTCTTCTTCCTTGGAGCCGGCCACATCATCAACGATCGCTTCACTGTATCCTTGAAGCATGGCAATCGGTGTTCTGAGTTCATGAGAGACATTCGCGATGAAATCTTTTCTTAATTTATCCAACCGTCTTTCTTCTGTCATGTCCCGTAAAACGGCAACAGCTCCCCTTACATAGGACTGGTTATAGAGAGGCGTCATGAGCACCACCCAGCTTCGCCCCTGAATATCAATTTCAATGTACTGTTCTTTTTCAAGGGTAACAACATTCTCAAACAGCTCTGTAAGCTGATCAGGCAAGGTCTTATCTTTGTTACGGTCCATCCCCTGTTCATAATACCAGGCCTGCAAGAAGCGTTCAGCCGGCGGATTGGATACAAGTATGCTCATTCTCCTGTCAAAGGTAATAACCCCGTCTGCCATTGAACTAAGGATTCCTGAGAGCTGTTCTTTTTCCTGATTCAGCGCAGTAATAAAGTTTTTCAGCTGCCTTCCCATCCGGTTAAAGGCCATGGCAAGTTCTCCGATCTCATCGTGCGTCAGCATCGGAACCTTCATATCAAACTCTCCTCTGGCCATATGGGAGGCCGCCTCCCGCATTTTACGCAGTGGGGCGGTGATTCGGCTCGAAAGAAAGAACGCAAAGATCGTCGTTAAGATAATGGCAATTCCTGCTGATAAAAAGATAAGGCGCTTCGTATAGTTCGTACTTTCGGCGATGTTTTCGAGTGACTGGTAGATGTACACCGCACCCGTTTTCCCGTTCTCCATTTTAAAAGGCAGCCCGACGATCAGCAGCCGGTTATGTTTTTCTTTACCATTTGACATAACGGGAAAATCGCCTTTTTTAACGACTTTGTTTCCTTTTTTGTAGACGGACGCCAGTGAATCATTTTTAAAGAACACTTTAACTGGCAAGTCCGGTTCCTCATTCTTCCTCAGTGTCGGAGAATAGTATTCTTTTTTATCCATGATGAACATCGCATTTAATGAATAAGCGTCGACTAGCTCTGAAGAAATCCGCAAAGCCTCTTCCCTGTTGTCATAATGCTCCACGAGCTCCACCATTTTTTGGGCAAGCTTGGTAAGCTGCTGCTCTGCTTGTTCATCGTGGTATCTTTCTACGAATTGTGTAAGCAGCACTGTTAAAATAAAAAGGACTACGGAAACAAGAAGCAATATGGTTACCCAAAGTTTTCCGACTACGCTGCGCCAGATCATTCTTGTTCAGCTACCTCAAATTTGTAGCCCACTCCCCACACTGTCGCAATCATCGATGCTGCCTGAGGGGAAACTTTATTTAGCTTCTCGCGCAGCCGTTTGACATGAGTATCAACCGTCCGAAGATCTCCGAAGAACTCATAATTCCAAACATCTTTTAAAAGCTGCTCCCTTGCATACACTTTATCCGGGGTCTTCGCCAGATAATACAGCAGTTCATACTCTTTAGGAGTCAGGTTGACTTCTTTTCCCCCAGCGATCACGCGATGAGCGTCATGATCGATCGTCAGGTGCGGAAACACGATGATATTTTTAGCGACGGATTCAGTCTGCAGGAACTTGGTAGATGAAGACCTGCGCAGCAGTGCCTTCACTCTGAGGATGACCTCTCTGGGGCTGAACGGTTTTACGATATAGTCGTCAGCACCTGATTCAAATCCTTGTATCCGGTTCATCTCCTCACCTTTAGCCGTTAGCATGATAACAGGCGTGGCTTTCCTTTGCCGGAGTTTTTCACAGACTTCCGTTCCATCCATGCCGGGCATCATCACGTCCAGCAAGATCAAGTCGTAATTTAAGGTCAAAGAGTAGTCAAGCGCTTCCTCTCCGTTCTCCGCTTCATCTACTTCGTAATTTTCTCTTTCAAGATACATTTTTAAAAGCTTGCGAATCCTTTCTTCATCATCAACAACAAGAATTTTCGCTTCTTTTTCCACTGCTGTTCCTCCATTTCATATGTATCTGCCCTTCTATCATACATGAACACTTTGTATATCACAAAACCCTTCATACCAGGAAACAAACCTGACATGAAGGGTATAGGCCTGCGCTAATTATGCGTAGGAATGAAGACCGGAAATCACAAGGTTAACCGCAACAAGGTTAAACATGATGATGACAAATCCGATGACGCAGAGCCAGGCAGACTTCTCGCCATGCCAGCCTCTTGAAAGCCGAAAATGCAGATAGGCCGCATAGAACAAGAAAGTGATCAGTGCCCATACTTCTTTTGGATCCCATCCCCAGAACCTTGTCCATGCCTGCTGTGCCCAGATCATCGCAAAAATGAGTGCGCCAAGTGTGAAAACAGGAAAACCGATGGCAACAGAGCGATAGCTGATCTCATCAACAAGATCCGGTTTAAGATTCATAAGTTTTGGCTGAATGGCTGCGGTGATCCGCTTTCTTAAGATCAGCCGGATGATCCCATACAGTACTCCGCCCATGAGCAGGGACCAGATGAATGTGTTAAATTTCTTTGGTGCTTCATCACCATTCATCCAGGATGGAGATTTCAGTAGCGGTCCGAAATGATTGTCTGCCTGCGTTCCGTTCGGAGGGCCTACGAGAGCCGGCAAATTGTACGTCAACTCCGTTTTTTGATCCCTCTTGTCCGTCCAATCAAACTTCGTCTCATAACCGGCTGCTGAAGAGATCGCACTTACAAGAACGAAACCGAGTACACATAAGAGCAGATACATAATGATCTCAAGCATCTTTGTCTTTTTGGATGAAATGCTTTGATCAACCACGCGAATCAGGTAGATGAACCCTGCCGCAAATGAGATGGACAGGATGCCTTCGCCGAGGGCTGCAGTCGTTACGTGTATTTTCAGCCAATCACTTTGAAGTGCCGGAATGAGCGGTGCGATATCTTTCGGGAACATGCTGCCATATGCGATGACCAGCAGGGCGATCGGCATCGCGAACACCCCAAGGGCATTTGTTCTGTAAATGCCATATAAAAGGATGAAAGCAAACACCATCATCATCCCAAAGAAAGTAGTGAATTCAAACAGGTTGCTGACCGGTGCATGTCCGCTCGCGATCCATCGCGTAACGAAATATCCAAGCTGTGAGATGAAGCCCAGGATGGAAAGTACATACCCAGTTCTTCCCCATTTCTTAGTATAGGCTGCTTTTTCCTTTCCTTTTTTGTCAGAAAGAGACATGGCAAAGACAGCTGTTGCGATTAAATAAATAATAAATGCAATATAAAGCAAATTACTGCTAAGTTGAGCCATAATAACCTCCAGTCAGGGCTTAAGCGCTTTTTTCGTCACTTTGGTCAACAGGCATGACCAGCCCGGATTCCTCCGAAATGGCCTGCATTTCTTTTTTCAGGCCAAACCAGTTTTTATTCGTATGGGCAGCAATCCATAATTGCCCGTTTTTCTGCTGAATCCAAATTCTGCGGTGATTCCAGTACAGTCCCTGGACTACCCCAAGCATGAAGATAATTCCGCCAACAATAATGATTGGAAGTGTTTTGTCCTTCTTGACGGTTAACGCTGATACGTTTTTCGTTCCGAGACCGGAGAAGGTCATCTTATACTTGTTGTTGCCGGCTTCTACGTTCTTACGAATTCCTATAAAAGCGGTTTCTCCTTTTGGCGTCTCTGGGGTAAACATCTTAAATACGAATGCCGGATTGTCGGGCACGCTGTTTTCTGTTGTCGGCTGGCCGTCTTCATCGAGCTTAAAGTTCGGGAAGTATTCAACCATTTTCACTTTGTAGCCGTTTCCAAGATCATACGCCGACTTTGGATTAAAGAGATTGATCTTGATTTCCCCAAAGCTTTTCCCCGTCGATTTCTTTTCAAGCTTCAGGTTCATTCTATGAAACTCGTTCAGCTTGAAATCTACTTGATAAAGGGCATAATCCCCGAATGTCAGCGGCTCATTCACTTTAATCTTAGCATCTTTAACTTTCTTCAGTTCCGGAGCTGCTCCTACAACTTGGGCAGGATTTGCATGATAGAGCGTGATATTGCTCTGATAGTTCTTCGGCACCTCGTTGCCCACCTGGTTTAGTGCGTTGGAGAACTGCTTGTCCTTTTTATTGTAGAGCTCCATAACAAACTTATGGTTCTTTAAATAATACTGGCCTTCGTCTGTTTTCGTTCCAGGTACAGCAGTCGTTTCCCCTTCTCTGATCCAAAGTGTCTGATCTGTATACATACCCGGGAAAAAGCGAAGCATGGCTCCGATCAAAAAGATGATGAGCCCTGTATGGTTCACATAAGGACCCCATCTGGAAAACCGGTTTTTCTCTGCCAGTATGTTGCCGTTATCTTCTTTAATTCTGTAGCGTTTGCCTGACAGAACCTTCTTCACCTGCTCAAGTGAGATCCCATGATCAGAAACCGCAAAAAGACGCTGCCTCTTCATAAAGCTTTCATGGCGTGTCACCCGCTGGTGTTTAAGCGCCCTGTAAAGAGGAACGCCCCTGTCGATGCTCACGATAATGAGAGAAATACCAAGAGCTGCAAGGAGCAGTAAAAACCACCAAGAACCATATAGGTTGTGAAAACCGAGCAGATAGAAGATTTGTCCCGGTGTCCCGTATTCCTGTTTATAATACGTCGTTGGATCCACATTGGGAGGTATGTACATTTCTTGCGGGAAAATGGTGCCGATTGCTGCTGCTATTAAAATAACAATAATGATTCCAATGCCCACTTTTACGGATGAAAAGAAGTTCCAGATCTTATCAATAAACGTTTTGTTATAGGTCTGGGAACGAATCGCGCTGCCCTCATACCTCATGTTGATCAGCTCGCGCGAATTTTCGTTGCTTAACGGCTTCCCGCACGATTCACAAATCTCAGTTCCGAACGGATTCTTGTGGCCGCATTCACATTGTATCGTTTTCAAATTTGCACACCCCGTTACGGCTTGATTTTTTCCATATACTCTTTAATCGTTTCATTAGAAAGTGATTCACTCGTTTTCTCAATGATGTTTCCGTTCTTATCAACAAGGAATGTTGTAGGAATCGGTCCGATGCCATAAGCCTTCGTCACTTCCCGTGAACCATCGAGTGGAATAGGAAAGGACAGATGAAAGCGGTCCGCAAAATTTTTCACAGAAACATTGGATTCTCCAACGTTGACGGCCAGAATCTCTACTCCATGTTTCTGATACTCTTTATATTCCTTTTGCATATATGGCATCTCGCGCTGACAAGGCTTGCACCATGTTCCCCAGAAGTTCAAGAACACTCCTTTTCCTTCGTAATCTGACAGCTGGACTTTGTTTCCCTGCAGATCCGTCAGCTCAAAATCAGGTGCCTTATCGCCTTTTTGCACACTGCCGCTCTTATCTTGAAACACATTATTGTAAAAGGTATAACCGACGGCAAGAGCTATGACGGCAAGAAGAATTGAGCGAAACACCAGTCTTCTTTTCTTTTTCAATTATGACGCCCCCATTTTATATGTTCCCAACTTAACTATAACGCTTGAAATTTTATTTATGGCCTCTCTTTTTTGACGGTTGTGTGACAGCCTGGTTGCGCAGCTGTTTCACTTCATGCGGCGTCAGTTCTCTGAATTCACCAGGATTCAGCCCTTTCACATCTAAAAAAGCATAACGCTCCCTCTTCAGTTTCATCACCGGATGTCCGATCGCTTCAAACATTCTTCTGACTTGCCGGTTTCTACCTTCGTGTATGATCAGTTCAATAATAGAGGTCTGTTTCTTCCTGTCCCCTGAGATGAACTTCACTTTTGCAGGCGCGGTCTTGCCATCTTCCAGCACGACCCCCTTTTCAAGCTTTTTCAGCACTTCACGTTCGGGAATACCTTTTACTTTCGCGATGTACGATTTGTCCACCTTATATTTCGGATGCATCAGTTCATTGGCAAATGCACCGTCGTTGGTCATGATCAAAACACCAGAAGTGTCATAGTCCAAACGGCCGACCGGAAAGATCCGCTCTTCCACGATATCCTGAAAATAATCCGTAACAACCTTTCTACCTTTGTCGTCCGAAACAGCAGTGATGACACCCGAAGGCTTGTACATCAGAAAGTATACAGGCTGTTCCCTTTCTATTTGCACTCCATTTACTTCGATGCGGTCTTTTGGAGAAACCTTCGTACCAAGCTCCTGCACAACGGTTCCATTGACTTTAACTTTTCCTTCCAATATTAATTCCTCAGCTTTTCGCCTTGATGTAATGCCGCTCTGGGCAATTACTTTTTGTAAACGTTCCATGATTTCACCTCATTTAACATCATACTCTCTACACTTCCATTTCTCAAGCTGAGCTTCAATGTTCTTCACACAAAAACACACCGAACATTTGTGGGTTCGGTGTGTTCTATGAAAATACGATGGTAACGACGATGATAGAAGCGATAAATCCAACCAGGTCAGCAAGGAGTCCTACTTTCAGCGCGTACCCCATCTTGCGGATGCCGACCGCTCCAAAGTAGACGGTTAAAACATAGAACGTCGTATCTGTGCTTCCTTGAATCGTAGAGGCCAGTCTGCCTATGAATGAATCAGGCCCGTTGGAAGCGATAAGATCAGAGGTCATGCCAAGTGCTCCGCTTCCTGAAATGGTGCGCATCAGACCGAGCGGCACCACTTCTCCGGGGACGTGAATAAAATCAAAGAACGGTTTCCCGAAATCAAGCAAGAGATCAAGCGCACCTGAAGCCCGGAACACGGATATAGAAACGAGCATTCCGACCAGATAAGGTATCATGGAGACAGCGAGGGAGAACCCTTCTTTTCCGCCTTCTACAAAGGCTTCATAGGTCGGAACTTTTTTTACTGTTCCATACAGTAAAATAAAGCCGATCAAAAATGGGATAAACCAGATTGAAAATGAATTTATGAAACTCATAATCTATTTCTTCCCCTTCCTGCTTGACCGATAATAGAAAAAACGGTCAATACAAAGTGCAAACACCGTCGAGACTCCCGTTGCGAGCAGCGTTGTCCCGACAATGTCTGTAGGATTGGAAGATCCATAATTCATTCTGATCGCAATAATCGTTGTTGGAATCAGCGTGATGCTTGATGTGTTGATCGCCAGCAGGGTGATCATCGAGCGGCTCGCTTCATTTTTCCCGCCGTTCAGTTTCTTCAGCTGTTCCATCGCTTTGATCCCCATTGGTGTAGCTGCGTTCCCAAGGCCAAAAAGATTAGCTACCATATTGGATAAAATATAACCGAGTGCAGGATGGCCTTCGGGCACATCCGGAAAGAGGCGCTTGACGATTGGACGGAACAGAAAGGCAAGCATTTCCAGCAGTCCGCTCTTTTCGGCAATTTTCATGAGGCCGAGCCAAAAAACAAGGATACTGACCATTCCTAGACTGATCGTTACTGCTTCCTGTGCGCTTTTAAAAACAGCCGCGTTCACCTTATCGACGTTTCCAGTCAGCATGGCGACAATGAACCCTGTCACCATCATCCCCACCCAGATGTAATTAACCATGTCTTACACCTGAGCTGATTGAGAAAAGGGATGCCACCATGTCCTTGAACACACTCCAGAATGTCTTGCTGTCTTCCTTCACCAATCCTTTTCCTTCATAATATAAAGGCAGATCGGCGATCATCGTTTCCCCCAGCATTACTTTCATTTTCCCAATCGGTTTGGGTATGGCTCCTTCTTTCCACTTCCCTCCTTTTGGAGGCTGGTATAGAGTGACGGATTTCTGAACTTCTTTTTTCTCGCTTTTCATGAGAGGGTATCGAAAATCTCTTGAAGCTTCAATCTTATTTTTATAGGCTTTCAGCTTGATTCCGTCAACGACTCCTTTTTTCACGATGCTGGCAAGGTGAAACGTCCGATAGCCAAAATTAAACATAGCAGCATGATCTTCCCAGTCGTCCGGATCGTTCAGCGTTACTGCAATGAGCCCCATTCCGTCTTTCTTGGCTGTCGATACGAGTGTTCGTTTTGCAAGCCTTGTATAGCCGGTCTTTCCTCCCGTAGAATAGGGATACCGTTTAAGCATTTTATTTTTGTTTCGCCAAACCCGATCCCACTTCTCGCCTTCTTGAGGAGACCGGTAGATAGCAGAGGACGATATCTCTCGGAACTTAGGATTCTCCATGGCATAACGTGTGAGCACCGCCATATCATAGGCGGTGGAATAATGGTCATCATGATCATCAAGTCCGTGCGGGTTGCGGAAAAGCGTGTTCTTCATGCCGATTTCCCGGGCTTTTTGATTCATCATGTAAACGAAACCATCAAAGCTGCCTCCGACATACTCTGCGATGGCTACAGCTGAATCATTCCCTGAGCGAAGCATTAAACCATATACCAGATCATTTAGGGAAATATGCTCACCTGGCTTTAAATAAAGTGAAGAACCTTCCGTTTTGGTCGCTTTTTCGCTGACCGTCACCCGGTCCTGAAGTTTTCCAGATTCAATCGCGAGTATAGCAGTCATGATTTTGGTGATGCTGGCGATCCGCATCGGCCGGTGTTCATTTCTGGCATAAAGGATTCTTCCTGAATCCTGATCCATGAGGATAGCAGCTCTCGCGGAAACACCAGGACCATCAGCATGAGCTGAAAATGGCGCGTAAGGAAAGACCATTACGGCTATTAATATCGGCAGAATCCATTTTTTCGATGTATAGAGCATAAGTATCCCGTCCTTAGTTGTTTTGTACAAGTTTATGCAAAAACAGGACGGTTATGATGGTAAATTATATCCAATTATGTTTCGTCACCAGGTAAGAATCTGTGTTTCCCGTCGAATCGCTGTCTGTAATCGGTTGCCTCCTGAAGGGCTCTCTCTTCTGTTGGAATTCGGACAGATAGGATAACAGCGTTTAAAACAAGAAAAAGAAAAGCTGTGAAATAGGCCTGAAAGACAAGAGGGATCGTGATGATCTCCATGGTTACGATACAATAGTTTGGGTGTCTGATATATTTGTAAGGGCCTCTTGCCACCACTTGTGCCCCAGGCAGAATAATAATTTTCGTGTTCCAAAAGGCCCCGAGCGATCTGAGGCACCAAACACGGGCCATCTGGGCGAGTAAAAAAAGAGAGAAAGGGATCCACCACCAGGTGGCCGGCTCTTTATGGAATAGTGTGACTTCGAGGAGCAAGAAGAAAAAAAATGAAGCATGAATCGCCACCATCCATTTGTAATGTTCCTGTCCTGCTTCAAACGCTCCTTTCGAACGAAGAAACGTTTCATTCCTCCTTGCGATTACAAGCTCTGCAAGCCTTTGAAGAATCAGTGCACCGAGAAAAAGAAAAAACACGATCATCCCCCCTATGTCCATTGTATGTACAGCAGTTCAGAAGAAAAACCGGGTCCAAGCGCTGCCATCAGTCCGGTTTCACCCCGTTCAGGCATTCTTGCCATAAACCGTTCCATCACATAAAACACCGTAGCTGACGACATATTGCCAAACTCCTTCAGCACCGCTTTGGAAATCTCCGTCTTTTCCGGCGGTATCTCAAGAGCATCAATGTAGGCATCTAATACTTTTTTTCCTCCCGGATGAGCGATAAAGTGTTTGATATCCCTCCCGGTTAAGCTGTTCTTTTCGAGGAACTCGTCCACGTTCGGTTTCAGCCAGCCCCGGATAATATTCGGTATGTCCCTTGAAAATACCACATAGAGTCCGTTATCTTTCACATCCCACCCCATGACATCTTCAGAGTTCGGCATAAGTGTGGACATCGTATCTTTCACTTCAGGTATCGCTTGAAATGCTGAGGCTTCTGCCGCATCCGACTCATCGCCGCAAAGAAGCGCACAGCCGACCCCGTCTGAAAAGAGCGATGTGCCGACAAGGTTGCTTTTACTGTGATCATCATGCTGAAACGTTAAGCTGCACAGCTCCACACTTAGTACGAGGACGTTTGCTTTCGGATACGCCCGGCAATAATCATAGGCTCGGGAAAAACCCGATGCCCCTCCCGCACAGCCAAGCCCCCAGATCGGCACCCGTTTTGTATGGGGTGAGAATGGCAGTTCATTCATGATTCTTGCCTCAATGCTCGGTGTGGAAAAACCAGAACTGGAAATAAAGAAAATCGCATCAATCTCCTTATATTCAATATTCCTTCTTAAAAAGGGGGAATCCTGCAGACACTTTTTAATCGCTCTTCCGCCATACTTGGTTGCGGTTTCGATGTAAAAATCGTTCTTCTCCTGAAAAGAGTGCGTTTCTTTGAACCACTCCAGCGGCTTCGCAAAATGGCGGGTCGCAATCTCGCCATTGTGAAACACCTTCAGAAGTCTCTCAATATCTTTAAATGACTGAGAAAATAATCCCCGTGCAAATTCGAGAGCCTGTTCTTGTTCCAGCTTATGTGGAAGATTCGTTGTTTGAACGGATACAATTTTGGGCATGTTGAAACCTCCGTATGGGTAGTTACGTAAGTTTTCCCTTTTAATACCGGTTTTACGCCCTTATTTCTTTCTAATAAAAAAAGCCTCCATTAAGGAGACGTTTTTTTACTGCTGTTTTACCGTTTTCCAAATCTTTTTAACATCAGACCAATCCACGTTCTGAAAGAGAGAAAGAAAGTTTTCCTCCCTGTTCATGTAAAGTCTTCTTCTTTCCAGGGCATCCTTCAAATGAAGCAAGCAAACAAGGGCTGCGATGTCTTTAATCGCCAGCTGCTCTCCATCTTCCGTGATTAATTGTTCCGAGATGCGCGGCAGGAGCTGTTCCTCAAAATATCTCACGTAAAGAAGCTGAAAACTTTTTTCTTGTCCTTCTTGTTCATAGAATACTTCTGAACGGTTAAAAAAATCTTCCGGCGAGTTCGGCTTTTCCTTTTCCAGCTCATATCCTGTACATGCTCTAATTTTCAAGGCCTTCAACTCCTGTTCCCATTATTCCATCGTTTCTTGAAACTTTGAAAAAAACAGATCCGCTTCCTCTTCAATCGATTGATCGTTCACTTTCTCAGGGAGCGGCGGAAGTTCGTGCAATGACTTTAAACCAAAATGCTCCAGAAAATTCTTTGTCGTACCGTATAGAATAGCCCGGCCGGTTCCTTCTGCACGGCCTGTTTCTTTGATGAGCCCTTTAGAAGAGAGCGTCTGCAGCGGCTTTTCAGTCTTTACCCCTCTGACTTCCTCTATTTCAGCCCTCGTGATCGGCTGTTTATAGGCGATGATTGCAAGTGTTTCCAAAGCTGCCTGTGACAGGCTGGAGTGGGAGGGAGCAGATACAAGCCTTTCATAATAGCCGGCATGTTCGCGCTTCGTAACAAACTGGAATGAACCGGCGATTTCAATGATTTCCATGCCTCTCGTATCAGACTTGTAGTCTTTGACCAGCTCATCAAGAAGCTCTTCAGCCGCATCCATGCTGATCTGCAGAACGTCTGCTATCTGCTTTTTTTCAATACCCTCCTCCCCCGAAACAAATATTAGCCCTTCAATGACCGCTTTATGTTCTGCTGATTGACTCAAACTTCATTCTCCTTTGTTGCATAAATAAAAATTTCGCTAAAATTGTTTTCTTGCTCACATGTCACATCTTTCGTCTTCATTAATTCCAGCACAGCCAGAAAAGTGACAACAAGATGTTCCCGGTTTGAGGAGGTGAAAAGATCGGAAAATTTCTTTCTGCCGCTCGAATAACGGATCTCATTGATGATCTGCTTCATCCTTGTCTCAATCGGGATCTCCTGGCGCTCAATCGTTGTTTTTCTCGGCGCCTTCTCGAGTTTTTTAGTAAAAATCTTCTGCATGGCGGCGAGCATATCATAGATCGTTACGTTAGCTACGGGATTGACTTCTTCTTCTTGGTTTTCATAGTACGTCAGATCCATAGCCTCTCTTGTAAAGATCATGCTTCTGGCCGTTTCTTTCTCCTTCAGGCCGACTGCCGCCTGCTTAAATTTTCGATATTCAATAAGCCTGCGGACGAGATCTTCCCGGGGATCTTCATCCATCTCAATCTCCATCTGCTGATCAAGATCCTGTACGTCCTGTTTTGGGAGCAGCATCTTGCTCTTGATGGCGAGAAGCGTTGCCGCCATGACCAGGTATTCACTGGCCACATCCAATTTTAATTCCTGCATCGTATGTATATAGTTCATATATTGCTCTGTAATCGCAGCAACGGGTATATCGTATATATCGATCTCGTACGAAGTGATCAGATGCAGGAGCAGATCGAGAGGACCTTCAAATGCATCGACTTTCACGCTATACTTCATAGTAGTAACCCCTGTTTCCAAATTCAATATTGTACCGGAATTATACCATATTTTAAACACAGTTCCTTTTTGCATCTTAAAATTTTTAGTAAGATAGACTGTAAAAAGCAAACCAGGAGGCCATTGATGTACCCAGAAGCATACATTGAATACCTTGCCTACTTCCACGGATCGAGGGACTTTTTCGAATGCCATGAAGTACTTGAAGAGCATTGGAAAAGCGAAGGTCAGCAAAACGGCGTCTGGGTCGGATTGATCCAGGTCGCGGTCTCACTCTACCATCAGCGCAGAGGCAATGACATTGGAGCACTCAGAATGATGAAGAGCGCAATCGGTAAACTGTCCGCACATAAAGAGGATCTCACGAGGCTCGGACTTGATGGCACAGAACTGCTGGAAAGGCTCATGATAAGATTGGATGAGATCGAATGCCGAAAGCCATTTACAGACCTGAATCTTCCTGTTGCAGATGAAGCACTCATGGACCAGTGCTGCCGCTGCATTGAAAAACAAGGCTCGGTTTGGGGCAATGAAAGCAATATGGCGGATGAAACGATCATGCACAAGCATAAACTGCGTGACCGGAGTGATGTTATTTTAGAACGTGAAGCGCAAAAGCAGCTGCGGATGAAAAAGAAGAGCTGAAGCCGGGCGGCGCACTTAAAACCTTTTCCAACAAGAAAATCCCACAAAAAAACCCCCGGGAAACCGGGGGTTTTCACTATTCTTATTCTTCCCAAACTTTAACTTCTTTCATTACATCGCCTTGTTTGATTCTTAGAACCGTGTCCATGCCTTCGGTAACTTGTCCGAAAACAGTATGAACGCCGTTTAAATGCGGCTGCGGCTCATGAACGATAAAGAACTGGCTTCCGCCTGTGTCTTTGCCGGCATGTGCCATTGAAAGAGAACCAGCCACGTGTTTGTGAGGGTTTCCGGCTGTTTCGCATTTGATCGTATAGCCAGGGCCGCCTGCACCTGTTCCTGTCGGGTCTCCGCCTTGTGCTACGAAACCAGGAATTACACGATGGAATGTTACCCCATTGTAGAAACCTTCGTTCGCTAATTTTTCAAAGTTGGCTACTGTTCCCGGTGCTTCTTCCGGAAAAAGCTCGATGGAAATTTTTTCACCGTTTTCAAATTCGATAGAACCTTTTTTCATAGATATAACCTCCTGAATTCAACATACTTCATTATTTTATGCTTTTTTTAGCCCAGAGTCCAGCGAGGTCAGCAAGCTCATCTTAATTGCCGGCAAACACGCCGTTCTTTAAAGGAAGATCCAGGCGTAAAAGATCTTCGTAAGACTCTCTTTTCACAACGAGGCGAGCTTCCCCTTTTTCAGCAAAAACGACCGCCGGCCGGGGTATGCGGTTATAGTTGTTGGACATGGAATAGCCATAAGCACCCGTGCAGAAGACAGCGAGCAAGTCTCCGCTCTTCGTCTCCGGGAGCATGATGTCCCAGATCAGCATATCCCCTGATTCACAGCATTTCCCGGCGATTGAAACTTTTTTCGTTCCTTTTTCACCAGCACGGTTTGCAAGCGCGGCTTCATACTGGGCTTGATATAGAGCAGGACGAATGTTATCGCTCATGCCCCCGTCGACAGCCACATAGTGACGGACAGAAGGTATATCTTTTTGAGAGCCGATCGAGTAGATGGTCGTTCCTGCATCTCCTACCAGTGAACGCCCGGGTTCAATCCAAATTTCCGGAACAGCAACAGAGGCGCTAGTAGATAACCTGGTGATCTCCTGGATCATCGCGTCAATGTATTCTTTCGGTTCGAGCGGTTCATCTTCTTCTGTATAGCGGATGCCGAATCCGCCTCCGAGGTTCAGGACTTCAGGAAAGAAAGAAAATTCTTTGTCCCATTTACCGAGATATTCGTAAAGCTTTTGAATCGCCAGAACAAATCCCGTGGTCTCAAAGATTTGTGAACCGATATGGAAATGAACGCCCAAGAGGTTAAGACGGTGTGATTCAAGCGACTCTAGAACCGCCTGTTCTGCCTGGCCGTTCTGAAGGTCAAAACCGAACTTGGAATCCTCCTGCCCAGTCAGGATGTACTCGTGTGTATGAGCTTCAATACCCGGAGTGATCCTCAGCAAGATGGATGTTTTCTTGTTCAGCTGATTGCAAAGGCTTTCGAGCATGCGGAGTTCATGAAAGTTATCGACAACAAAACATCCGATCTCCGATTGAAGAGCATATTGAAGTTCCTGGTAACTTTTGTTGTTTCCATGAAAATGAATACGATCCGCCGGAAAACCAGCTGAAAGAGCGGTATACAGCTCGCCGCCTGATACAACATCCAGGCTCATTCCCTCCTCGTCCATCAGCTGGACTTGCGCCAAACATGAGAACGCTTTGCTTGCATAAGCCACTTGTGCTTTGATCCCTTGTTCCTCAAACGCTTTCTTGAACGACCTCGCACGCTTTCGGATCAGCTCTACATCATAAATATAAAGCGGTGTACCATATTCACGCGCCAGCTGAACGGTGTCAACCCCGCCGATTGTTAAGTGATTGTCATCATTGATTGAACTAGTACCATGTAAATACATGAAAAAATCTCCCCTCTGCTTTTCCATTAGAGATTCTGTTCCGACGAAAAACAAAGACAGCTAATGTATTAAGGTACATTAGCTGTCTTACACCGTACCCCCATTTGCCGGAATAGTTCTCCACTGCATGATGCAGTGACAGTCCGCTGTCTGTTCGGCAGCGACCCAGCATGAGGATGTATGGACCATCTTCACACTTCGGCAAATTGGCCTTTAAAATGATTTCTTCATGTCCATTCACTCCATCATCCTACTGATCCGCTTTGCGCCTCTACCCCATTATATATAAATGAGGCATATCCAATTGTTATGAACAAATTTATCACAAATTTTTTCTTTCGGCAATACTTCTTAGGAAGTCGGCTGTTTTTTGCTGTTCTGCGGATGGACGATGCTTGGCCGGATCTTTGAGAGCGGCACAGCGAGCCGGATGACAATCTGCAGGAAGGCTTTTGCGTTAAACGGTATGAATGGCCATAAGTAAGGGGTATTCAAGTTTTTCATCGAGCACAGATAAAGCATTATTAAGGTGGCCCCACCTACAAATCCCGGCACATGGAAAATGGCAGTTAAGATCAGCAGCAGGAGGCGGAGCATCTTATTGGCTATACTCAGCTCATAGCTTGGGGTCGAGAAACTGCCGATCGCCGCTATAGAAACATAGAGAATAACTTCAGGAACAAACAGTCCGACATCGATCGCGATCTGTCCGATCAATACGGCAGCGATCAAACCCATCGCCGTCGACAGCGGACTGGGGGTATGGATGGCCGCTACCCTCAATATTTCTATCCCGATCTCAGCAAAGAGGATCTGCAGAAATAAAGGAATATGCGTCGTCTTGTTCGGACCGATAAAATCAATATTAGGAGGAAGCAGGTTTTCCTGAGTGGCATAGAGGTACCAGAGAGGCACAAGTAAAAGTGAAGCGATAATCCCTGCGAAACGGACCCATCGGATAAAAGCTCCTACCATCGGGGTCTGCCTGAACTCTTCAGCATGCTGAATATGGTGGAAATAAGTAGTCGGGGTAATGATGACCGATGGGCTTGTATCCGTAATAATCAGAACATGCCCCTCCATGAGATGCTGTGCAGCGACATCCGGCCGCTCGGTATAACGGACGAGCGGAAAAGGATCCCAGCCTTGCTTTACGAGAAATTCTTCGATCGTTTTATCGGCCATTGGAATACCGTCGATGTCAATGCTCTGCAATTCTTTTTTGACAAGCTTGACGAGCCCGGGATCGGCAATGTCATCAATATAGCAGATACAGATGTCTGTTTTGGATCGTTTACCGACCTGCATTATTTCGTGGCGGAGCCGTTCATCCCTGATCCGCCTGCGGGTAAGAGCAGTATTGACAATTATATTTTCCGTATATCCATCACGGGAGCCACGGACTACCTTTTCAGTGTCCGGTTCTTCCGGCTGCCTGCCCGGATAGCTACGGACATCCACGATGAAAGCTTGGTCTTCCCCTTCAAGAAAGACGGCAATCAATCCAGAGAGCATGCGGTCAATAGCAATCTCCAAATTGTCGGTCAGTTCCACCTGCTGGTGAGACAGATGTTCATGAAGAATTTCTTTTACATTGGAGGGAGCCCGATGCCCATGGTCCATGTCCATGAGCTCTCTCATGATCTCAATGATAAAAAGGCTGTCACATAGTCCAGTGCAATAATAGATCTGAACTTCTTTTTTTAATAGATGCAGTTTCCTGACACCCACATCAAAGCTGATTCCGATGCCCAGCCGTGATTTCAGCTGCTGTTCGTTCTCTTGGATTTTTTTACTGATTAGTGTCTTTTTCCTTTCTTTCGATCCCTGCATTATAACCGCTCCTTTCTAAAATGGTTTCAACCGCCATACTTGTAATCGGGGCTCCTTTTTCCACTGCGTCATGGCCGGCCATCTTTCCGATATCACCGATACCGATGACGATCGGGAGGTTCAATTCATCAAGTATATAGACGGTATCTCCGTTGATCCTGCCTGTCTCAAAATCGGGAACACCGCTCTTGTCAATCCCGTATTCTGTAAAGCTCCCATACCGGTCGATGGAAAAATGAACTTTAGTCCATTCCGAATGATGGGTTTTGGATGCGACGGCTATTGCGCCGAGCACCTCGATGTCCGGTTGGCTGCACACAATTCTCATTGCGAGTTCTCCCGGGCCTTCGCCGCGGAATCCGCAATCATCGAACATGACGAGGACGGGATCGTGGGGCGTCTGCATGATCATTCTTACAAGCTGGTGCCCGCTTATTTTCGAAGGGTTCCCCCAGGACTGGGAAATACAGCGTCCTCCTATTTTTCTGGCTACATGCTCTACTGCTCGCAAAGCATATAAATCTCCGTCTGTAATGAGGATGACACGCTTCTTTCCCAATGTTTTCACCCCTTAGGCTTAAATATTAATGCGACCAGAAAACCGAATAGAATGGCAGATGAGATACCGGCTGAAGTCAGTTCAAAGATTCCCATGGCTATTCCAATAAACCCATGATCGTCTGCTGATGCCATCGCACCATGCAGCAGGTTATGCCCAAAGCTCGTGATCGGAACAGTAGCTCCTGCACCTGCAAATTTAATAAGATTATCATAAATTCCAAACGCATCCAACGCTGCTCCAACGACAACAAAGGAGGTGGTGACGTGTGCAGGAGTTAATTTAAACACATCCATCATGAGCTGGCCGACTACACATATGGCGCCTCCGACTAAAAATGCCCATAAATACTCCATTACTTAAGCACCTCCTTTGTACTTTCAAGAACTACTCCGTGAGCAATCGTTGGAATGGATTCTTTCTGCTGCATCATCGTCGGATTCAGGAGTGCCCCAGTGGCTACGACTAAAATCCGGTTCAAATTACCTGATTGGAGTTCTTTTACAAGGTGGCCGTATGTTACGACTGCAGAGCAGGCACAGCCGCTTCCGCCGGCAAACACTTCCTGATCAGGACGGTACATCATCAGACCGCAATCTCTGTGATTTTTTGAGATATCTACACCTTGCTCACTTAAGAGCATCTTAACGATCGGTGAACCGACTGCTGAAAGGTCCCCTGTTACGATCAGATCATAATAATCAGGATCGTTTCCGGTCTCTTTTAAGTGAGCTGCGATCGTGTCTGCCGCTGCAGGAGCCATGGCTGAACCCATGTCAAAAGGATCCTTGATCCCAAAGTCTTTTACTTTTCCAATCGTGGCTGCGGTTATTTTTATGGATGATGGTTCTCTGCTGACGAGAGCAGCCCCCGCTCCTGTCACCGTGAACGTTGCCGTATCCGGCTTCTGTCCGCCATATTCAGTCGGGTACCGGAATTGGCGTTCAGCTGTAGCGTTATGTGAACTTACGGCTGCCACTACCCGATTGGCGTAGCCCCCATCCACCAGGGCAGCACCGACTGCAAGAGATTCCATCGAAGTGGAACAGGCTCCGAAGACACCAAGGAAAGGAATTTCATTAGCTCTTGCCACATAGTTTGCTGTTACAACCTGATTGAGCAGATCGCCAGCAAGGAAAAAATTAATATCCTCGTTTGACAATTTTGCCTTGTTCAGACAGCTCGTGATTGAATCTTCCATCAAACGGCGCTCTGCGAGTTCCCAGTTCTTTTCATTACAATGAAGTTCGTTGTACTTTACATCAAACATCGCTCCGAGCGGGCCTTCACTTTCCATTGGGCCTACCGCCGTTCCTGTTGAATTTAAAAAAACCTGTTCTCCAAATTTCCACGTTTGCCTTCCGAGCAGTTTCATATCCATCGTTCCTTTACATTAGTGTTTTAAACGCATACCTGATCATTCCGAAGATATAGGCTGATACAGCTCCGAAAACAATAACTGCACCTGCAAGTTTGAATAAGTTGGTAGCAATTCCTAATACGATCCCTTCACTCTTGTGTTCAAGGGCGGCGCTCGTTATAGCGTTGGCGAACCCTGTAACCGGCACAGCTGATCCTGCGCCGCCGAACTGTCCGATCTTGTCATACACCCCGATGCCTGTCAGCAAAGCCGCGATGAGGATCAGTGTAGCTGCAGTTGGATTGCCTGCTGTCTGTTCATTAAAGTTGAAATAGGTCATATAAAACTTCTGAAGGGCTTCACCTATAATGCAGATGAATCCACCCACCAAAAATGCCTTCAAGCAGTTAATGAAATAAGGTGGTTTCGGCTGCAAGGGTTTGATTTTTTCGGCATAAGCCTGCTGCTGTTCTTTACTGGACATGTTCATTTCTCCTGTCTTATTGATTTACGTATACCATCCAATGAAACAAAGATCCCAACACTTTTCCTAATACGATCGCCATTAGTATCACGAGAAGTTTTTCTCCGAACCCGATTCTTTTTGCCAGGATCGGGAGTACGTTCAGCACTTCGGTTAAGGCCGCGGCAAGCATTCCGATAAATACACCGCAAAAGATCCCGATCGGAATGAGAAGCAGCGGCGAGGAATGGATGGAGGCATTTCTCAAGTTCAGCCATCCCCCGATCACTGCCCCTAACACAACACTCCACTCATAAGCCCGTATAAAACAGTACGTTTTACTGAGCTGCATCAGCCGGGGAATAATCCCAAGAACCGTTAAAAAAGCAACAAATCCCGATCCTACAGCAATACCACCGCCTAAACCGATAAAAGCAAGGAAAACACTCTTAATCTCCATGGATCTTCTTCTCGGTCTCTTTGTTCTCATGAATAACGACATACTGATCCAGATCCTGCTGGTATTTAAACATTTCAACTTCCAGAGGACTCGGTTCTTCGTTCAGCCTCTTCTTGAACACATGGTTAAAAAATAAGACCATTCCGAGCCCAAGCCCAAATGAATAGGGAATCTGCAGAAGAAGAGGCTGATTGTTATAGCTTCCGGTAATCATAAAATAGATCTTCTGATGGACCACCTGCATGCTTACATCCTCGTGAAAATTCATAATGGCAAGGGCTGAACCGATAAATAGGAGCAGCCAAACAAGAACAAAATATACAGGTGCCATTTTCTTCTTTTTAAATTGTATTTCAAGTATCGTTTGGGCTGGGCCTACCGTTTGGATATCACAATTTGGCAGAACATCCTGGATCTGTTTCACGACCTTCATAACATCAAGAACAACCAGATGCTTATCTGCCGGTTTTACTTGATGAACAATCAGGTCCTGCAGCTTTTTGGCAGCTGCCGGTGATGCGACAATCTGTGCGGCCGTTCCAAGTGTAATGGGCTGCTGAAGAACAACCTGAACCTTTTGTCTCATACGTATGTAAACAGTAGATTCCTCCATGGTTGTGCCTCCTGTTTTCTTCGACATTCGTTTTTAGTATGTATTTGGTAAAGTTGTCTCATTCTTCAAACCTGGATTATCCATCAATTGCCAATGAGGAAAACAAAAGCGCCGAGCTTGACATTCCATCTATGCAAAATCTTTGCAAAATAAAAAAGCCAAATGGACTGGTTAATCCATCTGGCTTTTCATCTGAGCTAATATTTTCTTTTCAAGGCGAGAGACTTGGACCTGTGAGATGCCAAGGCGCTCAGCCACTTCCGATTGTGTCTGGTCTTTGTAGTAGCGGAGATAAACGATAACCCGCTCCCTTTCATCTAGAGATTCGATGGCCTCCTGCAAGGTGATTTTGTCAAACCACTTGTTATCAGCTGTATCTGCGATTTGGTCAAGAAGTGTGATAGGATCTCCGTCGTTTTCATAGACGGTCTCGTGGATCGACGTCGGTGCACGTACAGCTTCCTGTGCAAGCACGACTTCCTCAACGGTGATCTCCAGCTTTTCAGCGACTTCATTGACAGTAGGTGTTCTGCCAAGACCTTTTGACAATTCATCCTTCGCTTTCCTTACTTTGTTCCCCATTTCTTTCAGCGATCTGCTGACCTTTACTGTACCATCATCCCGGATGAACCGCTGGATCTCTCCGATGATCATCGGAACGGCATACGTAGAAAAGCGTACGTCATAACTCAGGTCGAACTTATCCACCGACTTTAGGAGGCCGATGCTGCCGATTTGAAAAAGATCGTCCGGTTCGTATCCCCTGTTGATAAAACGCTGTACGACTGACCAGACAAGGCGCATGTTCTTCTCCACGATCAAATCACGGGCAGTTTGGTCGCCTTCCTGGCTTCGTTTGATCAATAACTTGATTTCCTCATCCTTAAAGTACGATTCATTCTTACCGCCTTTAACCTCGACATCCATAAGGCATACCCCTTAATTGATAACCGCTTTATTTTTTGCCAGGAATTTAGTCAAGTGAATCGTGGTGCCATAGGAAGGTTCTGAGATCACTTCCACCTCATCCATAAAATTCTCCATGATCGTAAAGCCCATTCCAGACCGTTCAAGCTCCGGTTTTGAAGTGAACAGCGGCTGTCTCGCCTCGTCGAGATCCTGGATTCCTATCCCCTTATCTCTGATTGTCAGCTTAACCGAATCTTCATCAATAGTGACTTCAATGTATACGATTCCATCCGCACGATTCTCATAGCCATGAATAATAGCATTGGTTACCGCTTCAGAGACGACCGTCTTAATCTCTGTCAATTCATCCACTGTCGGATCCAGCTGGGCAATAAAAGCAGCAACTGTAACCCTCGCGAACGATTCATTCTGGCTCAGCGCCGAAAACTGGATTTTCATTTCGTTTCTCATGTTAAGCCACCCCCAGTGTTTGTAGGGCATATTCTTCATTTTCTTCCAGCCTGATAATCTTAAAGAGGCCAGACATGTCGAATAGACGTTTAACTGCCGGAGAGATCGCGCATACCACCATCTCACCGTGATTGTTCTTGATCTGTTTATACCTGCCAAGGATAACGCCGAGGCCAGAACTGTCCATGAAAGCCAAACCTTCAAGGTTCAGCATGATATGTTCAATCTTTTTGCTCTTTAAAATATCATCAACCTTTGACCTCAGTTCATCAGCGGTATGATGGTCCAGTTCCCCTTCAAGGCGTATACATAAAACGGTATGCTTAATTTCCAGCCCGATGTTAAGACTCAACTTTCTCTCCTCCTTTTTCTTGATACGAAAATGTTTCGATAAAAAAAGGACGAAATCCTCCACTATTACAAAACTAGTGCGGATTCGTCCATATTAGTCAAATCATGCAATTAAGACGATTTTGCCATATGGCCAATCGTACGTTTAAATAAACTCCACCAAGAAGCGCTCTTCACATTCTCAGATGCAAGCAGCGGGCTTTTGGTGATCGTTTTTCCACCTTTAACAATACTGAGTGTCCCTACCTGCTGGCCTTTTTTGATCGGCATCTTCAGATCAGGAGTAACTGTGATCTTTGGATTCACTTTGTTTTCTTTTTCACCGCGCTTGGAAAGGACAGAAATACTTTCAGAAGTAACAACCGCCAGCCTCTGCTTGTTCCCCTTCTGGATTTTAACCTGCTTCACAATTTGATGGCGATCATACAATTTCTTAGTTGCATACTGAGAGAAGGCATAATCAAACATTTCGGTGATCTGCTTGTTCCGTTCCTTCGGATTCGGTGCACCCATCACAACAGCGATGACACGCATATCATGCTTTTTAGCTGTAGCTGTAAGGCAATACTTGGCCTCCTGGGTAAATCCGGTTTTCAAACCGTCTGTCCCTGGATAAAACTTTACAAGCCTGTTCGTGTTCACGAGCCAGAATTTTTTCGATGTATTTTGGCGAAGGTATTCTTCGTAAAGGCCGGTATATTTCGTAATCTCTTCATGCTTCAAAAGTTCCTTGCCCATGATTGCCATATCGTGAGCAGAAGAATAGTGGCCGGCTGCAGGCAGTCCCGTCACATTTTTAAAGAATGTCTCTTTGAGTCTCAGCTGTTTTGCTTTTTTGTTCATCATGTCTACGAAAGAAGACTCGGATTCTCCGATTTTCTCAGCCATCGCGACAGAAGCATCATTTGCACTGCCAATGGCGATTCCTTTCATCATGTCATGAACGGTCATCTCTTCGCCCGGCTCAAGGAAAATTTGAGAGCCTCCCATTGACGCGGCATACTCACTTACCCGGACGGGATCAGTAAGTTTAATTTTACCGGAATCCAGTGCTTCCATGATTAAAATCATCGTCATAATTTTTGTCATGCTCGCAGGCGGCAGCTTTTTATGGCTGTTCTTATTAAATAATACCGTACCTGTATCACGCTCGATTAATATGGCAGATGAAGAATTTGGAGCAAGCTTTAATGTTTTTTCAGCAGCAAACGTACGACCTCCGCCAACGGATAGCAGGAGTGCCATCGCAACAGCAACCACTATGTATCGTTTCATTGCATTTTCCCTCCAATTCATGATACCCCTATTTTTTCCATTAATTTTCCGTTTATACAGGGGATGGAAGAAAAGCAAAAAGGATCATCCGATTGGATGATCCTCAAGAGAAAAAATTATTCTTTGATCTCTTTGTATACAAGAGTAGGAGCTGTAACACTTTCTGATGATACCGTGTAAGCCGCATGAGTTTTCTCAACGACTGCTTTCACGTCTTCTGTGTTGCTGTAGATCGTAACCAGCGATTCTCCAGCAGCAACTTGATCGCCGACTTTCTTCTTCAGCATAAGTCCGACAGCCAAATCAATTTCAGATTCTTTAGTCGCACGTCCTGCGCCTAGAAGCATAGCCGCTGTTCCGATCTCATTAGCAACGATCTCTGAAACATATCCATCTTGTTTGGCTTCTACTTCAAACGTAAATTTCGCCTGCGGAAGTTTAGACGGATCATCGACTACGGATGCATCCCCGCCTTGTGCACTCAAGAACGTTTTCAGCTGTTCCAATGCCTTGCCGTTCGTCATGACTTCTTTTAATTTCCCGCGTGCTTCTTCAAGGGATTCAGCTTGTTTAGCCAGAAATACCATGTGGCTTCCAAGCGTTAGGCAAAGCTCTTCAAGATCTTCAGGGCCTTGGCCTTTTAAAGTATCAATGGCTTCTTTTACTTCAAGTGCGTTACCGATGGCAAACCCGAGAGGCTGGCTCATGTCAGAAATGACAGCCATTGTATTTCTGCCTACGGTATTCCCGATTTGAACCATTGCTTTTGCGAGTTCCTCTGCTTCTTCAACGGTTTTCATGAACGCACCTGCACCCGTTTTAACATCAAGAACGATTGCATCTGCACCAGCTGCGATCTTCTTGCTCATGATCGAGCTTGCGATCAATGGAATGGAGTTAACAGTCGCTGTAACATCACGCAAGCCGTATAATTTTTTGTCAGCGGGCGTCAGATTACCACTTTGGCCGATAACGGCTACCTTATTTTTATTCACGAGAGAGATGAACTCTTCGTTATCGATCTCTACGTGGAAACCTGGTACAGCTTCAAGCTTGTCGATCGTTCCGCCGGTATGGCCAAGGCCTCGGCCGGACATTTTAGCGACAGGAACATTCAGAGCAGCTACCAATGGAGCCAGTACTAATGTTGTTGTGTCACCTACGCCGCCAGTAGAGTGTTTATCCACTTTGATTCCTTCAATGCCGGACAAATCAATCTGATCGCCGGACTCCACCATCGCTAGGGTAAAGTTAGCACGCTCATCTGTTGTCATGTCCTGGAAATAGACAGCCATCGCGAAGGCTGCCATCTGGTAATCAGGCACGCTTCCGTTAGTATAGTTCGTAATAATAAAATCAATTTCTTCTTTCGTCAGTTCTTTGCCGTCTCTCTTCTTTTCAATCAAATCTACCATTCTCATATTCAAACACCGCTTTCTTCACAAAGTAACATTTTTGACTAATTCTTTAACCAAGTTGATAAATTTCGGTTTTGTCCGGTTGGCAACTGCCACCACTTGTTCATGCGTAAGCGGTTCAAGCTCATCCGCGATCGCCATGTCGGTTATACAGGAGATTCCGATGACTTTCAAGCTCATATGGCTGGCAACGATTACTTCCGGAACGGTAGACATTCCAATTGCATCTCCGCCTACCGTACGCAGCATGCGAAGCTCGGCTTTGGTCATGTAGGTCGGGCCAGTGATCCCTGCGTATACTCCATGCTGCACTTTAATTCCAAGGTTTGCTGCTGTATCTTTCGTAAATTGAACAAGTTCAGGCGTATATGCTGTGCTCATGTCAGGAAAACGTGGTCCAAGTTCAGCATCATTTGGACCGATCAGAGGGTTCGCTCCTGTCATATTCAAATGATCATCAATGATCATGAGATCACCAGCTGAAAATTCAGGGTTCATACCTCCGCAAGCGTTTGTCACGATTAGAAGTTTTACTCCAAGGCCTTTCATCACACGGACAGGAAAGGTAACATCCTGCATGCTGTAGCCTTCATAGAAATGAAATCTTCCTTGCATTGCTAAAACCGTTTTTCCGTTAAGCGTTCCAATGACCAATTTACCTGCGTGGCCTTCAACCGTTGATACCGGGAAATGAGGGATATCACTGTAATCGATCTGAACGGCGTTTTCGATTTCATCTGCTAGCTCCCCAAGACCTGAACCAAGAATAAGGCCGATTTCAGGATGCATCCCCTCTGTTCTGGATTGGATCATATTTGCTGCTTCATTCATTTTGGTTAATAGTGTAGCCATTTTTCTTCCTCCCCTTAAATGTTTTTTACGATTCCTTTTACAAGACCAAGAAAATTGGATTTAACCCGTTCAGTTGTTTCCATTACTTCATCATGGGTCAACGGCTGGTCTAGAATTCCTGCTGCCATGTTCGAAATGCAGGAAAGTCCGAGAACCTTCATTCCTGAATGGCGAGCTATGATTACTTCGGGGACAGTGGACATACCTACTGCATCTCCTCCCAATGTTCTGAGCATGCGAATCTCTGCCGGCGTTTCATAGCTTGGACCAGAATTCGCCACATAGACTCCCTCTTTTAACGTTATGCTGAGGGATGAAGCTGTACTGCGCGCAATTTCCTGCAGGCTCTGAGTGTAAGCTTCAGACATATCGGGAAACCTGACCCCAAAGGAGCTGTCGTTTGGTCCGATTAAAGGATTGTCGCTCAGATTATTGATATGATCCGTAATCAGCATCAGATCTCCTGCTTCAAAAGAAGTGTTGATCCCGCCTGCTGCATTTGTCACGAGGACACTCTCCACACCAAGCTCCTTCATGACTCTGACAGGGAAAGTGACTTTCTCCAGAGTGTAGCCTTCATAATAATGAAAACGGCCCTGCATCGCAACGACCTGTTTGCCTTCAAGCTCCCCAATAACAAGCTGGCCGGCATGCCCCTCAACCGTCGATACAGGAAATTCAGGTATTTCGCCGTAAGGAAGAATAACAGCATTTTCGATTTCATCAGCCAATATCCCCAAACCTGATCCTAGGATGAGGCCGATTTCCGGTTTTGCGGACAGTTTTTCTTGAATAAAATTTGCAGCAGTCTGTATCTGTTTCAATTCTCCCATTTCTTTTCCTCCTAATTTAGTTGATCAAGAAAGCTTTTTCCATATTCTGGCATCTTCACGTTGTAGTTGGCGGCTACCGTCGCCCCGATATCGGCAAAGGTTTTACTCACCTTTAAAAGTTTTCCTGATTCGATTCCTTTGTAATACACAAGAAGCGGAACATATTCTCTCGTATGGTCTGTTCCATGATGAACCGGATCATTTCCGTGATCGGCTGTAATAATCAGAACATCATCTTCGTTAAGTTTTTCAAAAACCTCCGGAAGGCGGGCGTCAAACTCTTCAAGAGCTTGTCCATAACCTTTTGGATCCCTTCTGTGTCCGAACAGGGCGTCGAAATCAACAAGGTTTATGAAGTTCAGCCCCGTAAACGATTGATCCATCGATTTAACGAGCTGATCCATGCCATCCATATTGGATTTGGTGCGGATCGCTTCCGTAACTCCTTCACCGTCATAGATGTCGGAAATCTTCCCGAGCGCGATCACATCATAACCGCTGTCCTTCAGTTCGTTCATAACCGTTCTCTCAAACGGTTTCAACGCATAATCATGACGGTTGGCTGTCCGTTTGAAGTCACCGGGTTTGCCTACAAACGGCCGCGCGATAATGCGGCCGACCATATATTTATCGTTTTTGGTAAGTTCTCTTGCTATCTCACAGATTTTGTACAGTTCTTCAAGCGGGACCACTTCTTCATGAGCCGCGATTTGCAGAACGGAATCCGCAGAGGTATAGACGATGAGCGCTCCTGTATTCACATGCTCCTCACCCAGTTCATCCAGAATTTCCGTCCCTGAAGCCGGTTTGTTGCCGATGATCTTGCGTCCGGATTTTTCTTCAAGCACCTGAATCAAGTCATCAGGAAATCCTTCTGGGAACGTTTGAAAAGGCTGTTCGATATGAAGGCCCATGATTTCCCAGTGACCTGTCATCGTATCTTTGCCGTTCGATGCTTCCTGAAGCTTAGCAAAATGTGCTTTCGGCTTTTCTGCAGGCTTGATCCCTTTGATTTCCCGAATGTTGCTCAGACCTAAAGATTCCATGTTCGGCATATGAAGCCCGTTCATTTTTTCGGCGATATGGCCAAGTGTATCCGATCCTATATCATCAAACTTTCCGGCATCCGGTGCTTCTCCGATTCCGACAGAATCCATTACAATCAAAAACGTGCGTTTGAACTTTTTATATTTCATTCTTAAAAAACCTCCAAAACTAATTAATTCATCTTTAGATACTATATCCTCACACCCGCTTGAACAAACTCGGAGCGATGATGTCAGAAGTCAGACATCTGTGTGAAAAAAAAGGCTAAGCCCTTGGATGATACGCAGCGTAAATATCTTTAAGCCTTGTTTTCGACACGTGGGTATAGATTTGCGTTGTGGAAATGTCTGCATGGCCGAGCATCTCCTGTACCGCCCGCAGATCCGCTCCATTTTCCAGCAAATGCGTCGCGAACGAATGTCTAAGCGTATGGGGAGTCAATTCTTTTTCAATATTTGCTTTTTTGGCAAGCTGTTTTAAAATTTTCCAAAAACCTTGCCTTGATAAACGGTTTCCGTGGTGGTTCAAAAACAAAGCGTTCCCGCTCTTGCCTTTTGAAAGTGCAGGACGGCCCTTATCCAAATAGGTTTGTATGGCCCCTGTCGCCATTTTACCGAGCGGAATAATACGTTCTTTGTTTCCTTTTCCAAGACAACGCAAAAACCCCATCGACAAATGGACGTCGGCAAGATCTAGGCTTACCAGTTCCGTCACCCTGATCCCGGTCGCATATAGCAGCTCGAGCATGGCCTTGTCCCTGATCCCGAACGTTTCATGGGTATCAGACGTATCTAAAAGCGCTTCCACTTCGTTCATAGCCAGCACCTTCGGAAGCTTGCGTTCAGCTTTGGGTGTTTCAATATGTACAGATGGGTCAGATTCGCTCGCCTTTTCACGAAGCAGAAACTGGTGAAACGAACGGATAGATGCAATGTTCCTCGCAATAGTTGTTGTAGCCTTGCCGTTTTCTTTAAGATGAAGCAGGTAACCTATTATATTTGCACGCTGAATCTGGTTGACATCTGAAATGTTTTCCACTTTTTCAATGAAAAGCACATACTGCTCAAGGTCGCGGCGGTAAGAATCCACCGTGTTTTTAGAAAGACCACGCTCGACTATTAAATAATGAATAAAATCCTGGACATGATCTGTCATATCTGCGCTCCTTATTCACTGGATTCGTAGAAAAACAGCAATCGGATGAGCCAATTGCTCTCCTCTTTATTCGTAGTGGCAGCGTCACTTTGGAAAACCTTGACCGCTTTCCCCTTCGGCACATCGTACCGGTGATAATCCTGGTATTCCTGGTTGATCCAAAGCAGCCCAAAGTAGAATAACAATGTGCAAGCTGTAAAAGATAAAAATATTTTTGATGTGTTCCAGCATAACCTCAGCCAAGATCTCATGGTTCAGCGGCCTCCCCGTACTATAATATTAGTACAGGTTATGCCAAAGAATTGCGGTTATATACACATTTTCTAATTTTACTACAACTTTACGTTAACTGATTCTTTCGGATTTGTAAATAAATAAAAAATGATGAGTACCTTTCATCAAGAGGTCTCATCATTTTTATCATTTCCGTTACAGCGGTGGCAGATGCCGTGAAAAGTGAGGCGGTGGTCTTTAATTTTAAAATTCCAGCCCTCTTCAACGACCTTTTCCACATCTTCCAGCAGATCCTCTTGGATTTCATCGACCGCTCCGCATTCAAGGCAAACGAGATGATGATGGAAGTGAGCTGCTCCTTCTGTACGAAGATCATATCTCGATACGCCATCTCCAAAATTTATTTTATCGACTACTTTCAGTTCAGTTAATAGTTCTAATGTACGGTAGACAGTAGCAAGACCTATTTCTGGTGATTTCTCCTTCACAAGAAGATAGACGTCCTCTGCACTTAAATGATCTTCCTCATTTTCCAGGAGGACCCTAACTGTAGCTTCTCGCTGGGGAGTAAGCTTATAGCTCTGGGAATGCAGCTGTTTTTTGATCCGGTCTAGACGGCTTTCCATACCTAATCCTCCCTTATGTTTCACATGATTATTATAAGGCATGGAAAGAAAAGGTGTCAATTTAAAATAATTATAATTTGCAGTTTATAATTATTATTATATGATAGTTTCCATTCATTATTTTGACCCCAAACTCATGACTCCTTCCATCAGAAGCGGTGAAAGATACGCTTCAAAGGCAGATGCAACAGCGAGGAACAATCCTACTGCGATAATGAGAGCTGAATATTTAAAGAACTTTGGAAAAAAGGGGTCGCTCGATTTTTTCAAAAACTGCTGTCTGATCATTTTAACGGAAAATAGAATAGAAGCGGCAGCTGCCACGATCAAACCCGGAACCAGAATGAGGTTCTGTGGAAGAACGGAAACAAAAGCGAGCAAGAATCCGTGCCAGCCCATCTGGTTCACGAGAAAACCGACCGTAAACCCGATGACTACCCCTTTAATGAAGAGCATGATCAAGATGACCGGCAGTCCGATAACAGACAGCCCAAGAATCCACATCACCGCTATATATTTAATATAATGGCTGTAGCTTTGTGAGAACATATCCTCTGGATCAGCAAAACTCCCCTTGGAGACCTCCCCGAAAAACCGGGACAAATAATTCAGCAGGTCCTGTTTTTGACTCAGTGTCAGGCTGTTTACAATAACAGCTCCAAAAATAACGCCCATCAGCAAGAGGACGGATACAAACACATACAGCGAATAATGCTCTTGAAGGTGAAACAGTACAAACCTTTTAATAGACCGCATCTCTATTTCCTCCCTTAATCTCTTATTTCATTCTATGAAAGTCAGAGGGAGGTATGTCTATTTTTTATCTGCTAGATTTGCCTGATGCTACTTTCCCGTACTTGCCGCCCCCGCCAGACTGGAAAGATAGCTTGCCTTCCCTTGCACGCAGAATATGATGCACGATCGTTTGCGGAGCAGCTTCCATTAAATCTTTTTCTTCTACCTCATGAAGGATCGCCATGTCCGTTCCGAAATGATCCCTTAGTTTTTGCAGCGTTTTCGGTCCAAGAGCAGGAATGAACTCCAGTGGAACTTGATGGATATAAGGCGGCCTTTCTTTGTGATCTGACTGGTGCAGGGCGCATTTTCCTAATTCATTGATCCGGTTTTTAACACCTCGTATCGTAGATGAACTCCCGCATTGCTTGCATACGGTCCCTTTCTCTTCCTCGATGATCTCAGAGCATTTAGCGCAGGTCGTTTCATAATACTTGCCGAGCCTCGGATTTAAGCCATAGTTGGCTGTAATCCGCCTCCCCTGTTCCTCTTTTAATGCCTGTTTGAATTCCAGAAAAGTCGGTTTCTCCATCCGGATCGTCTGGTATTCCCGTCCGATCTTTTCCAGAGAATGCGCGTCTGAATTTGAAAGAAATGGATAGGATCTCAGTTCTTCAACAGCAAAAGCCATAGACGTATCCGAACTTAACCCGAGTTCGATGGCATCTATGAGGTCTGGAATGAAAACTTCCGAAAGAGAAGCGTTTACCCCTTTTCCATACAAGCTCTTATGCGGAGTGAACACGTGAGCCGGGATAAACAGTCCTCCCAGTTCTTTCGTTTTTCTTTGAAGGTTATGGGCCGACTCGTAGATTCGCTGCGAGCTTAACGTAATATTTTTCATCCGGCCGGCCATATAAAAACTGAACTGTTTCATCTTTTCAAGTGTAGGAAAAAACACCAGAACATGGATAGGCCCTTTGCAGTTCTCATCATAGATTTCGATTTCGGACCCCGGCAGAAGGCACACCTTCTCATACCATAATCCGCCTTCTTCGTGTTCAGCCATGACTCCCGATTCTAGCATCTCCTCTAGTTCTTGAATCACTTCCGGCACGTGGCAGTCAATGATGCCAAGAAGATCGATTCCTTTAACGGCAGAAGCCATATCTAAAATAGCAGATAAAATCAGGGATTTGGCCCCCGTAATCTTTACAGGCTTTCCAGAACGCGACCTTCCGATATGTACATGCAGGTCCGCATAATACGTATTAAGCATCTTTCTCAAGCTTTCTCTTCAATAGTACATATTGTACGGCATAAGCGGTCTTCGCATCGTAAATCTGCTGGTTTTTTACGAATTCCTCCGCCTCTTCAATGGATACTTCAAGAACATCCAGAAACTCATCCTCATCGGGCTGCTGTTCTTTGCACTCTTTAAGGGAATCCGTGAAATACAGGTGGATCAATTCGTCTGCAAATCCCGGTGAGGTATAGAACGATGATAAATACTCCAGCGATCCGCATTCATAGCCTGTTTCTTCGAGCAGCTCACGCTTCGCACACTCCAGCGGATCTTCATTCTTTTCAAGCTTTCCAGCTGGTATTTCAACGATCGTCTTTTCCAAGGCTTTACGGTACTGTCTCACAAGCAGCAGTTTATTTTCCGGTGTAAGGGCAATAATAGCTACTGCCCCGGGATGTTTTACAATCTCGCGCTTGCTTTTGTTGCCGTTGGGAAGCAGGACTTCCTGTATTTCTAAATCTATGATCTTTCCAGAATAAACCGGGGTTGTTGATAGTGTCGTTTCTTTTAAATGATCCATTGCTTGTCTCACTCCTGGTTCTATTTCTTATTTGGCTACATAAAGTCTATCATAAGCCGGTAATGATGAACACGATAACGCCATATTGAGGAGGAAACCCGTGAAAGTGTATATCCAGCATAATGGTGTAACAATGGTAGGAAAAGCTTGGCAGATTAAATATATGCTCAAGCAATATATGAAGCAGCATTCCACTGTAAAGGAGTGGATCACTTCCTCTCCAGGACATAAACGCTGACCCCTTCCAGGCTGGAAGGTTTTTTTTTGCCTGTTTTCATGCTACTCTTTTTGTAATTCATTCATACAAGGAGATGATTTTCCCATGAAGCAGAATAAACTTGGAGCCTCTGATTTGTTTGTAAGCGAAATCGGACTCGGCTGCATGTCCATTGAGCCTGGTAATGAAACAGAAGGAAGAGAAATGATTCGAAGAGCGTATGACGAAGGCGTCACTTTTTTCGACACCGCTGATCTTTATCACTTCGGCTGGAATGAAGAATTTGTAGGAAAGAGCGTAAAGCCTTTCAGAGACAAAGTCGTTCTCTCCACTAAAGTTGGCAACCGCTGGACCGCGGATAAAGAGGGCTGGGACTGGGATCCATCAAAGGCATACATAAAAACCGCGGTAAAAGACAGCCTCCATCGCCTGCAGACGGACTACATCGACTTATATCAGCTCCATGGGGGAACCATTGAAGACAATATGGATGAAACCATCGCCGCCTTCGATGAACTGAAAAAGGAGGGCCTCATCCGGGAATATGGCATCTCCTCGATCAGACCAAACGTGATATCGTATTATGCGGAACATTCAGACATCGTGAGTGTCATGATGCAATACAGCATTCTTGACCGTCGCCCGGAGGAAGAGATGCTTGATTTTCTTCATGATAAAAACATCAGCGTGATCGCACGCGGACCTGTTGCGAAAGGCTGGCTCTCTAAACGAGCGCTGCAGCGCAACGAAAGCGATCAGTACTTGGATTATGAAGGAAAGGAGATCCAGGAGCTCGTCAAACACCTGTACAGCGAATTTGGAAGTGAAATCCGTTTGAGCCAGACTGCGATCCGTTATGCTCTTCATCACCCTGCCGTCGCTACGGCTATTCCAGGCGCGAGTTCTGTGGAACAGCTTCTTTCCAATATCGGAGCCAGCACTATGCATGAACTGGCTTCCGATGAGGTTAGCGCTATCCGTTCGTTGTCTAAAAAGAACGTCTATGAACAGCATAGAAGATAAAATGAAAAAAGCTTCACGGCTGTCATCATGGGCGGCCGTGAAGCTTTTATTTATGAAACGTTCTCTATAATCATGGCAATTCCCTGGCCTCCGCCGATGCAAAGGCTCGCTAAACCATACTTACCGCCCCGGTTCCGGAGTTCATAAGATAATGAAAGCAAGAGCCTTGCTCCGCTTGCTCCCACTGGATGGCCGAGTGCAATCGCTCCGCCGTTGACATTGGTTTTTTCTCGATCTAGCCCCAATTCTTTCTCAACCGCCAGATACTGTGAAGCAAACGCTTCGTTTACTTCAACCAGGTCCATGTCTCCAATCGTCAGGTTTGCTTTGGCCAATGCCTTTTGTGCGGCAGGAACTGGGCCGATTCCCATAATCTTTGGATCAACCCCGCAGACTGCCCATGACACAATTTTCGACATCGGTTTAACTCGTTTGTTCTGAACGCTTTCCTCTCCTGCCAGAATAAGAGATACAGCACCATCATTAATCCCGCTTGAATTTCCTGCTGTTACGGTTCCGTCTTTTTTAAACGACGGCCTCAGTGCCAAAAGCTGTTCCAGAGTGGAGTCGGGTTTGACGAGTTCGTCCGTTTCCAGCTGCTGCTTCCTCTTTTCATCAACTGCAACCGCAATGATCTCTTCAGCAAAACGGCTGCTCCTAATCGCTCTTGCGGCTCTTTGGTGGCTCAAAAGCGCATATTGATCCTGTTCTTCTCTTGTTATACCATACATCTCTGCCAGGTTTTCAGCGGTAATCCCCATTCCGCACCCGATATACTGATCTGTTAAGGTGTGAAGAAGCATATCTTCAAGCTGGAGGTTTCCAAATTTCTGTCCCTGAAAGCGCTGGTTAAAGGTCGAATGAGGGCTCATGGACATGTTCTCAATCCCTCCGCATAACGCCAGCTGTGCGTCTCCGGTTTGGATGGAAAGCGCACTGCTGATCACCGCCTGAAGGCCGGAACCGCATAACCGGTTAACTAGCATCGCCGGCACCGTTTCAGGAATATCCGACCTTAGTGCGATATGCCTTGCTGCGTAAGCCGCATCAATGCTCGAATGAATCACATTTCCGTACACCACTTCTCCTATTTCTTCAGGATTGACTTTTGCACGCTGAAGCGCTTCATGGGCGGTTATTGTTCCAAGCTGCAAGGATGAGATATTTTTCAATGATTTACCAAAGCTCCCGAAGGGTGTCCTCGCCCCTTCCACCACATAGACTGAACTCATCATCTTCCTCCCCGTTTGTTTTAACTGTTAGTAAGCGTCCGTTTTTACATTTTCATCAATGATCAAATCAGGGTCCGTGCATGCTTGAATGTCCTCAACGGTATAACCCGCAGCTACCTCTGCCAGCTTAAGACCCTGTTCTGTCACATCTAGAACGGCCTTGTCTGTAATAATGCGGTGTACGACACCTTTTCCTGTTAACGGCAGGCTGCAGTTCTTCAAGATCTTGCTTTGGCCGCTTTTATTCACATGCTCCATGATCACGATGATTTTTTTTGCGCCATGGACGAGATCCATCGCACCGCCCATGCCTTTGATCATTTTGCCCGGAATCATCCAGTTGGCCAGATCACCATTCTCTGAAACTTCCATCCCGCCAAGAATGGCGATGTCAACATGGCCGCCCCTGATCATGGCAAACGATTCGGCACTGTCAAAGTAAGATGCTCCCTTAATGGCGGTCACCGTTTCTTTCCCTGCATTGATCAAGTCCGGATCCACTTCGGTTTCCTTCGGGTATGGGCCGATTCCGAGCAATCCGTTTTCGGACTGCAGGACGACGCTCTTGTTTTCACTTATGTAATTCGCAACCATGGTAGGCATTCCAATGCCAAGATTGACGTAGAATCCGTTCTCAATTTCTTTTTCTGCTCTTCTTGCAATTTTTTCTCTATTATTCATCGCCATTCCCCGCTTTCTCTGCTTATGATTGAACGGTCAGTCGCTCAATGCGTTTTTCCTGCTGTGCGACAATCATCTTCTGCACATAAATTCCCGGTGTATGAATACGGTCTGCGTCCAATTCTCCTATTTCATGCAGCTCTTCCACTTCAGCAATGGTTACTTTCCCTGCGGCTGCGATCATAGGATTAAAATTTCTTGCCGTCTTGTTGTAGATCAAGTTTCCGGCCTTGTCCCCATGAGCCGCGCGAATCAGGCTATAATCTGCGGTCTGCCCTTTTTCTAAAAGGTACTCTTTCCCATTAAATGTGCGGACTTCTTTGCCTTCCGCGATTGGTGTACCGACTCCGGCTGGTGTATAAAAGGCCGGAATACCTGCACCGCCCGCGCGGATCCGTTCAGCAAGCGTGCCTTGCGGAATCAGCTCGACCTCAATCTCGCCGGAAAGCACCTGTCTCTCAAACTCCTTGTTTTCTCCCACATAGGAACCTATCATTTTTCTAATCTGCTTGTTCTTCAGGAGCAAGCCAAGCCCCCAATCATCCACGCCGCAGTTATTGGAGATGACGGTTAGATCTTTGGTTCCCTTTTCAACGAGCGCCAGAATCAATTTTTCAGGAATTCCAACGAGACCGAATCCGCCGACCATCAGCGTTGATCCGTCCTTAATCTCTTCAATCGCAAGCAGTGCACTGGTTTCTATAGATTTCATTCTGCTCCCCCCTTATTGCCACTTTTCATTTTCTACGATTGTAGCTACTCCCTGGCCGCCGCCGATGCAAAGGGTAGCAAGCCCGTACCGGTTCTCTCTTCTTCTCATCTCGTGCAGAAGGGTCACAAGGATTCTCGCGCCGCTTGCTCCGATCGGATGGCCAAGGGCGATTGCGCCTCCGTTGACATTCAATTTTTCATCTGAGAACTGAAGCTCTTTTCCTACAGCAAGCGACTGTGCCGCAAACGCTTCGTTCGCTTCGATCAAATCGATATCTTGAAGCGTTATCCCTGACTTTTCGAGCACTTTTTTCGTGGCATCTACCGGGCCGATTCCCATTATGCTTGGATCAACACCTGCACTTGCATTGGCAACAATTCTTGCGAGAGGCGTCAGGCCAAGTTCTTCTGCTTTTTTTCTGGATACAACAACAAGAGCAGCTGCGCCGTCATTTATGCCCGATGCATTTCCCGCTGTTACTGTGCCATCCTTTTTAAATGCCGGTCTCAGCTTTCCTAGCTTTTCGGCTGTCGTCCCTTTCTTCGGATATTCATCCTCTGAGAACAGCAGTGGATCTCCTTTTCTTTGCGGAATCTCAACCGTTACGATCTCATCCGAAAATTTGCCTTCCTCCATGGCTCTTTCACATTTCTGCTGGCTGTCTGCTGCAAACTGATCCATCTCCTGGCGGTTCAAGCCATAGGCGTCACAGAGATTCTCAGCCGTAATCCCCATATGGTAATCATTAAAGGCACACCATAATCCGTCATGAACCATGGAATCAACCAGCTTGCCGTCTCCCATGCGCAATCCGTTTCTTGCGTCGTTTAAAAGATATGGCGCCGCGCTCATATTTTCCATTCCGCCGCATACGACCACTTCCGCTTCACCGAGCATGACCGCCTGGCTGGCTAAATGAAGAGCCTTCAGTCCGGAACCGCAGACCTTGTTGATCGTCATACTGGAAACCCTCTGCGGCAGTCCCGCTTTCATGGCCGCCTGGCGCGCCGGGTTCTGGCCCAATCCTGCTTGAAGAACATTCCCCATGATCACTTCACTCACTTCATCCGCTGAAACGCCTGCCCGCGACAGTGCTTCTTTAATTACAATGGCTCCCAGCTCTGTGGCGGGGATATCCTTCAAACTTCCCAGGAAGCTGCCGATCGGTGTTCTGACAGCGCTTACAATCACTGCATCTTGTATTGTCATAATTTCTTCTCACTCCCGTATTTTTTTCTGAATATTCCTTATTATCATACCATAATTCCATGCTCCGTATTGCAACTTAAGGAGGTAAAACGTAAAATAAAGGAAAGATTTCATACATAACGCAATGACTAGGAGGAGCTATGGAACTACCCCAAAGAGTCACCATCATTGAAGTTGGACCGCGCGACGGACTGCAAAACGAAAAGCAGCTCGTGCCGGCGGAAGACAAGATCCGTTTTATTCATAAACTGAAATCCTCGGGAATTCAAGAAATGGAGCTTACCTCGTTCGTCTCTCCCAAATGGGTGCCGCAGATGGGTGATGCTGAACAAGTGATCGAGCATTGCACCGATGACAGCACTCGAAATATCGTGCTCGTTCCGAACGGAAAAGGAGTAGAGCGCCTGCTTTCTTCCGGATGTAAGAACGCAGCTTTTTTTGTCGGTGTGAGTGATACGTTCAACCGGAAAAATATTAATAAAAGCACGATAGAGAGCATGGATGAACTTGCTCCGCTCATCAGAGACCTGAAACGGAAAGGCTTTTTTGTGCGGGCATGTATTTCGACGGCTTTTTATTGTCCGTATGAAGGAAAAATGGACGAACAGGCTGTCCTGAAATTATGTGAGGAATTTTCAGATCTGGGAGTAGATGAGCTCTCCGTCGCCGATACGATCGGGCTTGCTAATCCTCAGGAAGTTTATGACTTGTTTGCCCTGCTTAAGCATCATCTTCCTTCTGCCCTGCTCATCGCTGCCCATTTTCATGACACACGCGGCATGGCCCTGGCTAATATCTTTTCTGCCCTTCAGGCAGGTGTGGACCGCTTCGACACGTCCGCAGGGGGACTTGGCGGCTGTCCGTTTGCTCCGGGAGCAACAGGAAATGTGGCAACAGAAGATACTGTTTACATGCTGAATCGTATGGGTATCTCGACCGGCATCCAGCTCGATCTTCTCCTTGAGGCTGTGGAGTTTATCTCTCCTTTTGTTTCCCGCGGCCTTCAAAGCAGGCAATACCTTCTTTCAAAACAGGAAAAGGCGCCCTTTTAGGCGTCTTTCATCATCATTGAAGCACTAAAAAACAGGAAAGACGCCCTTTTAGGCGTCCTTTCCTGTTTTTATTTTATTTTCGAGCCTAAGATGCGGATTGAGCATCTGGTTCGGGCTTTTCAGCTGAAACGTATGCTGTTCCTTTTTAAAATCGATCGTCATCTGCTCATCAAAGAATACCATTTTGGTTTTCTCCATATAAACGGGCAGGAAGTTCGTTTCAAGCTGGACCGTGCCCTCCGGTTCTTCATCCACAATCCAGAGTGCGGACACCCCGCTGACAACACAGCCGCACCCTTCCGTATCATATTTCAGCAGTACGCTGTCTCCTTCCTGCATCTTACTCTTTATCTTTTCGATCGCCCTTTCCGTCCATTCCAGTTTCATATTCACTTCTCCTTGCTGTTCATGGTTTGTATGACCTGAATGGCCCAGTCGCACCATTCAATCCAGTTTTGCAGGTATCTTCTCCCGAATTCCGATGTTAAATATTCTCCTAGATCCTCCTGCTGAAAGCTGTCTTCAGGAAAATGGCTGTCTTTCCAGTCTTTCATCAATCCCAGGCCAAAAGAATGCTGTTCCTTGGCCCGTTCTAAAAAAGCAACAGCCGTATCTGGAGGTATAAGATGAAACAATGAAACACGCAATAACAGGTCATCCTTTAGTTTCTGCTGTGAGATTTCCTTGCTCAGCAGCCATTTCAGCAGCCTCTCATAGCCTTTTGGTTCGATTTGATATACCTTCTTATCCGGATAGTCCACCTGATGAATCACTTGCGAGGTTACAAGCTCCTCTTCCTCCATCTTTACAAGTTCTCGATAAATCTGGGTATGATGGGCTGTCCAGAAGTGGATCATCGTTTCTTTAAACTGCTGATTCAGTTCATATCCGGTTGCCTCGCTCTTGGCCAACAATCCAAGCAGCGCATATCTCAACGCCATCCTCTTCATTCCTTCTTTCCGTATCTGTTTGTCATTTTAACATATTCTACACAATTTTTAAGGGAAAATGCTTGATGAACATATGTGAAAATACACATATCAATAATAAGGCGAAAAGAGAGCAAAGCTATAGAAGATCTCAAAAATCAAAAAGCGGAAACCTTCGAGATTTCCGCTTTTTTGATTTGTCTCTTATTTTAGCTTGCCGTCCTTTTCTTATAAACGAATTTATACAGTAAAAAACCAACCAGCAGGACTCCTGCCCCTGCAAGAATATAGGACTGTGAAGCCTGCAGCACATGATTAACGGTCTTGACTTCCCCCAGCCTGCCTAAAAACAGCATGGCAACTGCTAAAGGAAAGATGCCGATAAAGGTCAGCCCGCCGAATTTCCACCGATTGACCTTGCTCATCCCTGCTGCGTAGGAAACATAATTTCCGATTCCCAAAGGCCGGGAAAGAGCAATGCTCCACTCTCCGTATTTTTTAAACACTTTCTTCGTTTTCTCTACTTTCTTCTCGTTGAACTTCTCTTTCATCTTGCTTTCAAGCTTATAACCTATCATATAAGGTACATAGCTGAATATGGTGTATACTGCACTTACTGCCAATGCCAGAAGCAAGCTCTCGACCAGGTTTGGCTTCAGCAGAAATCCGTAGATCAGAATGACCAGCGCACCGGGAAAAGGAATCGAGGAAGCCTCCAGGGCGGTCCCAATAAATAGCCCGACCGCTCCCAACTCTTTTAAAAAATGAAAGATCATTTCAAACATCCGTGCATCCTCCTCCTTCTTTCTTCCCCTCACTATTCCCTTTCCTGATGTTTTCAATCTCACCTGGTTTGAAACGGTTTATTACAGGGTAGATACGCTGTAGATAACTATTACAATCCATTTCAGGAGGATCCTATATATGAAAAAGATTTGTTCAAAAACCGTCTCCATTACCAGTGACGCTTCTAAATTCACCATTCAAAAGGTTACGGATTTCGTAAAAATATCCAGATCGTTTCAGTCCAACGTCTTTTTATGTAAAAACGGAGTCACCCTGCACGCGAAAAAACTAACATGCCTTGTTACGTTTTTCATGATGCTCCGAAAAGGTGAATCTTTTCTGCTGATCACCGAGGGGGCCGATGCTGATTCGGCCATCCAGCAGCTTCTTCAGCAGCTTCTCCCTTCCAAAGCGACTACATAAGCATAAAAAAGAAGCGCTAATGCCATTCAGCGCTTCTTTTTCCATGAGAGAGGCTAGAGGCCCAGTTTTTTTTGCCATCTCTTCCTTGTTACAACCGGAAGAATAATCAAAGTAATGATGATGATGGATGAAATTAAAATTTCCTTCATTCCTGTATTCGCCACTGAAGCTCCTATGTACGTGTATGCCAATGTGCCCGGTATGATTCCGATGGCCGTGGCTGCCGCGTAATCTTTAAACTTGACGTTTGCCGCGGCCGTCAAGTAGCTCACAAGATCATAATTCAATATCGGCAGGAGGCGGAGGATCAGCACATAAATAAATCCACGCTGCTTGATGCCCTCCTGGATCTTCTGATAATTTCCCTTCCATTCCTTTTTTACGCTTTTTTTGCCGATCCATTTCACTGCTAAAAACGTCATGAGTCCGCCTGACAAGGATCCCAGGTATGTATACAGACACCCCCAATATAACCCGAAGGCCAAGCCGCTTGTCACTGCAAACACGGATGACGGAAACAGCACAAACGGCCGGAAGGCATATAAAGCGATATAAACGATTGGAGCCCAAACTCCCCACGACAGAATCCAGCCTCTAAACCGCTCCGGCGTTAAATTTAAATACCGTTGGTTGATATATAAAAGGCAGCCTGCCAAACTTAATATAATTAAATAGTTCATTATTCTTTTTTTATTGCGAATCACTCTTTACTGCTCCTCTCCACACATCTTATTTCTATATTTTCCTTTATTTTCCGATAGAAGTCACTTTAATTTAAAATAAATTTTATGACATTTCTCAATTCACCCTTCATAAGCTGTATAAAAAGGATATGCAGGGAGAGAGATTAACTTGAGAATTATTGCGAAAAAACCCATCTATGCCGGAAACGCAAGCCAATTCGTCCAGTTCACGGGAAGTTATGAAGAAGCCGTGTATGTTAAAAAAGGAGATAAGACAGCCGACGGAAAAAGCCTGCTCGGCCTTATCGCATTATCCATACAGCCAGGGCAAGAAATCGAAATTTCAAGCGAAGCGAATCTTGACTCCCTGCAGAGAAAATTATTGGCCTCTGATCTGTTTGCTGAGGCCGAATAAGGGGCTGTCCAAGAANNGAGTCTCACCTGTCACGCTATCTCGCACCTTGCACTCCAATCAACTTTTCATTGAAGATTTTTCACGTCAAAGGAGCTGCCTGAAGGTCAATTTTCGACTTTCAGGACAGCCCCTTTTTTTATTTGTCTTTAAACATCCATCTCTATCCCTATGATGGCATCGAGAGAAACATCCTGTTTCTTTCCTTCATCATTCATTATTCTGAGCAGACGGCGATGAGGGTCATAGTAATGGATGAGGCCCAGTATTGCTTTTTCACCAAGGGGTTTACGGCAAAGGACGGCTACTTTCCTTGCCTTTTCCATCGCAAAAAAGATCTGCTGGTTCATTTCCTCCAACTGCTGTTCATCAAGCTCAGTGTTCTCAAGCCACGCCTCTTCCCGCTCCCAGTCCCTTAACTGCTTTACGTGCTCAGGCAGCATCATTGCCGTCCATTTGATGCTTCCGCGGTCTTTGATCATTAGAGTCCCTCCATTCTGGTTTTACGCTTTATGGCCGCCTAAAAGGGTGCTGCGGTGCAGAGCCGTTCCTCCGCTCGTATAGGAAACGGCCCGGAGAAGAGCATTGGAGCCGTATTTCCTGCGGATATCGTCCATCACGTATCCAAGCTTTCGCTTTTTAGGATGCTCAAGTGTAAAGATGCTTAGCTGCGTTTCGTTATCTTCACATACATTGGATAGAGCAATGGTGATTTTACGGACCGTCTTTCCTTCATAAAAGGTATGAAAGAGCTCCAGGCACACCTGGTAGACCTCCATCGTAATGTTAGTCGGTTCAGCTACGGTCTTTGAGCGGTAAAAACCCCCGCCCCATTCTTCTTTGCTGTAGCCGATTCCCAGACTGACCGTTCTTCCTGCTTTTTTCGCTGTTCTGGCCCGCCTTGCCACTTCTTCGCACATTTCTAAAATAACATGCTGAACCTCTTTCGGATCGGTATAATCACGAAGGAGGATCTGGCTTTTTCCATAGCTGATCTGGCCTTGCATGATGGGAGCCCCCACCTCCGAGAGATCCACTCCCCACGCATGATAATAAAGCTGATTTCCCATCACGCCGAATTTTTTTTCCAAGAGCTCCAGCGGATAATGGGCAAGATCGCCTACGGTTGTAATGCCCATCAGATTAAGCGTCCGTTCCACACGGGAACCGATGCCCCACATCTTGCTCAAGGGAGAAAGTTTCCATAGCTTCTCCGGAATGTCCTCATACGTCCATTCTTCCACGCCTTTCTTCTTCGCATCCAAATCCAGACAGAGCTTAGACATCAGCATGTTCGGCCCGATTCCGATGGCGCAAGGCAGACCGAACTCTTCTTTTATGGCAATCCGGATGGCCTGGGCCAGCTGCACCGGCCCTCCCCACAGGCGTTCTGTCCCGTCTGCCTGAATAAAACTTTCATCCACACTGTAAGTATGAATGGCCTCTTTTGGAACAAACCGATTGAGCAGGCGCGTGATCTCCATGGAACGCTGTAGAAAAAAAGCCATTTGGGCATCCACGATGTGAATACGGCTGTCTTTCGGAATCTCAAACAGCCGGCTTCCGGTTCTTATTCCAAAATCTCTTTTCAGACAAGGAGAAGCAGCCAGGACCACACTTCCCTGCCTCTCTGTATTCCCTACTACAGCAAGGTAACAGGTCAGCGGGTCCAGCCCTAAGCGCACAGCCGCACAGCTGGCATAAAAACTTTTCATGTCCATGCACAGAATTGAACGATTTTGAATCATAGAATAATCGATCAACTTCCTTCACCCCTCCAAAAGCAAACGCTCGTTCTCATTTATTATGTATACCCATTTTAACCGAATATATGTTCCCTTCTCAATGGAAATTTTTTCAGGGGGCTTTCCGGCTTAAAAAATCCATTGACCGGCAGGCATTCGTAGGCTACATTGTTGGGAGAAGAAAGGAAGTGCAGAATGGAAAATCAGCTGCTGCGCAAATGGCTGGAAAAGGCTTTGCTGGATTATTTTTACGAGAAAGAGGCCATCCCTTATACTGAAAAGGATTATGCTCTCCTGCAGGAACGAATAAAAAAAGAACTTCAAACCGAAGAGGCAGAAGATCCTTATTTGACGGTTCAAGATGTCGTATACAGCTTTATTACAAAAGAATAAGCAAACCCCCGATAAGCGAGGCTTATAAGGGGTTTGCTTGCTTTATATGCTATTCTTAACTGGAGTTTTTTCAAAGAAATGCTCCCACGCTTCATGAATTCCGCCTGCACAATGCTTTTGCGCACGGAAAATCATAGGGTGGTCTGGCAGCTGTTTTAATTCCTTTTGGCAGTTTCCGACAACGACAGCCGGATATCCAAGTGTAATCATATCACGGTCATTGCCAGAATCGCCGGCAACTAATACATTTGCTTTCTCCCAGCCTTTTTCCCGAAGCAGAAAGGATAGCGCCTCTCCCTTCCCTGCATTCGGCGGAAGAATGTCTACATCTCTTCCGGAACTGAAAATCAGCTTGTGCGGCACCGAACTGCCGCTCAGCTTTTGTTTCACTTCCTCAACCGCCTCATCGCTTTCTGCAAAATAGGAAAGCCGATGCACGGATGGAATCGATTGAGGCGTTAAGCCGCTGCAGGATTGAACGATGCGAGAAATTTCAGCGGGATTCCACTTTTCTTCCAATGTTTTTTTCCAGCGCTCATGAAGCTCTGGATCATTCAAGTCATACATTTCCGTACCAACATCCGATATGAGAATGGAAGGCATCGGAAGCTCTTCCTCTTTGATCAGCTCCATGGTAGAAGCATAGTGTCTTCCTGTAACATAAACGAGCTGCACATTGTAGGGACGTTCTTTATAATAATCAAACAGCAAAGAAGTCAGTTCCTTCTCTCCCACCAAGGTTCCGTCTAGATCAGTAGCTAAAAGATGTGTAACGTTTTCTCGTTTCACCTGACAGAACCTCCTCGTACACCTGCTCTACCCTCGCTGCCACATTCGGCCAGCGGTAATCGCGTTCTGCAAGAGAGGATGCCTGTTTGCCGAGCCTTTGCGCAATGATGTTATTGTTTAAAATAATTTCCAGGGTGAGCGCCAAGTCCTGAGCGTCTTTTGGGTTGACGAGCAGCCCTGTTTCTCCTTCAACGACCACATTTTGAAGCCCTCCGACACGTGAGGCAATCACTGGACATCCGCATGCCTGTGCCTCTGCAGCCACCATTCCGAACGATTCATAATAGGAAGGCACGACAGCAACGTTGGCAGCGTTAAAGTATTCCGCCAGCTCCTCCTGGCTTTTCGGCCCTACAAACTGAACATAACGCTCAATTCCTTTCACCCAAGAACGCTGTTTTTCCTGAATCGGAAGCTGGTCATCACCGATTTCTTCTTTCTGTCCTCCAGCAAGAATCAGTCTTGTGTTTGACGGGACGTCACCCCATTGAATCAAGTATCTGAATGCTTTAAGGAGGGTTTCAACACCCTTGGTTTCTTCCAGACGGCCGGCATAAAACACGAGGGGGCCGTGAACGTCCAATTTTTGTTTTATTGCGGGTTTTTGGTTTAAAGGATAAAAAGTTGGAGATACACCGATCGGAATGACATCAACAGGTGCAGGCTGTTTAGTAAAGTCATGGATCAGGCTCTTCTCGCTGTTGGTCGTGGCGATCACGCGGTTAGCGGAACGGAGAATGGTTCGTTCATACTGGAACCTGCGCTCATCCCTTTCTCCTGTGGCCCGTTCTTTAGCTGCTCCAAGGGAATGTGAAGTATGGACAAACGGTATATTGTACTTTCTGCGAAGCTGGCGGCCTAATATTCCTGACAGCCAGTAATGAGTATGAATTATATCATATTGTTCAACAGGAACAAGTTCCTCGATTTCTTTAAAAAAGGCGGGCAGTATTTGAAACATTTCATTTTTGGATACAAAGCCTTTGATACCGGCTTGGATACGGATAACTCTAGAGCGTTTTCCAAACGCCTCCATCTGCGGAGCATCTTTATCACACCAGTGGGTTATGACATCAACATCCCATCCCCTATTTTCCATGGCAAGCGCCAAATGGTACACATAATTATTCTGTCCTCCAGCTTGCTTTCCGCCCAGTTTTGCCAGCGGGTCTCCATGGTCTGATATAAATAAAACTTTTTTATTCATAACTGCTACCCCTCTTTCTGTTGTTGCGGTCTATAACGTGTAAGTTACTTATACCCGTTCTCTCCCCAGACAAACCACAATAGGTTCTTTAGACCTATCAAATTAAGACTTTCTTCCTTTTGGTGAAGGTTTAGGAAAAGAAAAAAGATGCGTATATTAGCGCATCTTTTTGTTTACATAATATTATTATTGTCTATTTTTGTTTGAATGCATTTCCGCCAAGCTTTTCTATAAGCCGGGGAAAAAGCTGATAAAGCGTACTGCCTGCATTCATCCAAAGAGGCAGATTGATCTCACGGACAGGACGGCCGATCGCCGAAATGATTTTTCTAGAAACATACTCCGGGGACAGCATCCACTTCTTGATGTTTTTCTCATAGGAACCCGATTTGTCTGCGATGGAAAAAAAGTTCGTTTCAATCGGCCCCGGGTTGACGGCTGTTACCCATATTCCACTGTTTGCGAGCTCCATCCGCAATCCGTTTGAGAAGCCAAGAACAGCGTGTTTAGAAGCGGCATATCCGGTCGACTTCGGAGTGGATATCTTTCCTGCCTGTGACGCAATATTGATAATATGGCCAGAACGCCGTTCCAGCATTTGCGGCAGCACTGCCTGTGTACAAGCCATCAGGCCGACCACGTTGGTCTGAAGCATGCAGGAAAGATCATTTAGGTCCGCATCAATGAAGTAGTCGAATATTCCAAATCCAGCGTTGTTGATCAGAACATCGACAGAAACCGTACGAGTGATCTCTGCGAAAACCGCTTTCACCTCTTCTGCGTTGCTAACGTCCAGCGAATAGATCAGCGCTTCCACCTCAAAATGTTCTTTTAGATCTTTTTTTACGTTCACTAGTTTGTCCAGACTTCTGGCGATCAGCACCGGCTTAGCACCAAGGCTTGCCGCATCAAACGCGATCCGGGCTCCAAGCCCTCCGGAAGCCCCTGTGATAACCACCGTTTTTCCTTTTAAATTCTTCATATCTTACGCTCCTTCTGCCCGCTTGTAGTAAATAATACCCTTTATGTCCTCCGTTTGAATCCTTCCCTCCTCTTCAAGCAGATCAAGATGCCCCACGGTTTCGGAGAGAGTAAGCCCAGGTTCCTTTTGATAGATCCTCGGGAATAAAAGCTTGCTTAATTCATAAGCCGTCTTATATCCGGCGAGCATCTCCCATAGGACATCCGCCCGGTTGTTCTGCTGTGCAAGCCTTTCTTCGATCAACTCAGAACTGTTGGAGATCGGAAGTCCATGCCCCGGCAGGATGACGGTTATAGGGAGTTCGGCTGCTGTCTTTAGTGAATCCCGGTATTGCAGCAGCGGTTTAGGCCGGTCTCTTTTCGTGAGAGGGGGAGGCTCGATGAGTGCGTTGGAAGAAATACGCTGCAGCAAAAAGTCCCCTCCGATCATAATACCGCTCTCTTGATGAAACAGAGAAAGATGATCTGGAGAATGGCCCGGTGTTTTCATGATTGTCCACCCTGGCAGCCCTGGCACTTCTTCTCCTTCATACAACGCCGGGGAAGCATGGACCACAGCAGAAAACTCAAGATACTTCTTTAATTTCCTATGTTCAAACCGGACGGCTTCTTCCGGCATTCCCATTTTTTTGTAAAACCCCTCATAAAATTGATTTCTATGTACAAAAAATTCTTGCTGCTGGCTGAGATAGGGTATTTCTTCTAAACTTGCGAGCACAACAGGCACCGGGCTCGTAAAGTATGAATAAAGTCCGACATGGTCCGGGTGATAATGGGTAAAGACCACCTGTTCAATATCGTTTTCTTCCAGCCCGTTCTCCGCCAGTTTCTCCCGAAAGATGCTCCATGCCTCAGGCGTTTTTGGTCCGCAGTCAACAAGGGTAAGCTTTTCTCCCCGTATGAGATAGACATTGACATCCCCTACCGGAAACGGTGTCGGAAGCGCGATGGTTATAATATTCTGGTTCAACATTTTCACCTGACCTCTTCTCATGCATATATATATCAAACAGTATAGCAAAAGATCAGCACTATAAAAAAAGTAAATATTCAAAATTATCTTTTTTATAAACTTGACATACTGTACTGACTCATTGCATAATGTTTTGTAATAACTGAACGCTGAACACGGCGCTGAAAGGGACCAGTAATTCATTAAACGGCTGAAAGAGAATGGAATCCATCGGCTGAAAGATTCCAGCAGTGCGAAATGAATGAACCTATCCCCCGAGCCATCAGGGATTGAACCTGATCGTATGCCTTCGATACAGGCGATAAGCTGGGCTTTTTACCAAGCCAATTAAGGTGGTACCGCGGACCGCACTCCTCCGTCCTTTTCCAAGGATCGAGGAGTGCGTTTTTACGTTAACCTAAGTTGGAGGGATTGCCGTGAATAAAAAAATCGCGTTTATCGGAGCAGGTGCCATGGCAGAAGCAATGATTTCAGGATTGATCGCCAACAAGCTGGCCTCACCTGAACAGATCATTGCCACAAACAGAATGAACAGAAAAAGGCTTCTTGAACTGCAAAGGAAGTATGAAATAAAAATTTCCGCCTCAGCCGCAGATGCAGTGCATGAGGCAGAAATCATCATCCTTGCTATGAAGCCGAAAGATGCTGAAGACGCCCTGCACTCGATCAGGGACGCTATCCATAAACAGCACCTTATCATTTCAGTACTTGCCGGGATATCAACAGATCACATCTCCACTCTGCTTCATACGGATGCCCCTGTCATACGGGCGATGCCGAACACATCTGCTGCGATCGGTTATTCTGCAACCGGCCTCGCCGCTGGAAAGTATGCTGAAGAGCAACATGTAAAACAGGCCGAAGAGCTTTTTAATTGCATCGGAACGACCACCTGCTTGAAAGAAGAAAGCCTGCATGCAGTAACCGGGTTGGCTGGAAGCGGCCCCGCTTATGTTTATTATTTAGTTGAAGCGATGCAGCAGGCAGCCTCCTCGCTCAATCTCAGTGAAACTGAGGCAAGGGATTTGATCGCGCAGACCCTGTTGGGTGCTGCCCATATGCTGAAAATGAGCGGCGAACATCCCCGGCTGCTTCGGCAAAAGGTAACCAGTCCGGGTGGAACCACCGAAGCCGGAATTCAAATGCTGGACCATTTTAAAGTAAAAGAAGCGATTGAATCATGCGTCAAGCGTGCCGCACAGCGCTCTGAAGAGCTCGGGAGCATGTACACCCCGCCCTCTGCCAAAGGAATAGTTTGACAATTCTGTTATTTAATTTTATAATAAAACGACTATAGAGCAGCAACGGGAGGTATAAGATGCTTGATCAAGAAGAATTCAAGCGGTACAATCTGTTGTTTAAAGAGTTTGAGCAGTTTCTTACACGGCCACTGACAAAAAAGGAAAAAGATTTTATAAAATGGATCGTAAAAAATGATGTGAGCATCGAACGCACATCGGCGCGAGCCACCTAAACAAGCCCCTGAAAGGAAATGGGCTTGTTTTTTTCTTGGATTTAGAACGTTTGACCTGCTTATGTTAAGGTAAAATATAAAGAGGAAAGGAGTTTTTCCCGCTATGACAAAAATCTTTGGACACCGGGGCGCAAGCAAGGTATGCCCCGAAAACACAATGGCCTCCTACACTCGGGCTTATGAAATGGGCGCAGACGGACTTGAAATTGATGTCCATTTAACAAGCGATGGTGTTCCTGTCATCATTCACGATGATACGGTCAAACGGACAACCAACGGAAAAGGATATGTAAAAAATTTCACGCTCGCTGAAATTAAACAGCTGGACGCGGGAAGCTGGTTTTCTCCAACCTTTCAAAATGAACGGATCCTCACACTAGAAGAGTTTCTGCAATGGATCTGTACCAAGCCGCTGCTTCTCAATATAGAGTTGAAGAATAACAAAGTGATGTATGAAGATTTAGAGAAAAAAGTATACGATCTCGTAAATGCTTATGGAATGAAAGAAAAAACGATCTATTCATCTTTTAACCATTACAGCCTTGTGCAATTAAGGAGCATGGACTCTTACATTGACATTGCTCCCCTCTACTCTTCGGCCATCTACGAGCCATGGAACTATGCAAGAAGCATGGGTTCGCTGAGTGTGCATCCTCAATTTAAGAGCCTTCATCCCGTGATCCTGCAAAGCCTTCATGAGCATGGAATACGGGTCAGGCCTTATACCGTCAATCAAGAAAAATGGATGCATTATTTAATGAATTGGCGGGTGGATGCCATCATCACTGATGTACCCGATGTGGCGTTGGCTGTTAGAAATGGAGAAATTACTGAACAAAAAAGCTTAATCCTTGAAATGTATAATAAGTTAAAAAAAAAATGAGCGGGCTGCCCGCTCATTTTTTGCTGAGTTTTTCAATTGGAAAGACGCTGAAGTCATCGGCAATCTGCGTATTCGGAAAGACTTCCCGTGCTTCTTTTAAAAGAAGAGTCTTCTCCTCTTTATGATATCTGGAACTGATATGGTTCAAGATCAAGGCAGCTGCATTTGCCCGTCTGGCGGTAACAGCAGCCAATCTGGCTGAAGAATGGCCGAATTCCGCTGCCTTTTCAGCCAGTTCGTGAAGAACAGTAGCCTCATGAATAAGTACCTCAGCATCTCTTCCCAGCTCCACCGCATTCTCGCAGTATTTCGTATCGCCAAGGATAGCGACAATCCGGCCAGGAACAGGAGGGGAAACAAATTCACTGCTCTTGAGCACCGTTCCGTCCTCCAGAGTAATATCCCTTCCTTCTTTCAATTGCTGATATAAAGGACCGGGCGGCAGGCCCATCTTTTTTAGCAAGCCGGCTTCCAGCTTTCCAGGCTGTGCCTGCTCTTCTACGCGAAAACCGAAACAAGGGATCACGTGCTCAAGTTTCTTGGCATATACCCGGCGGCCTTCCTCTTCACAGATCAGCCCTTCATCTATTTCTATCACTTGAATCGGATAGGTAAGATGCGTCTGGCTTATGTTCAAAGAAGTGTCGATGAAGGCCTTTATTCCCTTTGGTCCGTATATGGACACCGGACTCTCTTCACCATTTTGGAAGGAGCGGCTTCCCAGCAGGCCCGGCAGACCGAATAGATGGTCACCGTGCAGATGAGTAATGAAAATTTTATTGATCTTACGCGGTTTTAGAGAAGTGTGCAGGATTTGATGCTGTGTAGCTTCTCCGCAGTCAAAGAGCCAGGTTTCTCCTCCCGTCTGCAGGAATTTAAGGGCAACCGAAGAAACATTCCGTTCCTTTGAAGGCATTCCGGCTCCCGTTCCCAGAAAATGAAGTTCCATATCAGCTATTCCTTTCATGCTTTAAAATAGAAATCATGAGGCGATAAGTGACAATGAAAAAAAGGAGCAAGCTTCCTCCCGCAAGAAATCCTGCCAGCACATCACTCGGATAATGCACACCAAGATAGACTCTGCTTAATCCGACAAGCACGATATAAACACATCCCCCAACGGTTAAAAGATGCCGCACCCAACTATGCTTAGCCTGTCTCACAAGCAGGTAGAATAACAGTCCAAAAAAACCGATGGAGATCATGGCGTGTCCGCTCGGAAAACTATATCCTCCGATATCAACTAGGCGATGGAGGGATGGCCTCTTTCTTTCATAGATTCCTTTAAGAAAAGCGTTACCGTAACGGATGACAAACAAACAAATCCCCAGGATTACCGGTTCAAGCCAGCTCCTCCTCCATAAAATAGAAAAAGCAGAGAACACGGCAAGCACTATAAATTCATTGGTCCTTGCTGCACTGTTTGTGATCACTATAAAAGCTCGGGTCAGCTCGTGGGGCTGATATGCCGTTACTGCATCAATCACCGTCTGATCCAGTCTCTTTACGCCAGCCTCCCGATAGACGGCTGCAAGCAGAAAAAAGAAAATAAAAAGCAACAAAAATCCAAGCACGTATGGCAGATGGATACTTTTCTTCAATCATAATCACCCGGCCTTTGGCTCGATAAAAAGCTGTCTACAACCTATAGCTATGATGGATCATCTGTTAGTTTGCCTCGAATAATGGAATGATCACCAAACTTTTTTTGAATATCGCTGATCAATCGATTTACATCATCCCGTTTTTTTTCCTGTTCAAAAGTAAACAAGTCCATCTGTTTATAGGCTTTTTCTTTAGGGATAACATCCGCGGCCGTAATGCCGAGCAGCCGTACAGGTTCACCGTTCCAGTGTTTTGTAAACAAGGACCAGGCATGTTTCAGGATTTCACTCTTATCATGAAAGGGATTCTCCAGTGTCTTGCTTCTCGTAACCGTCTTCCTGTCTCCATACCGGATCACGATCTGAAGATTTTGACCGACGACTTTCTTCCCTTTCATCCGGCGTTCAACAGAATCAGCCAGAACTGAAAAGACGCGTTTAAGCTCCGTTTCATCACTCACGTCTTCAGCCAGAGTGGTCGAGTTGCCAACGGATTGAAATTCTGAGGCGCGCTCCGGGTCTACTGGGCGGTCATCGATCCCGTTCGCACGCTCCCACATCCTCACTCCATTTTTTCCGAAGCGGTGTTTTAAACTGTACGCGTCTTCCTTTGCCAGGTCACCGATCGTATGAATATTATATTTTTTTAGTTTTTCTTCTGTGGCCTTTCCGATCCCATGCATTTCACCTACGGTCATCGGCCAGAGGATCTGCCGGATCTCCCGCTTTCGCAAGACGGTAATCCCCATAGGTTTCTTCATATCTGAAGCCATCTTCGCAAGAAATTTATTCGGGGCAATCCCTATGCTGGAAGGAAGACCCAGTTCATGATACAGCCTGTTTTGAATTTCCTCGGCAGCTTCGATGGGGCTCATGGATATCCTCGTAATATCAAGATATCCTTCATCGATTGAAACAGGCTCTACAAGCTCAGTATATTCCCGAAGCAGCTGAAACATCTTCTGAGACATCGTCCTGTATTTTTGAAAATCCGGCCGTAAGACGATAAGAGATGGACAAAGTTTTTTTGCCTGCCACAGAGGCATCGTAGTTTTTACTCCAAACTTACGTGCTTCATAGCTGCAGGTTACGATGATGCCGCGGCGCTCTTCGGGATTGCCGGCTATCGCAAGAGGCTTTCCCTTTAAAGTGGGATCCATCATACTTTCTACAGAAGCATAAAAGCTGTTCATGTCGACATGCAGGATAAATCTTCGTTTTATATTGGCAGACCTATCCATGTTGTTCCATCTCCTTCAATCCTTTTCCTTTCCCATTATATGAAATGGGAGAACATAAGAAAAGCGAAAGCCGTTCATATCACAGGGTTCACACCATAAAAAAGACAAGGTTTATTCACCTTGTCTCCACTTTATCCCGCAGCTGCCTGCCTGTGTTTTCAATCCATTCCACGTATTCTGTTCCGTGAAAATGCTCATTCATATCCCTATGTAAGTTTACAAGCTGCACCAGAAATTCCTGGTTCCCATGATCCTTGCTCCAGGCCTGCAGATAACTGTACACTGAGTATTTGCCTTCAGAAGACATCTGCTGTTTTTTTGCTCCTTCTTCCGTAAGCATTACGTACGAAATTCGCCGATCATGATCTTTTTTCAATAATTGTATTAAGCCTTTATCTTTCAAGCGTTTTATAACCTGCATGACTGTCGAAACATCCCATAATCCGAGGTGTGCTATGCGGGAAATCGTCGCCTCTCGTTCAAAGGATACAATCCATAGAATGTGCTGTTCAGCTTGAGTCAATCCCAATGATTTCGCTGATTTTTGCCATTCATCTTCAAGAACCTTGTATACTCCCCGCAAATAATTCATCATCATATGCATGTTCGCAAGTTCACTCATCCAATCCCTCCGGCTTCCCATCCTATTTAGACATTTTTTTCCATGATTAAACTACAACCAAATATACTAATTCGAGCTATTTATGTCAACCTCGACTTGAAGGTTCGTAACAAAAAAAGGAGCCAGACCTTTCATGGCCGGCTCCTTAGCTCTACTCTCCTGCTACTTCCTGAATGACTGCAACCACGATCTCGGCTGTTTTCACCAGTTCCTCGATCGGCATTTTTTCATTTTTAGTGTGGATTTCCTCGTAGCCTACAGCAAGGTTAACAGTTGGAATTCCATGGCCGGCAATCACATTCGCATCACTTCCGCCGCCGCTTTGCAGCAAGCGGTGAGAACGTCCGATCCTTTCAGCAGCTTTCTTAGCCACTTCAACGACATGGTCTCCATCACTAAACTTAAATCCAGGGTACATGACTTTCACATTCACTTCAGCACGTCCGCCGAACTTAGAAGCCGTTGTTTCAAATGCCTCTTTCATCTTAGCAACCTGAGCTTCCATTTTCTCTGTTACGAGAGAACGGGCTTCTGCCAAAATGGCCACATGATCACAAACGATATTGGTCTGTGTGCCCCCTTCAAACCTTCCGATGTTAGCCGTGGTTTCTTCATCAATTCTTCCGAGCGGCATTTTAGAAATGGCTTTTGCAGCGATTGTAATGGCTGATACACCCTTTTCAGGAGCAACACCGGCATGCGCTGTCTTTCCATAGATATCAACCATCAGCTTGGCTTGTGTCGGCGCTGCAACAATAATATCACCGACTTTGCCGTCACTGTCGAGCGCGAAACCGAATCTTGCGGTTAATCGGGCAGGATCCAGTTCTTTCGCTCCTACAAGCCCTGACTCTTCCCCAACTGTGATGATGAACTGGATGTCTCCGTGTTTAATATTTTGTTCCTTTAAAAGTTTAACGGCTTCGAACATCGCTGCGAGGCCTGCCTTGTCGTCCGCCCCAAGGATGGTCGTTCCATCGGTTACAACATACCCATCTTTAATCGAAGGTTTTACCCCATTGCCAGGTACGACCGTATCCATATGGGAGGTGAAATAAATCGGATCCACCCCGCCTTTGTTGCCTTTCAGCGTACAAATCAGGTTGCCGGCGCCGTGTTCAGTTTTGGACTCAGCGTCGTCTTCGAATACTTCGACACCAAGATCAGTGAATTTTTTAGTAAGGACTTTGGAGATTTCCTTTTCAAATTTTGTTTCAGAATCGATCTGTACCAATTCCAAAAACTCTTCTAGTAATCGTTGCTCATTAACCATTGTGTCTTCCTCCATTATAACGGGATATTGCCATGTTTCTTCCAGGGCCTTTCCTCGTGCTTCGTCCGCAGCATTTCCAGTGCTTGAATACATTTGATCCTCGTATCCCGTGGATCGATGACATCATCGACCATTCCTCTTGCAGCTGCAACGTACGGATTGGCAAACTTCGTCCGGTACTCGTCAATCTTAGCCTGCCTTGTCGCTTCAGGATCATCGCTTTGTTCGATTTCTCTGGCAAAGATGATGTTCGCCGCACCCTGCGGTCCCATGACTGCGATCTCCGCATTTGGCCAGGCAAAAACAAGGTCAGCGCCGATCGACTTGCTGTTTAAGGCGACATAGGCACCGCCGTATGCTTTACGGGTGATAATCGTTATTTTCGGGACAGTAGCCTCAGAGTAGGCGTACAGGATTTTAGCTCCGTGTCTTATAATGCCGCCGTGTTCCTGTTTAATTCCTGGAAAAAATCCGGTGACGTCCTCAAAGGTGATAATCGGAATGTTAAAAGCGTCACAAAAACGAATAAAGCGCGATGCCTTATCCGAAGAATCAATATCAAGGCCGCCAGCCATAACTTTTGGCTGATTACATACTAATCCTACCACTTCACCCTTAATCCTGGCAAAACCAATGACTATGTTTCTGGCAAAATACGCTTGAACTTCTAAAAAAGTATCCTGATCGACCACTTGCTCGATGACCTTACGAACGTCATACGGTTTGGTCGCATCCACAGGTACCACCTCGGCAATATCCGGGCGGTCATCGTTCTCATGCTCCAGTTTCTCCGATCTGGCCGGTTTTTCTTTATTGTTCTGAGGAAGGAACGATACGAGCGCCCGCACTTGCTCCAGAACTTGTGCCTCGGTTTCCCCCATAAAATGGGCGTTACCGCTTTTCGTGCTATGTACCTTTGCCCCGCCAAGATCCTCAGATGAAATTTTCTCGCCCGTTACTGTTTCGATGACCTTCGGGCCAGTGATAAACATTTGGCTTGTCTGCTCCACCATGAATACGAAATCCGTAATAGCCGGTGAATAGACAGCTCCACCTGCACAAGGCCCCAGAATAACTGAAATCTGCGGAATGACACCAGAGTAGATGGAGTTTCTGTAAAAGATCTGCCCGTAGCCGTCCAGAGAAACAACACCTTCCTGAATTCTCGCTCCTCCTGAATCGTTCAGTCCGATAAACGGTGTTCCATTCTTAGCCGCAAGATCCATCACACTGGCGATCTTGTGAGCATGCATCTCTCCTAACGCTCCTCCAAAAACCGTAAAATCCTGAGCAAATAAATAAACCGGCCGGCCATGAATCTTTCCATAGCCTGTGACGACTCCCTCTCCAGGAGCCTTCATATTCTGCAGACCAAAATCGGTGCAGCGGTGCTCAATAAAAGGATTCAACTCCACAAACGTTCCCTCATCGAGCAAAAGATCGATTCGCTCCCTTGCGGTAAGTTTTCCGCGTTCATGCTGTTTATCAATCTTCTCGTCTCCGCCGCCAAGCTCAATCTCACGTTTCCTGTCATATAATTCGTCCATTTTATCGTACATATTCATCAGGACACTCCTCCTTCCGTTTCAGGTTTTTCGCACAGTTCAAACAGCACCTTATGAGTAGAAGATGGATGGATGAATGCGATGGATGCCCCGCCGGCACCTTTCACCGGCTGTTCCTGGATCATCTTTACGCCAGCTTTTTTCAATTCTTCGATTCTTGATGCAATATTTTCAACACCAAGAGCCACATGGTGGACACCCTGTCCGCGTTTGATAATAAATTGCCGGATCGGACTCTGTTCATCCATTGGCTCTAGAAGCTCCAGCCTTGTCTGGCCGATCTTCAAAAAAGCTACCTTTACCTTTTGAGATTCCACTTCCTCCACTGCTTCAAGCTTAAGCCCGAGTGTGTTCACATAAAAAGGGAGGACCTCATCAAGGGATTCAACGGCAATGCCGATATGATCGATTTTTTTTGGCGGTTCCATGCCTGCTGGTGCTGGATAACCATCCCGCTCGAGCACTGCTGCTTCAATAAATTTGGCTGTCTCAACTGTCGGTGTGCCGGGTGTAAATATTTTTCTTACTCCGGCTGATTCAAGGAAGGGAATGTCCTCCCAGGGGATAACACCGCCTCCTATCACGATAATATCATCTGCTCCCCGCTGTTTTAAAAGCGACATCACCTCGGGAAACAGTTCATTATGCGCTCCAGACAGACAAGATAAACCGATGGCATCCACATCTTCCTGCACAGCAGCAGCTACAATTTGTTCTGGCGTCTGGCGAAGGCCGGTATAAATGACCTCCATCCCATAATCACGAAGAGCCTGAGAGATCACAAGAGCTCCGCGGTCATGCCCGTCAAGCCCTGGCTTTGCTACCAGCACACGTATTTTTTTATTCATTGTTCTTCCCACTCCTGTCTGTCTATATTCCTGTAAATTCTCCAAACTCTTCCCGAAGGATGCCGCAGATCTCTCCGATCGTGCAATAATCACGCACACAGTCCAAAATGAGCGGCATAAGATTTTCTGCTCCTTGAGCACCTTGGCGCAGCGCACCCAACCGAGCGCTCACTCGGTCGTGGTCCCTCGCAGACTTCAGACGGTTCAGCTTTTCTTTTTGCTTCTCCCCCAGTGTTGGATCGACTCTTAATAGTTCAGGCTGGACTTCATTTTCAACCGTGAATGAATTCATGCCTACGATGACTTCATCCCCTTTTTCAATCGCCTTTTGTATTTCATAAGACGTATGATGAATTTCACGCTGCATGTAGCCTTGTTCAACGGCAGCCACTGCTCCGCCCAGTGATTCTATTTTTTCAAGATAAAGTTTGACTTCATCCTCCATGACATCCGTCAGGTGCTCCACATAATAAGATCCGGCCAGAGGATCCACCGTATCCGCCACCCCGCTCTCATGGGCGATGATCTGCTGAGTTCTTAACGCGATTCTCGCAGAATCCTCGGTAGGAAGGGCGAGTGCTTCATCCCTCGAATTCGTATGCAGGCTTTGAGTGCCTCCCATTACGGCTGACAGCGCCTGAATGGTTACACGGACAATATTGTTATCTGGCTGCTGGGCCGTCAGCGTAGAACCGCCTGTTTGGGTGTGAAAACGAAGCTGCCAGCTCTTCGGGTTCTTTGCCTGATAATGTTCTTTCATAAGTTTGGCCCAAATTCTTCTAGCTGCCCTGAACTTGGCGACTTCCTCAAAGAACTGATTATGGGCATTAAAGAAAAACGCCAGCCTCGGTGCAAAATCATCGATGTTCAATCCGGCCTCCAACGCTGCATCGACATACGCTTTTCCATTGGCGATCGTAAATGCCAGCTCTTGAACAGCATTCGCCCCGGCTTCGCGGATATGGTAGCCTGATATACTTATGGTGTTCCATTTCGGCACCTGTTCCTTGCAATATGCAAATATATCCGTGATGAGGCGCATAGAGGGCTTAGGAGGGAAAATATACGTTCCCCTCGCAATGTACTCTTTTAAAATATCATTCTGAATCGTACCGGATATTTTTTCCGAAGAAACACCCTGCTTTTCTGCCACAGCAATGTACATTGCCAGCAAGACGGATGCAGGTGCATTGATTGTCATCGAAGTACTGACCTGATCCAGCGGGATATCCCGTAAAAGCGCTTCCATATCTTCCAATGAATCGATGGCAACCCCTACCTTCCCTACTTCTCCCTTGGACATCGCATGATCAGAGTCATAGCCTATCTGGGTAGGAAGATCAAAGGCGACGGAAAGGCCCGTTTGCCCTTGTTTTAACAGGTAGCGGAACCGCTTGTTGGTCTCTTCAGCAGAACCGAAGCCGGCATATTGCCTCATCGTCCAGTAACGGGCCCTGTACATCGTTGGCTGTATACCCCTAGTATAGGGATATTCGCCAGGCAATCCAAGTTTCTCTATATCGTAATCTTCTGTTTCTGCTCCATAAAGCCTGTCGATCTCAAACTTTGAACTCGTTTCAAATGTTTGCTTTCGTTCTGGAAACCGCTGCATGCTTTTCTCTGTTGCCAGCTTCCAATTATTTACTCTCTCCTGATGCTTGCTCATATGGCTGCCTCCTATAACCTATCATTCGACATTTTCTTTCTTACATTACTTTCTTTTTGAAAACGCTTTTTCCTGCCAAAATTGCTAAAATTATAGACAGATGGAAGGAAATCTTGTTACACTGTTCAATTCCTTGTACAATAATAATTGGATAAGGAGGGTAATGATGTCTCGAAAATTAATAAAAACCATAGTCTTTATCATGCTTGGCTCCTTGCTGCTGACAACCCTGCTGACGGGGATAAGTGCATTGTTCTAATAAAAACCAAAAAAATAAGCCTTTACGGCTTATTTTTTTTTGCACTAAATATCACTTTTCTTAAAGCTTTTCTTAATCTGCAAGTAGCGCTCAATCTCATTTAAAAGATGAAACAGCTTCGATCTTGTCTCAAATTCTTCCCGGTCTTTCGGCAAATCCATCTCTCGGAACTTTCTTCTCAATTTTTCAATACTATCAAGATAGATGACTGCCGTATTGCCCGGATGTACGGCTTCACTCAATTCATTGAAAAAATTCCCAAGGATGTACCCCTGCATATATCTCTGATCAATAGAAGAAAGGATCGGCATCATCCTCTCGATCAGTTCAAGCTGCTTTTCCCTCATCCTGAAATAAAGGTAATATTCATTTTCATAGCGTACCGTATGATTCTCCACATCGCGGAAAGCAAGATCCTTCCCCTCATCGATCAGCCGAGCCGCTTTAGTGATCTCATGCCCGTCCCAGAGATGGTTATGGTCATACAGATAGTCCCGAAACTCAAGAAAGATGGATTTGAATTGTTCCTCGAGGTCCGACTGGATCTTCTTTACGGTATGTTCCATGCTTGGCATATACAAGTTGACAAAAAGGGCCATGCCGATTCCGATACAAATCAGGGCAACTTCATTCCCTACCGCTTTCCAGCTGAGGTATTCCAGTGTATACAGATGAAGAATGATAACCGAACTGGTAATGATGCCTTCCTTAAGGTTTAAGGCAACAAGGACAGGGATAAACAGCAGGATCAGCAGCCCGATGCTCCATGGATGATAACCTAGAACATTGAAAAAAACGGCGGCAAACAATATACCGATGATACATGCCGCAAACCGTTCCCAGGAACTTATCAAGGACCGTTTCTGCGTCACTTTAACACAAAGAATTGTTAATATTCCTGCGGAGCTGTAGAATTCCAGACCCAACCACTGAGCGATGCCGATAGCAAGAGCCGTCCCGATTGCTGTCTTTACCGTCCTGTAGCCGATTTTGATTGCTGGCATATTAGCCTTCCTTTCCTGCTGTACTCCCAACGATTATCTCATGTTTAGCATGCGGCAGAAAGAATTTTCACATGCACATAGAAAGAAGCAAAAAAAGAGACCTGAAAAGGCCTCTTATAATACTTTTTCAAGAAAGGATTTCGCTCTTTCTGTTTTTGGCTGTTCAAAAAATTCAGCCGGCTCAGCATCTTCCACAAGCACACCGTCATCCAAAAATATAACACGGTCCGCCACTTCCTTGGCGAAGCCCATCTCATGAGTAACGATGGCCATGGTCATCCCGCTTTGAGCAAGGGATTTCATGACGTCCAGTACTTCCTTTACCATCTCAGGATCAAGAGCAGAAGTAGGTTCATCAAAGAGCATTACTTCCGGATTCATCGCGAGAGCTCTTGCAATCGCTACACGCTGCTTCTGGCCACCGGAAAGCCTGCCTGGATATTCGGCTTCTTTATCAGCAAGACCGACTCTCTTCAGAAGCTCACGGGCAGCTGCTTCTGCCTCGCGTTTAGAAACTTTATTAACGGTAACCGGTGCATACGTTAAGTTGTCCATTACAGTCATATGCGGAAAGAGATGAAAATGCTGAAACACCATCCCGATCTTCTTTCGGACTTGCTGGATTTTAGATGCTTGGGCAGTTACCTCCTGATCCTTGAATAAGATTTTTCCATCCGTCGGTTCTTCAAGCATGTTTATACATCGGAGGAAGGTCGATTTCCCTGAACCGGAAGGGCCGATGATCGCAACGACCTCGCCTTGTCCGATCTCAGTGGAAATGCCTTTTAATACTTCGTTTTTTCCAAATGTTTTATGAAGGTTTTCGATTTTAATCACCGCGGCTCATTCTCCTTTCAAGCATGCGTCCCAGAACAGTTAATGCCATTACCATCAGATAATAGATGATTCCTGCAGTTATCAGCGGCTCAAAATAACGGTACGTATCTGCCCCGACAATCTGTGCGCGCCTCATGATATCTGTCGTACCAATCACCGCAATGATGGCTGATTCCTTCGTTAATGTAATAAATTCGTTCATCAGTGCCGGCAGAATGTTCTTCAAGGCCTGAGGAAGGATGATCTGTCTCATCATTGAACCATAGGAGACCCCAAGCGCCATAGAAGCTTCACGCTGCCCTTTATCAACTCCATTGATTCCGGCCCTGATGATTTCGGAAACGTAAGCCGCTGAGTTCAATCCAAAGGTCAGTACACCTGCAAGAAATGGTTCGATTTTATATCCTGTCAGCTGAGGTGTCGCATTATAGATAATCAGCAGCTGAAGAATAAGCGGTGTTCCACGGAAGATGGATGTATAAGCGTCTGCTCCCCATCGAAGCACTTTCACTTTGCTTATTTTGCACAGAGAAAGAATCGTACCAAGCACAAAGCCTAAAAGAATGGACACAACCACAAATTTTAGGGTCGTTAATATCCCTTTTAAAATATACGGTACAGATGGCATGATAGTTGAAAAGTCAACAATCGACTTCTTCTCTGCTTTTTTCTTAGATTTCGGTTCAAACCATTTTTTGGCGATTTTATCCAGCTCGCCATTCTTTTTCATCAGCGCAATCTGCTGATTAAAATCATCCGTCAGCTTACTTCCTTTTTGAAGAGCAACCGCAGAACCGGCAGATGCGGAATCAGGTATTTCAAAAGCACTTAAATCTGAGTTTTTATTTAGATATTCAATAGCGACTCCGTCTTCAATAACGGCTCCATCAAATCTTTTAGACATAATTTCCTGTACAAGGTCAGGAACTTTATTTCTTTTTTCAATATGAACCTTGTCCACTTTATCAGCAATTTTTTTCGCTTCATTTTCCTGGATGGAACCTAGCTGGACACCAATTGTTTTTCCTTTTAAATCCTGAATCGTTTTAATTTTAGGATTATCTGTAACGACCAGCTGCTTAGCTTGATAGTAGGTGTTTGAGAAATCCACCTTCTTCTTCCGCTCTGCATTCGGCGTCATGCCAGCCATGACGAAATCGACCCGCTTTGAATCAAGTGCAGGAACCAGACCGTTAAAATCCATATCTTTTATGACGAGATTATAGCCAAGCTTGTCCGCGATGTGATTAGCCACATCCACATCAAAACCAATGATTTTGTTGCCTTTGGTCGTATCGATATACTCATAAGGCGCATAATCGGCAGATGTTCCCATAACCAGTGTTTTTTTATGTTTTTCTTTTGCTAAAGCCTGGTGCTCGCCTATTGGCAATACAGCCCCCACTGCACTGAAAATGATCAATAGCGCAAGTGAAAGCAATACATAGGTTCTTTTTAGCATTATATCCCCCAACTTTCTTAAAAAGTGTCTCTATAAAATTTATGCATTCATATTTATTCAATATAATGTATTTTAACACAGAAAGTGAGTGATATTAGTTTTTAGATAATTCCGAATGTATTTCTATTCATGATAGCGCATAATAAAACCCATCCTCTAAGAGAGAATGGGTCTTAAATGTTTATTTGCAATAGGTATTAAACGCATTGATTAATTTATTGACAACTTCCATCGGTTCTTCGCCTTCAATTTCGTGTCTTTGCACCATCGTTTGAATTTCTCCATCTTTTAGAAGGGCAAAGGATGGGGAAGAAGGAGGATAACCGGTAAAATAAGAACGCGCTTTCTCTGTCGCTTCCTTATCCTGTCCGGCAAAAACGGTAACAAGATGATCCGGGCGGATACCCTGCTTAACTGAATAAGAAGCAGCCGGCCTGGCAATACCGCCTGCGCATCCGCATACAGAATTGATCATAACCAACGTTGTTCCATTTTTAGCTAGTGCTTCATCTACCTCTTCAGGCGTCGTTAATTGCGTATATCCAGCCTCTACGATTTCTTTTCGTGCTGATTCAACGGCATCATTCATGAAAAAGTTAAAATTTAAATTCATTGCTGACCTCCCCTTTCTGCTTTTATTTTACCCGTTTTCTCTATGAATACAAAGAAAAGACGCTTACCCAGCGTCTTTTCTTTAGGGGGTTATGGGGTATGGAGGTGTTGATACTTCTTACTTACCCTTTTCATTCCCACATAAACCTCTTTTTAATAAATAGATGTTGTTTCACTCGAAATATTTTCCAAGCGTTCTTTAACACGGGCAAGGAACCTTCCGCAGACAAGTCCGTCAAGTACGCGGTGATCAAGTGACAAACAAAGATTAACCATATCACGGACTGCGATCATACCGTTATTCATAACAACCGGACGTTTTACAATGGATTCTACCGAAAGAATCGCTGCCTGCGGGTAATTAATAATCGGTGTAGACATGACAGATCCAAAAGAGCCGGTATTATTGACAGTGAACGTGCCGCCTTTCATATCATCAGCGCCCAAACGGTTCGTACGGACTTTATCTGCCAGTTCCTTCACTTCACGCGCTATACCTTTGATGCTCTTCTCATCTGCCTGTTTGATAACAGGAACGTAAAGTGCAGTATCGGTTGCTACAGCGATAGAAATGTTAATGTCTTTCTTCTGTATAATCTTATCGCCCGCCCACATGGAATTCAATTGAGGGAATTCTTTCAGTGATTCGACGACAGCTTTGATAAAGAAAGGCAGGAACGTTAAGTTGTAGCCTTCTTTTGATTTAAAATCGTTTTTCACGCCATTGCGGTAAGACACCAGGTTAGTAACATCTACTTCGACCATCGTCCACGCATGAGGAGCTTCGTGTTTGCTCCTCACCATGTTGGCAGCAATCGCTTTTCTTACACCTGTAACTGGAATCTCAATATCGCCAGGCTGGCTTTCAACCGATGGTGCTGGTTTTGGTGCTTCAGTTTGAGGAGCCGCCTGTGGTTCTGGGGCCTTGACGTTTGCTGCCTCCTGAATCGGAGCTTGAGCCGGTGTTGTTCCTTGTGCCGGAATATTACCGGATTCAATCAATTTCATTAAATCTTTGCGGGTAATCCGGCCATTCATTCCGGTACCTTCCACTTGGTTCAGATCAATGTTATGTTCATCCGCTATTCGAAGGACAGCTGGTGAAAAACGGTTTTTCTCAGATTTGTCCCGCTTAGGAAGCCCAGTTTCTGCAGAAGCAGTCGCCGTTCCTTCTTCTTTTTTATCAGAAGAAGAAGCTGCCGGTGCTGCTTGATCATTACTTTTTTCCGCTGTCCCGCTTTCCGTATCGATATAACAGATCAACTCGCCTACAGCGAGTGTGTCGCCTTCCTGAGCAGACAATTCTTTAATAACTCCAGTAAATGAAGAAGGAATTTCTGCATTTACCTTATCGGTCATTACTTCAGCAAGCGGATCGTATTTCTTTATATGATCACCAGGCTGTACCAGCCATTTGCTGATTGTTCCTTCTGTAACGCTCTCCCCGAGCTGGGGCATTAAGATTTTTTCCGTAGCCATTTATTCACCCTCCTGCTAGAGTGCTGTTTTAGAATTCAGCAAGTTCTCTCATTGCTTTTTCTACCTTATCTGGATTCACCATAAAATACTTCTCCATCGTTGGAGCGTAAGGCATTGCAGGCACATCAGGCCCTGCAAGACGTTTAATCGGTGCGTCCAGTTCAAAGAGGCAATGTTCACCGATAATAGCAGAAACTTCGCTCATAATGCTTCCTTCTTTATTATCTTCAGTCAATAGCATTACTTTGCCTGTTTTTGAAGCAGCTTCAATAATCGCTTCTTTATCAAGAGGATATACGGTCCTTAAGTCAAGAACATGAGCGGAAATTCCTTCTTTCTCAAGCTTTTCTGCTGCTTGAAGAGCAAAATGTACACATAAGCCATATGTAATGACCGTAATATCATCACCTTCACGTTTAACATCGGCTTTGCCGATCGGCAGTGTATATTCTTCTTCTGGAACTTCACCTTTAATCAAACGGTAAGCGCGTTTATGTTCAAAGAATAGAACAGGATCTTCATCACGAATCGCAGCTTTCAGAAGGCCTTTTACATCATAAGGAGTCGAAGGCATCACGATCTTAAGTCCAGGAACATTAGCGAACAATGCTTCGACTGACTGAGAATGGTACAGAGCACCATGAACCCCGCCGCCATACGGAGCGCGGATAGTGATCGGACATGTCCAGTCATTGTTCGAACGGTAACGGATCTTCGCAGCCTCGGAAACAATCTGGTTTACAGCAGGCATGATGAAATCAGCAAACTGCATTTCAGCAATAGGCCGCATGCCATACATCGCTGCACCAATTCCTACGCCTGCAATCGCGGACTCCGCCAATGGAGCATCAATTACTCGATCTTCACCAAACTCTTCTATCAATCCAGCAGTGGCACGGAACACTCCTCCGCGGACTCCAACGTCTTCTCCAACCACAAAAACTTTTTTATCCCGTTGCATTTCTTCTCGTATCGCCTGTGTTACTGCATCTATATAGGAAATAATCGGCATGGTTTCTCCCCCTTACTCTGCATAAACAAAGCGCATTGCAGATTCTGGGGCTGCATACGGCGCTGCTTCTGCATATTCAGTTGCTTCATCAATGATCGCTGCAATTTCTTCATGGCATTGCTTCTCAAACTCGTCAGTTAGAACGCCTGCATCTCTTAGATATTGAGCAAACGTAAAGATCGAATCCTTTGCCTTTGCTTCTTCAACTTCTTCCCTTGTACGATAGGCACGGTCATCATCATCACTGGAGTGAGGAGTCAGCCTGTATGACACGGCTTCGATCAATGTTGGACCCTCTCCGCGACGTCCGCGGTCTGCAGCTTCTTTTACTGCTTCATATACAGCCAACGGATCGTTTCCGTCTACGGTAACACCAGGAATGCCATAGCCTAAAGCACGGTCTGAAACATTTTTGCACGCCAGCTGTTTTTGGATCGGTACAGAAATGGCGTATTTATTATTTTCACACATGAAGATAACAGGAAGTTTGTGAACACTGGCAAAGTTGATGCCTTCATGAAAATCTCCCTGATTGGAAGAACCCTCTCCAAATGTGGTAAATGTAACAAGATCTTTTCCTTCAAGTTTTCCGCCAAGTGCCATACCGACAGCGTGTGGAACTTGAGTCGTAACCGGGGAAGAACCTGTAACGATTCGATATTTTTTTCCTCCAAAGTGACCCGGCATCTGCCTTCCGCCGCTATTAGGATCTTCTGCTTTTGCAAAACCTGAAAGCATCAAGTCTTTTGCAGTCATCCCAAACCAAAGGACGACTCCCATGTCTCTGTAATACGGCAATGCGAAATCTTTTTCACGGTCCAGCGCCATCGCGGCTCCGACCTGTGCTGCTTCCTGCCCCTGGCAAGAGATTACGAACGGGATTTTACCAGCCCGGTTCAACAGCCACATACGCTCATCGATTTTTCTGGCCATCAGCATCGTTCTATACATTTCAAGGACTTTTTCGTCCGTTAAACCAAGTCTTTCATGGCGGTTTTCGCCCATGATAGATCCCTCCTATTTTTAGAAATGAATCGCTTTTCCATCGACGGCAAGCGCTGCTTCGCCGAACACTTCAGAAAGTGTAGGATGAGGATGAACAGTCTGGGCGATCTCCCATGGTGTAGCATCCAAAACTCTCGCCAGACCTGCTTCAGAAATCATATCGGTAACGTGCGGTCCAATCATATGGACTCCCAAAAGATCGTCCGTTGCTTCATCCACTACAAGTTTAACAAATCCGTCTGATTCTCCATAAACAAGAGCCTTACCGATTGCTTTGAACGGAAACTTTCCGACCTTTACAGTATACCCTTTTTCTTTCGCTTCCTTTTCCGTATATCCCACACTCGCCATTTCCGGGCTGGAGTAAATACACTTAGAGATCATGGAATAATCAATAGGGTGCGGGTTCTGGTTGGAAAGATGCTCAACTGCTGCAATGCCTTCATGTGATGCCACATGAGCAAGCTGCAGCCCACCGATAACATCTCCGATGGCATAGATATGGCTTTCTGCCGTTTGGTAATATTCATTTGTTTCGATAAACCCTTTTTCTACTTTGATCGCTGTGTTCTCCAGGCCAATTCCTTCCACATTTGCCTGGCGTCCAACGGAAACAAGAATTTTTTCTGCTGAAAACGATGCCGTTCCGCCTTTATGCTCAGCATCAATCTGAACAGATTCTTCTTTTTTCAGCGTTTCTGAAAGAACTTTCGCACCTGTAACAAGTTTGATTCCTTTTTTCTTCAAGATGCGCGCAGCTTCCTTGGAAATCTCTTCATCTTCTGTCGGAAGGATTCTGTCCGCATATTCTACAACCGTAACTTCGACACCGAAATCATTGAGCATGGAAGCCCATTCGATGCCGATTACTCCGCCTCCGATGATCAGGATGGATGCTGGAAGAGTCTCCATTTTCAGTGCATCATCTGAAGACATGACCAATGTGCCGTCAATCTCTAACCCAGGCAGTGTACGAGGCCTGGATCCAGTCGCTACAATAACATTCTGCGGAATGAGGATTTCATTCTCGTCTCCATTGTTAAATTCAACCGAAATGGTTCCAGGCATCGGAGAAAAAATGGATGGCCCAAGGATACGGCCTGTCCCTTCGAAGACTTGAATGTCTCCTTTTTTCATGAGGTGCTTTACACCGTTATGAAGCTGATCAACAATTTTTTGTTTGCGTTCCTGTACTTTATTAAAATCAAGGGACACACCTTCAATGGAAACACCGTATTCAGCTGCTTTTTTAGAAGTAGAATAAACTTCTGCACTTCGCAGCAAGGCTTTGCTTGGAATACACCCTTTATGAAGGCAAGTTCCGCCAAGCAATCCTTTTTCCACTATCGCTACTTTTTTGCCTATTTGAGCTGCACGGATGGCTGCAACATAGCCGCCTGTACCTCCGCCGAGGATGACTAAATCAAAATCAGTTGCCATACTGTTTCTCCTTTATCACTTTAATTCGTTCGGACAGAAACATCTGATGCAGGATATTCTTTGGCTTCTTCCTCGCCCTTTAATACGCGAAGCCCTCCTTCGGCCAAAGCCTGAAGCTCATTTTCACCGGGCTGAACGATAACATCAGCAATCCATTCTACACGTTCTGTAATCTTTTTCACAAATTCCTTGCCGTAAGCTAGTCCTCCGGTAATGATGATCGCGTCAACTTGCCCTTCTAATACGGTACTGGAAGCGCCTATCTCCTTTGCCACCTGGTAGGCCATCGCATCGTAGATCAGCGCCGCTTCTTCATTTCCATTCGCGATCATCGCTTCGACCCTTACTGCATCATTCGTGCCAAGGTATCCGACAAGGCCGCCTTGTCCGACCAGTTTCTTCATGATCTCATCGGCATAGTATTCGCCTGAAAAGCATAATTCCACTAAATCTCCGACTGGAACGGTTCCGGCTCTTTCAGGAGAGAATGGACCTTCGCCGTGAAGACCGTTGTTTACATCAATAACCTTGCCGTAAAAATGAGCACCAACGGTAATTCCTCCGCCCATGTGCGTAACAATGAGCCTAAGGCTAGAGTATGGCTTACCAAGTAGAGAGGATACCCTTCTTGCAACAGCTTTTTGGTTCAATGCATGAAAAATACTCTTCCGCTTAATCTCTGGGATTCCCGAGACTCTCGCTAGCGGCTGCATCTCATCGACGACAACAGGATCAATAATAAATGATGGAATGTTTAGTCCGGATGCGATTTCGTATGAGATGATCCCGCCGAGATTAGAAGCATGCTCTCCCGCATAGCCCTTTCTAAGATCCGCAAGCATCAGATCATTAACATGATACGTGCCGCCCTCGATGGGACGCAGCAAACCGCCGCGCCCTACTACCGCACTTAATTTAGAAATGTTGATTCCTTCATGATCAAGGGTTTCGAGAATTGTATTTTTTCGAAATTCATATTGATCGATAATATTTTCAAATTTATTGATACTGTCGCTGTCATGCCGTATAGTTTTTTCAAAAACAGCACGTTCATTGTCGAAAATCCCGATTTTGGTAGAGGTTGATCCTGGATTGATGACGAGTAAGCGATATTCTTTTGTAGGCACCATATAAACCTCCAATGTTCAAACCGAGATTAGCGGGTCCTGTTGGACAGGATATGACGTTCGTTCAAAAGGAACTGGCTTCTGGAATTGCGCATTCTTTCAATTCGTTCTTCAGCGAGCCTGTCAGCTGCCAAATAAGTCGGGATACCATCGCGTTTAGAAATCTCGATAACTTTCGCAATGTTGTCATAGATTGTCTCAACTTTTTTCATTGCACGGTCGCGGTTGTAGCCATTCAATTCATCTGCTACATTGATAACACCGCCCGCATTGATTACATAATCAGGAGCATAAATGATTCCCATTTCGTGGATCGCATCACCATGACGTGTTTCACGAAGCTGGTTGTTTGCGGCACCCGCGATGACTTTTGCCTTAATCTGGCCGATCGTTTGGTCGTTGATGATCGCACCTAATGCACATGGTGCAAAGATGTCACATTCAACTCCATAGATTTCGTCAGGGTCGACGGCTTTCGCACCAAATTCTTCAACGACACGGTCAACCGCTTCTTTGTTGATATCTGTAACGATTAGTTGTGCGCCTTCTTCGTTTAAATGGCGGCAAAGATTGTAGGCAACATGTCCCACACCTTGAACTGCAATTACTTTCCCTTCAAGTGAATCCGTGCCAAACGCTTCGTTGGCTGCCGCTTTCATTCCGCGGTAAACACCGTAAGCTGTAACTGGTGATGGATTGCCTGAAGAACCGAAAGCAGGTGAGACACCTGTTACGAATGGTGTTTCTTGGTAGATGATATCCATGTCTTCAACCGTTGTACCTACATCCTCAGCTGTAATGTATCGGCCGTTAAGACCTTGAATAAAACGTCCGAACGCACGGAACATTTCTTCATTCTTGTCTTTTTTCGGATCGCCGATAATAACCGTTTTTCCGCCGCCAAGGTTCAGACCTGCAGCCGCATTTTTGTAAGTCATACCGCGTGCGAGTCTAAGTGCATCTTCAAATGCATCTGCTTCAGTGTTGTACGTCCACATTCTTGTCCCGCCTAATGCTGGCCCAAGTGTTGTATCGTGAATAACAACAATGGCTTTTAATCCTGATTGTTTATCTTGGCAAACCACCATTTGCTCATAATCATAAGTTTCCATGTATTTGAATAGTTCCATTTTATTTTTCCTCCTGGTTGTTGTTATTTTTTTCAAGTGATTTTACAGCAAGAGCAATAGAGTACAGCTTGCTTTCAGCCGTATCCGCTCTGGAAGTCAGAACGATTGGTGCACGGGCACCTGCGATAACTGCTCCCACTTTGGCATTTGCAAAATAGATAAGTGATTTATACAAAGCGTTGCCTGTCTCGATCGCAGGAACAACCAGTATATCGGCATGCCCTGCAACCTCGCTGGATATGCCTTTGTGTTCAGCCGCTTTTACTGAAATGGCATTATCCAATGCAAGGGGACCATCGACGATACACCCGCTGATTTGTCCTCTCTTGTTCATCACCATCAGAGCACTCGCATCCAGCGTTGCCTGCATGGCCGGGTTCACGGATTCAACAGCCGCCAAGACCGCAACCTTAGGCATTTCCACTCCGATACCTCTTGCAACCTGCACGGCGTTCTCGATGATCTGCGCTTTTTGCTGAAGATCTGGAGCAATATTCATTCCTGAATCGGTTACAAACAGCAGCCGATCATAGCCCGGAACTTCAAAGGCAGCGACATGTGACAGAATCTTACCCGTCCGCAGCCCGTTTTCTTTGTGAAGGACTGCTTTAAGCAGGTCAGCTGTAGGAATCAGTCCTTTCATCACGATGTCAGCTTGACCGCTGCTAACCACTTTCACAGCTTCAAGTGCAGCGTTTTCAGGTTTTGCCTCCATAATCTGAAGCTCTTCATTTTGCTCAAGCTTACTTCGCTGTAGCAAAAATTGGATTTTTTCTTTATTTCCAACAAGGATAAATGATGCAACCCCTTTTTCATAGGCCTGCTTCACTGACAGAATGACTTCTTCATCTTCAGCAGCGGCAACTGCCACTACTTTTTTTGATTCCGTTGAAATGGAGTTCAGCAGATGTTCTAGTTTCAATGTTCAGCCTCCCTTTGCCACCCTTCTATTACCATGCAAGAACCGTGCCAGCTGTTTCCCCCTTTTAAATTGGCTAAATTGTTATTTTTCCTATGAATATAATTGCACACCGTGAACAAAATTGCATGCATTTTCATTCATCCTGGCTTATTCCATACTTTTCAAGTTTGTAGTAGAGGCTTCGCAATGAAATGCCGAGTGCTTTTGCGCACTTGGTTTTATTGCCCTGGACACTAGTTAACGTATCCTGCAGGATGTCTCTTTCAACTTTTTCCATCTGCAGCGATAAGGGTTTAAACTCTCCAGCCAGTATTGGCCGAGACTTTTGATCCTCAGTTTTATCCAGCGATGGCAGATCAATATGGCTGGAGCTAATGGATTGTTTATGATGATCCATATGAATCATCGCTCTTCCGAGAACATTCTCCAACTCCCTGACATTGCCCGGCCATTCATACTGTTTTAGTATTTCTTCAGCTTGATTTGTTATTTCCTCAATATTTTTTCCATAATCCTGATTGAGCTTATGGATAAGGTGGCTTGCCAATAGCCGGATATCCTGTTTTCTGGCACGTAAAGGTGGAATATAAATCGGCATCCGGTTCAGGCGGTAATAGAGATCTTCCCGAAAAGCACCTTCACCAATTTTCCTTTCCAAGTTAATGTTCGTGGCCGCAATGACCCTTACATTTATTGGAACGGACTTTGTTCCACCTACTCTCCTTATTTCCTTTTCCTGAAGCACCCGAAGCAGTTTGGCCTGCATGGCTGGAGCCAGTTCACCGATTTCGTCCAGAAAGATACTTCCTCCGTTGGACTCTTCAAACAGCCCTCTTTTCCCTCCGCGCAATGCGCCAGAAAAAGCTCCTTCTTCATAACCGAACAGCTCACTTTCAAGAAGGGATTCTGATATGGCAGCGCAGTTGACCCTGATAAATTTATTGTACTTTCTGCTGCTCCCATTATGGATGGCGTGGGCGAAAAGTTCCTTCCCTGTTCCAGATTCTCCTCTCAGCAGTACGGTTGCGGGTGTTGAAGCGGCCAGACGGGCCTGCTCGACGGCAAATTTCATTTCCTCAGACTCACCTTTTATATCTTCAAAGGAATATTTAGCTTCAAGTGTACGGATAATTTGTCGGGCACGGCTCAGCTCCTCAGTAAGGGATTTAATTTCCGATACATCATGGATCACGCCGACACTTCCCTTTAGCACACCGTCTACAATAATAGGTGCCACGTTGACGACAACATCGCGCCGCTGCGGCCCAACTTTTAGCCGGGCACCTCTGACAGGCTTTCTCGTTTTAAGGACCTGCATATGTATACTCTCACCTTCAGAGATATCAATCGTAGCAGGCTTTCCGATCACTTTTTCTGATGTTAGTCCGGTAAGCCTCGTATAGGCAGGGTTAATCATCAACCCTTTTCCTTCTTCATCAACAACCGAGATTGCTTCTTCAGAAGACTGAATAATCGCATGAAGCATGGACTGGATGCTTTTCAGATTGGTGACTTCCTCTGCAAGATCAATCATTTCGGTGATATCCTTAAATACTGCAAATGCACCCATCTTGTTGCCAAAATCATCAATAATCGGAATTCGGGTTGTAATAATTTTTGTGCCATTGTCCAGTATTTGTTCCTGGTTGATTTCTTCCTTGCCATCGGACATTACTCTAGGCAGCTGGCTGTTGGGGATCACTTCATGCACAGGATGGCCAAGTACATCTTCTTTCTTGCTCCCCGTCATTTTTTCTGCACTCTTATTAAATAAAGTGACAGATAAATTTTCATTAATAGCAATCATTCCATCATGTGTCGAATCAAGTATAGTATTAATCTTATGGAGTTTGCTTTTATAAGAAGGGATATAATGTTCACTCGCAGACAGCGTCTGGCAGAACTCCCAGGCAATTGAGGATGGGATAATACTGACCCGGTCCCCAAAATGAAGCATTGCCATTTGTCTTGGCAGTTGATTGGTAAAATCGATCAAAAAATCAACAGAACGGTCAGCAGCTCCATCCAAGCTGTCTTCGATCGGGATATTAAATTGCTCTGCCAGCCGATTTAATCCTTCAGAAGCAGAAGATCTTAAAATTATGGCACTGATTTGAATCACGCGGGACGAAGCCAAAAGAAGTACCAGAGACTCAAGATGCTCCCCTGTCCCGTAAATAACTGCTTTTTGCATACCCAGCTCCTTAGTTTTGCAATTATTTTCACACCCTAATCATACGTTTTTATGAAAAGGTTTGCAAGATTGGGATTTTCATTCGACACCCAACTACAACTGCAGTAAAATGAAGGAGTAAAAGGAGAGGACAACCATGCAACGTTTAATTGCTCTGCTCATTATGGTGATCCCGGGAATTGCTGGTGTAGTCGGAATAAAATTAATGAGAGATGTTTTGTTTGGCATTTATTACGGATTCGGTGCCCTGTGGCTTCAGTTTGCGGCCGGTTTCATCCTGTTTGTCTGCGGTCTGTCATTTGTAGCCGGCTTTGTATTTTACCGTGACCGAAAAAGAAATAAAGTTCAGACCCGTTTCCAAAAAAAATAGTCCGCAGAAGAACTATTCTTCCGTGGACTATTTTTTATTGCACACAAAAACAGAAGACTCTTGCGGAGTCTTCTGCGGAATAAGGAGGTATACATTCAAAGGCTAGGAAGGAATTGAATACAAGTTCGTTCTCCCTATTCCCAAAGCCAGGGCGTTAATTTAAACGGTCATACTGGATTTATGTTCGATTCTCAGCTTGTCTGCGACCATGGCGATAAACTCAGAATTGGTCGGTTTTGCTTTTGACATGGACACCGTATAACCGAACAGGGATGAAATACTGTCGATGTTGCCTCGGCTCCACGCTACTTCTATAGCATGGCGGATCGCACGTTCGACTCGGCTGCTGGTTGTATTGAACTTTTTAGCGATATCAGGATAGAGGACCTTTGTAATGGATCCTAGCAATTCAATATCGTTGTATACCATTGATATGGCTTCACGCAGATACATGTATCCTTTAATATGGGCAGGAACCCCAATCTCGTGGATGATGCTTGTGATGCTCGCGTCAAGATTCCGCGGCTGTTTCATTGTATTTAATGCTGCTGATCGAGCAGTTGATGGACGCTGTACAAAAGACTTTTCCGTTCCGCTGATCTGGCGAATCTGACTAGCGAGATTTTCCATATCAAACGGTTTCAATATGAAGTAAGAAGCACCAAGTTCCACTGCTTTTTTTGTTACGTCCTCTTGGCCAAATGCCGTCAGCATAATGACGTTTGGCTGCGGAAGATGATCGTTTGAACGAATTCTTTCAAGTACTGCAAGCCCGTCAAGATGAGGCATGATAATGTCCAGTACAAGGACATCAGGATTTTTATCTTCAAGGACGTTCAGGCACTCCTGACCATTGAAAGCGACACCAATCACTTCCATATCATCCTGATTTGCCAAATATTCTTTTAACAAACTAATTAATTCACGGTTATCGTCCGCTAAACAAACTTTTATTTTTTGCACGGATATTCCTCCCTATCCAACATTTTCTTCGTTTCTCTTATAAGATTTCCACAAAAAACCTGTTTTCCCTTTATTTTTTCTCAAATTTTTAATTTTGGTTAATATATCACATTTTCTCTTCAATTATCTTAGATTTTCGACACTATATCAGTTTTCTTAACCACGCTTGTCGAATTTTCTTTATCTACTATGTATTGTATAAAATATTCATTCAAATGTCTATGAAAAGGAGAAGGTTTTCCTTTTGATGGAAAAAAAGCAGAGGCTGCTTTTAACTCGCCTTCTGCTTTTGTTTTCCATATATATTTATACCTGCTTCATCCAGCATCCATTCAATATGAACACCATACCCTGAAGTCGGATCATTTACAAACACATGAGTAACCGCACCAATGAGCTTTCCGTTCTGGATGATCGGGCTCCCACTCATCCCCTGAACGATTCCGCCTGTTGTTTTCAAGAGCTTCGGATCGGTAATTTTTATAACCATCCCTTTTGTTGCAGGGAACTTTTGAGGAACTGAACTGACAACTTCCACTTGGAATGCCTGTACTTTCGTTCCGTTAACGACCGTCAGGATCTTGGCGGGTCCTTCTTTTACTTCATCAGAAAAAGCAACCGGCAGGGGTTTATCCCACCGTCCGTTTGATAAACCGTCATTCAGCTTTCCAAATATACCGAATGGACTGTTTCTCGAGATACTTCCAATGCTTTCATTTTCGTCAGAAAAACGCGCTAATTTCTCGCCAGGATGACCATTGCTTCCCTTTTCAATAGAAGTAACGGTTGATTTTAAAATTTCTCCTTTGTTCACGACTATCGGCTGCTTCGTATCCATATCTGAGATCACATGGCCAAGTGCTCCATACTTATGTGACTGAGGATGAAAGAACGTCAGTGTTCCGACTCCTGCAGCAGAATCTCTGATATATAACCCGATACGATAAGATAAGTCGTGTTTATCCTGGAGCGGCTGTAATGTTCGATGGTACGTTTTTTTGTTTCTGATCACTGTTACATCCAGCATGCCGCCTGATTTACCGGCTTTTCTTACAAATGGGGCAACATCTCCCATTTTTGCAATGCTTTCACCGTTGATTTTAGTAATAATATCACCAACTTGTATATCTGCGATTTCACCTGGTGATCTTTGTCCTTTTTTAGTATCTACAAGATGATGGCCTACGACCAAAACACCTAAGGTATTCAGTTTAACCCCAATTGATTGTCCCCCTGGCACCACTTTCAATTCCGGCAATACACTTATCCCCATTTTTTTCACCGGAAAGCCTCCTGCTTCGAGCGTGACCACAGAATCACCATCCTCACGAGCATTGACTGAAAATGAGTGTCCGCCACTCGATTTGCCTATTGAAAAGATTGCATTTGTTCCTTTTGCTGAAGCAACCTCAGTTCCCGCAGGAAGGTTGGAAACGATACGATCCTGACCTTTAAACACCTTTAGGGCTGAAGGCAGGCCTACATAATCCTGGACCGGCTCAAGGAAACCAATTCCCACCAGGCAACCAAGGAGAATCACACCTAAAATCCGCCTTAATTTATCTTTAACCATCTTTCACTCTCCTCGCTCCTTACCCACACCTCCAACATGGCTGTACTACTAATTTTGCCTTAGAACTGTAAGATTATAACCGCTTAAAAAGAAAAAGCTATCCTTAAATGGATAGCTTTACATACGTATAATGCCCAAAATGACTTTAACGCTTATGATGTTTTTTTTATTTCTTCGGCAAGATCAAGCAGTTCCCTTGCATGCTGTTTTGTCAGCTCTGTGATCTCAACTCCGGAGATCATTCTTCCGATCTCATTGACTTTTTGTGTTGTTTCCAGTGAGACGACATGTGTCGTCGTCCTTTTCTTCGACGTTTCTTTGGAGATATGCAAATGAGTATCTGCCATGGCTGCCACCTGCGGAAGATGAGTAATACAAAGCACCTGGGAACCTTCTGAGACCCGGAAGATTTTTTCAGCAATCGCTTGTGCGACACGCCCGCTTACCCCTGTATCCACCTCATCAAATATAATTGCAGTAATTCCCTGATGATGTGAGAAGATGGATTTCAGCGCTAGAATAACACGGGAAAGCTCTCCTCCAGAAGCCACTTTTGCCAGCGGCTTCAATGGTTCTCCAGGGTTAGTGGAGATGAAGAACTCCACTTGATCAGAGCCGTATTTACCGAAATCCTGTTCACGCAATTGCTCGGTTTCATGTTGCAATGAAGTAATCTTAATGTCGAACACAGTCTTCTCCATATACAGTTCTTTTAATTCTTGAAGAATTTCAGAAGTCAGGCGCTCGGCAAGGTTCTTTCTTTTTTTACTAAGCTTTTGAGCATGTTTCTGAAGGAGTTTTTCCTGTTTTTGAAGCTGCTGTCTTAATGCTTCGATATTGCCGTCCTTATTCTGCAGAATATCTAATTCTTTTTCAATCTTAGATGCATATTCCAATATCTCATTTACAGTGTTGCCATATTTTCGTTTCAACTTGCTGATTTCGTTCAATCTCGTCTCTATAAAATCCAGTCTTGCCGAATCAAATTCCATGGTTTCAAAATAATTACGGATGGAAAAAGCCGCTTCTTCCAGTGCATAAAAATGATTTGCCACATTCTCCTGCAGCTGGTTCAGCTCATCATCGAGATGGGAAATATTCTGAAGATGGCTCAATGCGACAGAAACGTGTTCAATCCCTTTTTGTTCACCATATAGCGACTGATAAGAATCCTGAAGGCTGTTAAAAAGCTTCTCATAGTTCCCGAGCTTCAGTTTCTCTTCCTGCAGTTCTTCATCTTCATTGGGCAATAGTTCGGCGCTGTTGATTTCTTCAAGCTGATACTGGATCAGATCAACCCTTTGGTTCATCTGCTGTTCGTTTTCTGTCAGATTTCTTAACTGCTTCCTCAAATCCTTATATTCATAATAGACGGATTGATATTGGCTGACGAGAAGCTCCATATCATCATCGCCAAAGCTGTCGAGCAACGAAAGATGCATCTCAGGCTGCATTAAGTATTGTGTCTCATGCTGCCCATGGATATCAACCAGAGATTGCCCGCATTCTTTTAAAAGTGACAGCGTCACAAGCTTCCCGTTAATCCTGCATACACTTTTGCCGGACTCCATAATGTCCCTTTTTAAAACGACCATTCCATCCTGTATATCGATCCCCAATTCTTCAGCTTTTGAAAAAACGGGATGAGGAGCATCCACTAAAAATAACCCTTCAATCTCCGCTTTTGGTGTTCCATAGCGTACGAACTCTGAGGAACCTCTCCCTCCGATCAATAGACCGATGGCATCAATAATTATGGATTTACCGGCACCAGTTTCCCCGGTTAGCACGGTGAGCCCTTTATTGAAGGAGATGGTTAATGCATCAATAATCGCAAAATTGCGGATGCTTAATTCTGCCAGCAATTACATCACACCTTACTTTTTAAGCTTTTGAGGTTAGAAACCCATTGATTTTACAGCATGTCAAGAAACCGCTGTGACACGTCGGGAGAAACATCTTTCGAACGGCATATTACCAGAATCGTATCATCACCGCAGATGGTTCCCATAATCTCTTCCCAGTCCAGATTATCGATCAAGGCACCAATCGCGTTGGCATTACCGGGCAGCGTTTTCATAACAATTAAGTGATCAGCCTGGTCGATGCTTACAAAGCTGTCGATCAGTGTCCGCCTTAGCTTTTGCAGCGGGTTGAAACGCTGATCTGCAGGCAGGCTGTATTTGTATCTTCCGTCTGACATCGGCACTTTTACAAGATGCAGTTCTTTAATATCACGGGAAACCGTAGCCTGTGTCACATTAAAATGAGCATTGCGAAGCTGCTCGACCAGGTCATCTTGTGTCTCAATTTCTTTATGTGTAATGATTTCTCTTATTTTAATATGACGTTGGCCTTTGTTCACGTCTTTCACCTCATTTAATATCAATTGGAGCCCAAATTCTTAAGTCATCTGCTCTTATCTTATAATATTGTCCGGTACTTGTACATTTTTTCTCTATTCTTACAATAACCACTATGAGCAAAAAAATAACCCGTATCACTGATTTGTAATACGGGCCATTGTTTATTTATTCTTCTGCATCTGTTTTTTTGAATTGAAGGTGAGCTTCCGAAACGACTTTCGCAATATCTTCCTCTTGAAAGGTATCTGCTGTTTCTTCTTCAGACTTTAAGTGAACAAGAAATTCGATGTTTCCTTCCCCGCCAGTTATAGGAGAAAAAGAAAGATGCTTAACACTGTAGCCTTCGTTGCGGGAAAATCGGATGATTTCTCCGATAACCCGTTCGTGGGTAGCAGGATCTCGTACGATTCCTTTTTTGCCAACATCCGCTCTCCCGGCTTCAAACTGAGGCTTGATCAAAGCCATGACCTCTCCGCCCGGTTTTAAGATGGTCTTAAGAACAGGCAGAATCAGTTTTAACGAAATGAACGAAACATCAATCGTAGCAAATTCCGGCAGACCAAAGGCAAGATCCTCTGGTTTGACGTACCTGAAATTTGTTCTTTCCATTACAGCTACACGTTCATCCTGTCTGATTTTCCAGGCAAGCTGATTGTATCCGACATCAAGGGCATAGACAAACTTCGCCCCATTTTGGAGGGCACAATCGGTAAACCCACCGGTGGATGCCCCGATATCCAGAACTATTTTTCCTTCAAGGTTCAAGCTGAATACCTTGATCGCTTTCTCCAGCTTTAAACCACCCCTGCTCACGTATGGCAGTGCATTGCCCTTTACCGCCAGAGGAGCTTCAATATCGATCTTTAAACCCGGTTTGTCTAATCGCTCGCTTCCCGAATAGACAAGCCCGGCCATTATTGAACGTTTTGCTTTTTCCCTCGTCTCACTCAAACCCCGTTCAACAAGCAAAACGTCGATTCGTTCTTTCTTCATGTATATAGACCCTTTTTCTTTTTTTCTAGAACGAGCTTCTTCGTCCGTTCTACAACCGCTTCTGTCGTCATCCCGATCTCTTCAAGCAGCTTTGTTACACTCCCATGCTCAATGAAGCAATCCGGTATCCCCATCCTGTCTACCATAGATGAGTAGAACTGATGCTCGTTGGCATACTCAAGAACTGCACTGCCGAAACCGCCTTGCAGGACTGCTTCCTCGATTGTGAGGATCGGCAACCCTTCACGAAGGATTCCCATCATCATCTCATGGTCAAAGGGCTTGATGAAGCGGGCGTTGATCACCCTTGCGGAAACACCTTGTTTTGCAAGGATTTCCCAAGCTTTCAATGCCATCGGAACCGTTGTTCCAAATGTAAGAATGACGGCTTCGTTTCCTTCTTTCAATACTTCCCAGCTTCCGATTGGAATCTCTTCCAACTCAGGATCTAATTCAACTCCGAGTCCGTTTCCTCGTGGGAACCGAATTGCAATCGGGCCATCATCGTAATTCACCGCGGAATGGACAAGATGCTGAAGTTCATTCTCATCTTTCCCCATAGCGATCACCAGGTTTGGAATATGGCGCATGAACGCTATATCAAAAACGCCTTGGTGGGTTTCACCATCAGCTCCAACAAGTCCTGCACGGTCAATTGTTAAGATCACATTTAAATTTTGTCTCGCCACATCATGTACGAGCTGATCATACGCCCGCTGCAGGAATGTAGAATAGATGGAAAGCACGGGCTTCATGTTTTGAGTAGCGAGCCCTGCAGCCATCGTCATGGCATGCTGCTCTGCAATCCCAACATCATACAGCCTGTCAGGAAACTTTTGAGCATACCCTTGAAGCTGTGAGCCTAAGATCATGGCAGGTGTGATCACCACAACCCGTTCATCAGTCTCTGACAACGTACTCAGTGTATCACTGACGAGTTTGCTGTAAGAAGGAGCAGCCTGTTTCGCTTTAATCTTCTCTCCGGATTCAATTTTATATGGCCCAACTCCGTGCCAATGATCCGTAAGGTCCTGTTCAGCCGGTTTATAGCCTTTGCCTTTTTTCGTCAATACGTGGACAATAACAGGTCCTTCTGTCTTTTTCGCATAACGAAGGTTTTCTTCCAGATCAGAAAGGTCATGTCCGTCCACAGGGCCAAGGTAGGTATATCCCAGTTCTTCGAAGAACATTCCTGACACAAGCATGTATTTCAGGCTGTCTTTCACCCTTTCAGCAGTTGCTGCGAGCTTCCCGCCAAAAGCAGGGATTTTGCGGATCAGAGATTCCAGTTCATCCTTTGCTTTATTGTATTTCTTAGCTGTCCTCATGCGGCCGAGCACACTGTGCAGAGCACCGACATTCGGGGCAATGGACATCTCATTGTCATTTAAAACGACGATCAGATCTTTCTTCTCGTGCCCGATATGGTTCAGTGCCTCAAGAGCCATACCGCCTGTCAAAGCGCCATCTCCAATAACGGCTACTACTTTTTCATCTGTCCCTTTTAGATCACGGGCAATGGCCATCCCCATAGCAGCTGATAAGGAAGTAGAACTGTGTCCTGTTTCCCAGACATCATGTTCGCTTTCAACTCGTTTCGGAAATCCGCATAACCCTTTATATTGGCGCAATGTATCAAATTGCGATGTTCTGCCTGTCAGCATTTTGTGGATATAAGCCTGGTGGCCGACATCCCAGATCAGCTTGTCCTTCGGGCTGTCAAAAACCTTATGAAGGGCAAGTGTCAGTTCTATTACCCCAAGATTGGCACCGAGATGCCCGCCTGTAACAGAGAGCTTGCTGATTAAAAATTGTCGGATCTCCTGCGCAAGCTTCATAAGTTGTTCTTGATCGTAGGACTTCAAGAACTGAGGGTTTTGAATATCTTCCAGTTTCATGGAAAATCCTCACTTTCCAATTTAATTCCTTCTCTTTCCTCTATTAGAAGAAGTATCAAATAGTTTAATCTTTAATTTTTCCTCAAAAAAATATATTAAACGGCCCACTTGAAAAATAATGGCTGTGGCATGATGGATCGCATATGATTTTCCGAACGCTTTTCCTCCAACCGTAATAGCCGCAATAATCCCGGTAAACAAGATGGAAACTGTATGTTCAAACACCGTTCCTTCTCCACGCCCAAGGTTCATTGTCAATTCAACAATTACCGCGGCCGAAGCCGTCCCGCTGATAATGCCTGATATATCTCCAATCACATCATTGCAGAAATTGGCTACCCTGTCAGCATTCCTTGTAATTAGTATGGCATGTCTGGCACCCGGCACTTTTTCAGATGCCATGGCATGAAAGGGAACTTCATTAGCTGCAGTTGATGCTACTCCAATGATATCAAAAAATACCCCAATAAGAACAATAATTAACACAATCACCATACCCATGCCCCATGATACACCACTCAGCAGCAGGGTGGAAGCTACTGAAAAAATTGCCGCTAACACGAGCGTGATAACGGCAATGCCTGTACTCCATTTTAGCGATTTATGAAAAGAATGTTTCATAAAATCTCCCTAAATATAATGAACGCCTTACGCCAAGATCAAACGTAAGGTTCCATTTGAATTATGTAATAGGAGTGGTCATTCAAAAAGTAAACGCTGCGGCTTAGGTCCAGTAGGTTTTCCCAAGAGGAAACGGAAATGTCGCCATCTCCGCGGTTTCCCTTTACTTCCTCCTTAACGATGTCGCCAAACGTTAGACTGGATTGCCACTTAGTCCGCACTATAATCCTTTTTGAATGTCGGTGGGAACAGTCTAGGAGTTTTCCTCAACAGCCCTTCCCCATTTCCCTAGCCTCTTTTGCAGAGATGATTTCATATAGCATGAACAGATTTCAGGCGGCCAACCATCCATCGTCCCTATGACCATAATCCCCTCAAGCTCCACTCAAGGCAGGCTACGCTGCATGTTTCCGCTGTTCGCAGAACATAAACAGGTTCAAACCCCATTTCACAGCAAGGTATTAGAACGCAAGCCGTAAAGATGGGGGTCTCCGCGGAAGCAGGGTCAACGCCCACATGCCATTGTGGATCGCCCTGCGACCTTAACTCCCAGCGTTAACCCAAGGCTGGGCGCCTCAAGCCAACACCAGGAACTTCATCGATGTGCCCTTTGGCGGATTTTTAGGCCCGCCTTCAAGAATGGGAGACTGACTAGAATACTGCACCACTCCAAAGTATTTTCTATCATACCATAAATCTCGAATACCAACAATATGGCTGAAACACTAGTGGTTTCTACTTACAATATAATCCGTGATCCCTTCAAGTATGACAGGATCCACTTTTGTTTTCCGAAGATTATCTTTAGCCAGCTTGATATGATGAGCTAGCTGTACCTTGGCTCCCTCAAGAGTCAGAAGTTTTGGATAGGTGCTTTTATAGTTATGTTCATCGCTTCCGGCTTGTTTGCCCATGAGCTGGGAATCGCCGGTCACATCAAGAATATCATCCTGTATCTGGAAAGCGATTCCCAGATGCCGGCTGAACACTCCGAGGCGCTCGAATTCTTCAGCATCGGCATCTGCCAGTACAGCGCCAAAAAGAACAGATGCTTCAAGCAATCGCCCAGTTTTCCTTTCATGGATCGATTGCAGTTCCTCAAGCGTCAGTTCCTGATTTTCTGATTCCATATCCACAGCTTGTCCGGCCACCATTCCCTCTGCCCCGGATGCTTCTGACAGAATGGTAAGAAGGGCCACTTTCTGTTCGGGGGTATACGTGCTGCTGCCAGCAATCATCTGAAAACTGAACGTTAACAGTGCATCCCCTGCCAGTATGGCTGTCGCTTCTCCGAAAGTTTTATGGTTAGTCGGCTTGCCTCTCCTGTAATCATCATCATCCATACAAGGAAGATCATCATGGATCAATGAATATGTATGCACCATCTCAAGTGCACAGGCGGCTTCAATACCAGCTTCCGAATTCTTTCCGAACGCATCAAGAACAGCCAATGTCAAGATGGGCCTCAGCCGTTTTCCTCCTGCTTGAAGCGAATAGAGCATGGAATCTTTTAATAGGCTAGGTATGGATTTTTCAGCTAAAAAGGAAGGGAGATGATCATTGATGAGCTGCCTTTTGCCTTGCAGGTAATGTTGGATATCCATATTATTGATCTTCTTCCTGAATGATAAACGGTGCAGCATCTCCATTATCTTTCATGATGGTATCCATTTTCTTTTCAATGTTCTGCAGTTTAGAATGGCATACTTTCGAAAGAGCCATTCCCTGCTGAAACAGATCTATGCTCTCTTCTAGAGGAACATCCCCTTCTTCCAAACGCTCAACGATTTGTTCAAGCTGTTCCATTGCTTCCTCAAAGGTAATATTATTTTTTTCAGCCATTGTTCTTCTCCTCCAATCCCCAAACCTGGCAATCCAGTTTTCCATCCTGCAGGCGAACCTTAATGGTATCTCCAGGCTGCACCTGGCTCACTTTTTTTACGAGCTGCTCGTCTTCCGTATAAACAAGACTGTAGCCCCTTTCCATAACCGCCAGCGGACTCAAGGCATTCAAGCGTGAAAGTTGGCTTTGAAAGCCTGACTGACCGCCCTTTACTTGCTGTTCCATGTATCGAATCAATGATTTCCTAAGCTTCAGCTGCTTCTCTTTCAATTTAAGGATCTGATCCCCAGGTGAGAAATAGGACAGCTGTTTTTGATTCTGGCTGATCCTGTTTTTCTGGCGCTCGATATTCCGCTGCACCTCTCTCGTCATCGCTTCAAGCACCCTGTCGAGCTCAACCTCTTTTTGCTTGATCAGCTGATCAGGATAGCGAAAGGCATATGACTTTTGCAGCCTTGACAGCTGCTGGCGATTTTGTGAGATTTGGTCACCCATCGCACGGGTCAACCTCAATTTGCGCTGAGCGAGCCTGTCTTCGAGCTCAGCGATATGAGGAACAGCCAATTCAGCAGCTGCAGTCGGGGTAGGCGCTCTCAAGTCAGCTACAAAATCGGCGATGGTAAAATCAGTCTCATGTCCGACGGCAGAAATAACGGGTATCGAGGATTGATAGATCGCCCTAGCTACCAGTTCTTCATTAAAAGCCCAAAGTTCTTCAATGGATCCGCCGCCCCGGCCAACAATCAAGACATTGGCAGAGCCCCTGCTGGCCTTTTCAATCGCATTTGCGATAGAAGCAGCCGCTCCGGCCCCCTGAACAAGCACAGGATAAACGGTTACTTTTGAAATGGGAAAGCGGCGTTTAATCGTTGTCAATATATCCCTTACCGCTGCTCCGGTCGGTGAAGTGATGACCCCGATTTCATCCGGAAACGAAGGAATTTTCTTTTTCCGGGAAGATTCGAACAGACCCTCCATTTCGAGCTTTTTTTTCAGCTCTTCATAAGCCAGAAACAAATTTCCTACTCCGTCTTTTTTCATGGTCCGGGCATACAGCTGGTATTGGCCCTGCGGTTCATATACCGAGATTTCGCCCTGAATCAGTACCTTCATCCCATCTTCGGGCTGAAAAGAAAGAAAGCGATTATTGCCGGCAAACATCACGGCATTGACTCTGCTTTGTTCATCTTTTAGTGTGAAATACAAATGACCGCGGCTATGTCGTTTGACATTGGATAGTTCTCCGCGGACCCAGACGTTATTGAGGTTGTCATCTTCTTCGAATACCCGCTTAATGTAACGGGTAACTGAACTTATCGTTACATAACGGTCATTTTGCATGAAACGTCTCCTTTTGATTTTGAGCCTACCGCATCTCCTGCAGGTACCCTATTTTGAAAAATGCTGGACAATCTTTACGAGAACACCGTTGACAAAACGGCCTGACTCTTCTCCTCCGAAGATCTTTGCAAGTTCAATCGCTTCATTCATGGATACATTCACGGGAATATCCCCATGAAACTGCATTTCATAAACTGCAAGGCGCAGTACTGCCTTTTCAACGTTCGCTAAACGGGAGAAGCTCCAGTTTTCCAAATGATTGGCGATGATTTCATCTATCTCCTGTTTATTTTGAACCGTTCCGAACACGAGGGAATGAAGAAATTCGTCCTCTTTTTCTCCTTCTTCCAAAACATGTGCGATTGCAGCTTCCGGTTCAATATCACTGACCTCGATTTGGAATAAAGACTGAAATGCCTTTTCTCTTGCAAGTCTACGTTTCATTTTTTACTTCCTTTCTCGTTCGTACCTTAATATAAGTGAAATCATATCATATGTCCTTAAGAGTTAACAATCGCAAAAAAATAAAGGGGATATGAGAATCCCCTTTATCAGTATGCTTCAGGCGCTTCCAGCGGCTTTTCTTTTGTCTCAAACTGGACACCGACAACAAAAATGTTAATCTCACTTGCCTCAAGGGCTGTCATATTCTTGAGTCCTTGCCGGATATGGTCCTGGATACTCTGTGCCACTTCAGGTATAGAAACACCATAATTCATGATCACATATACACTAATGGCAATACCTTCTTCTCCCAGCTCAACTTTTACGCCTTTGCTATGAGACTTTTTCCCGAAGCGCTCAGCTACACCTGTCGCAAAGTTGCCTCGCATTGAAGCGACACCTTCAACATCAGATGCAGCGATGCTGGCAATCACTTCAATCACTTCGGGAGATATTTCCACTCTTCCAAGTTCAGATTGATGCTCTTCCATCTCAAATGTAAGCTCACTCATCATTGATTACACCTCCGTGCCTAATTTACAGACTTTGACGTCAAGTCGTGAATTTCTAAAAACTTAGTATTAAAGTCGCCGTTTACAAAAGTGGCATGATTTAAAAGGCGCAGATGGAACGGTATGGTGGTATGCACGCCTTCAATGACAAACTCATTCAATGCCCTTTTCATTCGGTCGATTGCTTCTTGTCTCGTATTGCCATATGTGATCACCTTTGCAATCATGGAATCATAATACGGAGGAATCGTGTAGCCCGGATATGCGGCTGAATCCACTCGGACTCCCAACCCGCCCGGAGGCAGGTACATTTCAATCTTGCCTGCAGACGGCATAAAATTCTTTTCAGGATTCTCTGCGTTAATCCGGCACTCGATGGACCAGCCCTGGAATTTTATGTCTTCCTGCGAAACACTTAAATGTTCACCAGAAGCGACACGAATCTGCTGTTTGATCAAATCAATGCCAGTTACCATCTCTGTTACCGGATGTTCAACCTGGATTCGGGTGTTCATTTCCATGAAGTAAAAATCACCGCTGTTATGATCGAAGATAAACTCAACCGTTCCGGCCCCTGAATAGTTTACCGCTTCTGCGGCCTTCACAGCGGCACTTCCCATCTCCTCACGCTTTTCCGGTGAGATGGCCGGTGATGGTGTTTCTTCTAATAGCTTCTGCATCCGTCTCTGAATACTGCAGTCTCTTTCGCCAAGGTGGATGACATTTCCGTAATTATCAGCAAGAACCTGAATTTCAACATGACGGAAATCTTCAATGAACTTTTCAATGTAAACTCCCGGGTTTCCAAATGCTGTTGCGGCTTCCTGCTGAGTAATGGAGATGCCTTTAATCAGTTCCGCCTCCGTCTTTGCGATACGGATACCCTTTCCTCCGCCCCCGGCAGTGGCTTTAATAATAACAGGATACCCAATTTCTTCCGCAAGTTCAATTGCTTCTTCTTTACCCGAAATAATTCCGTTTGAACCAGGTACGATCGGCACACCTGCTTCTTTCATCGTTGCACGGGCAACGTCTTTTATGCCCATTTTATTAATGGCTTCAGCGCTCGGCCCGACAAACGTAACATTGCATTCTGCACAAATCTCAGCAAAATCAGCATTCTCCGCTAAAAATCCGTAGCCTGGATGAATGGCATCACTGCCTGTCAGCATCGCCGTACTCATGATGTTGGTGAAGTTTAAATAGCTGTCTTTAGAAGACTTAGGCCCAATGCAATACGCTTCATCCGCTAAACGCACATGCAGCGCATCCTTGTCCGCTTCTGAGTAGACAGCGACCGTTTCTATGTTTAATTCTTTACATGCTCTGATGATCCGGACCGCAATTTCTCCCCGGTTGGCAACTAACAGCTTTTTAATCATAGTAGAAGACACCTCTATTCCGCTTTAACTAAAAAGAGGGGCTGTCCATACTCAACGAGCTGCCCGTTTTCAACGAGGATTTCTACGATTTCCCCGTTTACTTCTGCTTCAATTTCATTAAACAGCTTCATCGCCTCAATAATACATACGATGGAGTCTTTGCTGACTTTATCTCCTGTTTTTACATAAGCAGGGTTTTCTGGTGATGATGATGCGTAAAACGTCCCAACCATTGGAGATTCAATCTTATGTAAGTTGGCATCTTCCTTTTTCTCAGTAACAGGAGCTTGAGGAGCTTCTGCCGGAACTGAAGCTTCAGGAGCAGCCTGAGCAGGCGCCGCCTGAATGGCTGCCGGTGCATCAGCTGGTTCATATCCTTGCTGTACACTCGTTTCATTTTTCTTTAGGACGATTTTTTCACCGTCATTCTCATATTGGAATTCATCAATACTGGATTTGTCAATTAGTTTAATCAATTCTCGGATTTCTTGTATTTTCAACACGCAAATTCCACTCCTTTTTCGATCTATACACGGTGTTGTCTGCCGTAGTTTAGCACCTTCTATTGTTACCTGGTACTAGCAAAGCATATCATAATTTAGGTATAAAGAATAGATTAAATCGCTTTACATGTACATACTACATGAATTCTTTCTGCATTGTAAGCGGTTGCTCTATTTTTTCTTCAGTATCATCTTGACCAACGTTACCAATTGTCATACTACCTGGAATAAATGGAAAAAAATAAAAAACCGGGGCATAATCCCCGGCTTACTTTGCAGGTTTTTGAAACTCAACAGCCACTTGTTTGTTCCCCAGCTGTTCTTCAGCCTTTTTCATAATCTTAACTGCTTCCTTAGAAGAATGTTTTCCTTTTACAATGATTCTGACTTCATCATCCATCGTATTTACGAGAGCATCATCGTAGCCCATTGTTTTAATCAAGGTTTCCAATGTAGATTCTTTCATGGTCAGGGACTGCAGTTCTGAAATTTTAGCAAGCGCTTCCGTTTGAACCTCGGCTGAAGCATTTGGTGAAGCGATAGCCGCTGTATACTTGCTGCTTAGTTCGTCGCGTGATTCGTCTCTCTTCATGCGGAGAGCGGTAAATAGATCATCTCCTGCAGCACTTGTAACGGCTGCTTCAGATCCTTTCTTGTTCTTTGCTGCCTGCTCCTGCTTAGATGACGCTGTATTTTTTCCCTTTTCTAAATAAGCAAGGTCATCTCCCGATCCTGGAGCGGTGATATAGTATACGGACAGGACGATGATCAAGCTAAGCATTGTTAATAGCCAAACAGTTTGTTTCTTTAATAGCATTTCTTATTCCCCCTCAAATTTTTTCGGTATCACTGATACTCTGTCGCTTCCAATATCAAATACTTTTGTAACCGCATCTATGATCATTTCCTTTATGCGCAGGTTTTCCGCCCCCTCTGCAGCCACGATTACACCCCGGACTTTAGGCTTCTCCGTCGTTATGATGATGGGCCTTTCTTCATCACCGCTTTTAATCGTCACCACTTCTTCATCGGTTTTGATGTCATTGATCGTTCGCTCTCCGCCGTTCTTATCCGTTTCTTTGGTCGTCTGATTTTGCCTTCTCTCATTCTTCTCAATCTCCTTGATCTCCGTAGTATCAAGAGTAACCATCACCCTGACCTTCTTAACACCGGAGATCTGCTCTAAAATGTCTTTCAATTGTGTTTCATAGTTATCTTCGTACGCTCTGAACTTCTTTGAAGTAGAGGTCCCGGAGGATTTAAATACGGTTTTTGCTTCTTCCGGCGCCTTTATGGCAGCCGTTGGCAAGCTACCGTTCTCCGAAGATGGCGGGGTGAAAATTTTACTTGCGATCATAATGGCAAAACCAAGCAGCAGAAGAAGCCAGATATAAGGAGGCGGCCCTTTTTTTCCGTTGCCGCCGGGAAGCAGGTCCAATATTTTTTGAAGCGATCCCTTACTCCTACCCGCCATTTTCCTCTCCTCCTTCCGTAGAGATCAGTACGTTCTCTTTTTTCATCTGCCATTTCTTTGCTAGGAACGTTTGAACAGGATTAGCTTTAATTTGCGTTTCTTTTTCTTTCTGGACAGGTTGATCTGCGTTTATTTCCACGTTCTTAACAGCCGGTACCATTATGTCTTTCTTATCTCCGCCCTGCCCGATGATGACATGGACTGAATCTATGTCATTTGCTTTCAGCTTACCTTGAGCAGGTCCATTTTTAGGGATCAATTGCAGACTTAGTATCGTTACACCATAGTTTGCCTTCAACTCCTCTTTTACTAGGTTTTCCATGTGGACACGCGTTTGTTCTAAAATATATGCAGACTGGGAGTCTTGTATTTCTCTTTTATTCTTTTCTATCGAAATTTTTATATCATTCTCATTGAACTTATGCTCAACACCGATCGCCTCGAATACTTTGTCCACATTGGATCCAGCAATTTTTAGCATCGGGTTGAGGATTGCCAGGATCAGAAGCAGTCCGACCACCATTTTGATATATTTTTGAAAACTGCTATTGGGTATGAGCAAATCTACGATGACAGCAAGGAGAATGATCAGAACGATATTTGAAATCCAGTCTGTCAAAAAATTCATCTTGGCCTCCTGCTAACGGATCATTAATGATAGATTTCCTGCTGCTACAATAACCGTTACCGCAAGAAAGAACATGATGGAGACAGTTGCCAGGGCTGCAAAAATATACAACACGCTTTTTCCGATAATACCCAGGCATTCGATGATCGGTCCGCCTCCCAGCGGCTGAAGGACTGCAGCTGCAAAACTGTAGATAAACCCCAGAGCAAGTACTTTGATGGCTGGAAAAACAGCCAGGAGAAACAAGATGGCAACGCCTGCAATACCAACTGTATTTTTCAATAGTACTGAGGCACTCATGACTGTATCCGTCGCATCCGTGAACATCCGGCCCACGACCGGGATGAAGTTGCCGGTGATAAATTTGGCGGTTTTTACCGTAATTCCGTCAGCTACCGCTGTCGTAGCTCCCTGTACACTGATCACACTTAGAAAAACCGTAAAAAAAACAGCCAGCGCCCCCATTCCAATAGATCTCAGCAGCTTTGCCAACTGGGTGACCTTATGATGCTCAGACAGTGTGCTCACAATGCTCAGCAACGCCGACAGGAATAATAGGGGGAGAACAAAATTGTTGATTAAAAGACCGCTCGAATTGACCAGAAACACGATGACCGGGTGAAAAAATGCAACCGATGTCACGCTTCCAACTGTGGCCATCAGAGCGAGCAGGAGAGGAACGAGAGCCATCATAAAGTTCATCATCGTGCTGATCGATTCCTGGGCATATTGCATGGCGATGTGAAAGCTGTTTAAGGCAAGGATGATCAATACCATATAGATGATAGAGTATGCGACCTTGCTGATAGTATGGTGCTCAAAAGCATTTTGGATCGTCTGCAGCAGCATACTGAAAACAGTCAGTAAAATGAGCGTGCCAAGCAGCTTCCCTTGAATAAGAACTTCATAGAATAAATATTTTAAGATGCCTAATGCCCATGCTTTTATACTAAAATCTTTTTCTCCTTTTATGAATTCCATCAGAGACCCTTTTTGCGTTTCCGGCAAAAAGCCTTCGTAGTCTGTCATAATGGTTGTCCAATATTCTTTAATATCCTCTACCCCAAGCTTGGACAGCTGATCATCCATGATGTTTTGGGTGATGGAAGAGGCTCTGGCCGGCTGCACTCCATTGTTCCATGTATAGAGTCCATATAACAAAAGAAATAAAAAGATTAATTTCTTGGATAATAATTCCTGCTGTGCCGTCTTCATCACCTCCTACTTCGGAATCAAGTTAATGACTGTCTCAATAATGATAGACAAGATCGGGATCGCCATGACAAGAATGAGAATTTTGCCCGCAAGTTCGATCTTGGCAGCGATTGCACCCTGCCCGGCGTCCCTCGTAATCTGTGAACCGAACTCGGCAATATATGCAATACCGATGATCTTCATGATCGTTTCAACGTACATAAGATTGATATGTGCTTCTTCAGCCAGGTGCTCCAGCATCCTTAACACTAGAGCAATCTGATCGATCAAGAATAGAAAGATCGTAATTCCTACAACGAGGGTAAGCAAAAAGGCAAAGGACGTTTTTTGTTCTTTCAGAATGAGAGCAAGAAACGTACCTATTAAACCTAATCCTACAATTTGAAGAATCTCAATGTTGGAAACCCCCTTCAGTTATTGAAAAAGAAAGACGCCTTTCACTTTTTGAAACAGGTCGCTTAAAAGTGAAATAACGATAAATAACGCTACTATGAACCCAAGCAGTGTCACCCAATTTGCATAATCTTCTTTTCCAACCATCTTCAGAACACTGTGCAGCATCGCCACAATGATTCCAAGACCAGCAATTTGAAAGACAACGTTCACTTCAAAACCCATCTGATTTCCTCCCATGACTAGAACAATAAGATGATGAGAAGCAGCCCCGCAAGAATACCGAGACTCTTGTACATTCTTTCATATTTCAACTGTGCTTCGTTCGCTTCAGAAAGTTCTCTCTCCAGATGTGCGAGTGTTAACTTGATTTGTCTTTGCTGGTTTTCCCGGTCGTGTCTCCCAAGGGTTGCGCCGAACTGCCTGAGGATCTCGATCTCCTCTTTTTTAAAGGCAGAGGCGTCGGACAGACCGGCTAAACCACTCTCCCAAGCATCCAGTACAGAAGAAGCCGATTCCTCCAGCCGATTCGATACATCGAGAAAAAATTCGGCAACCGGCCCTTTCAGCTGGGTACTGAGATGGAGGAAGGCTTCATCAAGCGGAATGAGGCCGTACATGATTTCTGCCTCCAGCGATTGGAGGCCTACTTTCAGCTGTCTAAGCTGTTTCGGCCTTTCTCTTACTTTTTTAGCCAGCTCAAAGCCGATCCACGTAGTCGACAGTAGAATAAGTACCGCTCCAAACCAGTTCATGGCCTGCTCTTCATTTCTGCAGAGATACGCTTCCTGTTCTCATCATATATCCCTCGGACGGTGCCAGGCTTGCCTGCCCTTGTCAGTTCAATGTACCTGTCAAAAAGCTTCATATCAGCAAGAGGGGAAATGGCAGGACGCCGGAGCGCTTCTTCAAGGGAGTGTCCGTGAACGGTCATCATCATTCCTACCCCTGCGTTCATCGCTTCCAGAATGGCATCCACATCTTCTTTTCTTCCGATCTCATCAACAATCAGCACCTCGGGGCTCATCGACCGGATCATCATCATCATGCCTTCCGCTTTGGGACAGGCATCGAGCACGTCTACTCTTTGTCCCAATACAAACTGCGGCACCCCCTTCACACTCCCTGCAATCTCTGAGCGTTCATCAACAATGCCTACTTTGCTGGATGGTATATTGTTTTCCGGCCATCCTGCACTGACCGCTCTTGCAAGATCCCGCAGCAGCGTTGTTTTTCCTGTCTGAGGCGCTCCCACGATCAAAGTGTTAAGCCACCGGCGGTTATGGTAGAGAACCGAAAGGAAAGGATCAGCGCTTCCGATTTTTTGTCTGGCGATGCGGATGTTATAAGAACCGATATCTCTAATCGCTTTTACTTCACCTTTTTCCGTGATCACTTTACCCGCGAGACCCACCCGGTGTCCGCCTTTGATGGTGATATAGCCTCTCTTCAGTTCTTCTTCCAGAGCGTAAAGGGAATACCGGCTTAGCTTATTGATCAGCTGAACGCCATCTTCCGGACGAACGATATAATATCCGCTTCCGGTGGAAGGGTATTCAGGTTTGCCATTAATGATCAGTTCAAGCGGTTTTTGCAATCGAAAACGGATTTCCTCAAGTTGATCTAACCGCTCCTTCGGGTACTTTATAATCAATTTACAGACAGCTTCCGGCAACACGGCCATTACATTTTCCAAGCGCACCACCCCAAAAAGAAATAGGTATTATACCTTATGCTTGTCAGCACGCTTTATGACCTGAGGAAATACAAAAAAGCTCCATCCCTCCGATGAGGAATGAAGCTTTTTGCATGTGTAAATTTACGCTCTGGAAACGTAGTCACCTGAACGTGTATCAATGATTAATTTGTCGCCTTGGTTAATAAAGAAAGGAACTTGTACAATCAAGCCAGTCTCAAGGGTAGCTGGTTTTGATCCGCCTGAAGCTGTATCGCCTTTAATTCCAGGTTCTGTTTCTGTAACTTCCAATTCTACCGTGTTCGGCAGCTCAACCCCGATGGTTTCGCCTTGATAGGTCATGATCTGAACGACCATGTTCTCAAGCAGGAATTTTAATTCATGCTCAAGCTGAGCGGATGTGAGTTCGGTTTGCTCATACGATTCATTATCCATGAACGTATGTGTATCACCTGAAGCATATAAATATTGCATTTTTCTATTCTCGATGTGAGCTTTAGCTACTTTTTCACCGCCGCGGAACGTTTTTTCCTGAATGCCCCCTGTACGGAGATTGCGGAGCTTAGAACGAACGAAGGCAGCTCCTTTTCCTGGTTTTACGTGCTGGAACTCCATTACCTGCCAAATCCCGCCGTCTACCTCAATGGTCAATCCTGTTCTAAAATCATTAACTGAAATCATCGCTTTTCCTCCTGATTATACTAACCTAAAATAAGCAGTTCTTTTGAAGAATGAGTAAGAGATTCATTCCCCTGTTCCGTAATAAGGGCATCATCTTCAATCCTTACTCCGCCTAAACCGGAAACATAGATTCCCGGTTCTACCGTGACGATCATACCCGCCTCAAGAACGATATCTGAATGGACAGCAAGACTAGGTCCTTCATGAACCTCGAGGCCAATGCCATGACCCGTCGAATGCCCGAAATTTTCACCGTATCCCTGTTCGGTAATATAGTCCCTCGTCAAGGCATCTGCCTGCCTTCCAGTCATTCCGGGTTTTATTCCCTGCATTCCCCTTGCCTGTGCTTCATAAACCGTTTCATAAATCTTCCGAAGCTCCGAAGAAATTTCGCCAACAGCAACCGTCCGTGTAATATCCGAGCAATAGCCTTTATAGTATGCTCCAAAATCAAGGGTGACGAGTTCCCCCTCGTTTATTTTCTTCTGAGAAGCTACTCCATGCGGAAGTGCGGAGCGATAGCCTGATGCCACAATAATATCGAAAGAAGAAGACGATGCCCCATTCTTCCTCATGAAAAATTCAAGCTCATTCGAGACCTCAAGCTCAGTTAGGCCAGGCCTTATGTAAGAAGTGATATGAGAGAATGCTGCATCCGCAATTTGTGCGGCTTCCTTTAATATCTTAATCTCTGAATTATCCTTAATCAAGCGTAATTTTTCAATCAGACCGGAAATCGGCACAAGCTCCGTGTCCTGGCTGCAGATGTACTTCTCATACGTGCGGTATTGCGCAAAGGTGAGATGATCCTGCTCGAACCCGGCTTTCTTTATTCCCATTTCGGCCGCGGCTTGAACAGCTTTTTCCTGAATAGCAGCAGTGTGCTTAATAACCTCAAAGTCTCTCGCTTGTTCTGCTGCCTGATCCATATACCTGAAATCGGTAATGAGTTTCGCTTCTTTTTCAGAGATGACAAGCACACCAGAACTTCCTGTAAATCCGCTGAGGTATCTTCGATTTTTCCCGGATGTTACGATGAGCCCGTCAATATCATGGTTTTGAAATTCCGCTCTCAATTTCTCTAATCTTGACATGCCTTTTCCTCCCCTAATGCCCTATTTTAGCTGAACGAATCAAGCAGTGCTAAAACCGCAAGCTCATAGCCCTTGAACCCGAGACCTGCGATCTGTCCGGCCACAACAGGTGCGATGACCGAATGGTGGCGAAATTCCTCTCTTGCATGAATGTTTGAAATATGTACTTCAACAACCGGGATGTTCACACTAGCAATGGCATCCCGAATTGCATAACTATAATGTGTAAAGGCCCCTGCATTTAAGACGATCCCGCTAAATTTACTCTCTGCTTCTTGAATCCAGTCCAGTAAGATCCCTTCATGATTGGATTGCCTGCACTCTACCTTCACGTTTTTTATCTCTCCGAAATGAATGAGCCGCTGTTCAAGAGAAGCCAGTGTGTCATCACCGTATATGGAGGGCTCCCTTGTACCGAGCCGGTTCAGATTCGGGCCGTTAATGACCAGTATTCGTTCCATGATTGGCCCCCTTAAAAAAATAGAATGTTCCATGAACATTCTATCATACAGGTATTTTTTTGAATAGTTAGGTACTTTCCCCGCTTTTTGAAGGTTGCCGTTCCTGATATTCGAAAGATATGGAGTACCCTACGAAAATGCCATACAGAATATACAGGGACAGTGTAGTGGCAATCGTATTTCTTCCTATTTTACTCATCGGTTCCAAGCCTGGAAATATGGGGTGCAGCAAGTAAAAAACGATGACCCAGAGAACAATACCGAAAAAGAGGCCGCCAGCCATACTTTTTACTTTTGCTAGAAGATATCGGTAACAAATAGCAACGAGAATGGAAAGAAGAGAAATAAAAATAACACCGATGAGCTGGCCAAGCCATAGCGACTTCCATTTTCCAAGCGCCCATGGTGCAAGGATGAGCCCTGGTCCAATCTTGGACAAATTAAGGTAGTATGCAAAATAACCGACAAGCCCCCAGAAAAGCCCCCCAAAGAATCCAACACTGACCACCCTGGCCATAAAGGAAATCGGTTCTTCTCGCTTATTCTTGTCCTGTTTAAAATCATCCATTGGAAAAAACACCTCCATCTTACAGTATGTCCCGTTTTCTTTCATTGCTTTCAATAAGTTGAGTTCTATTAATATTCCGTGTTAAAAATGTATAAAATGGGAAAAATAAAGATAACGCACGATTGCCTAGAGGTTTATAGCTTTTTCCTGTAGAATTAAGCTAATAAACATAAAGGGTAGAGGTGTAGAAATGACAGAAAACAAAAAACCGGCATACGGCGGCCAGGCAGTCGTCGAAGGGGTGATGTTTGCCGGCAAGCACACATATGTTACCGCCATCCGCAGGAATGATGACAGTATTGAGTATTTCGAAGTGATTAAGCGCTACAGCCCATGGCTGAACAAGATTAAAAAGGTTCCTTTTCTTCGGGGGATCGCGGCTATTCTGGAGGCCAGTTCAAACGGAACCAAACATTTGAACTACTCTACTGAAAGATATAACGTCTCGCCAGGTGAGGAATTAAAAAAGGAAGAGTCCTCCCCATCCAAAGCGATGTTCGTTTTCAGTCTGGCCATTATTGGCATCGTCTCTTTTCTGTTTGCAAAATTTGTTTTTACCCTAGTTCCTGTTTTTCTCGCAGAAGCATTCAGGCCTTGGGTGCAAAGCCATATCGGCCAAAACCTGCTGGAGGGATTCTTTAAATTTCTTTTTCTCCTATCGTACATTTACTTTGTGTCTTTAACGCCAACAATAAAAAGAGTCTTTCAATACCACGGAGCGGAACACAAAGTAATTAATGCCTACGAGAACGGTTTTGAACTTACCGTTGATAATGTAAAGAAGCAAACCAGGCTTCATTACCGCTGCGGAAGCAGTTTCATACTGTTTACGGTAGTGGTCGGAGTCTTTATCTATCTGTTCGTTCCGTCTGATCCTTTATGGCAGCGGGTCGTTTACAGACTAGTGCTGATTCCGGTAGTCCTCGGTGTTTCTTTTGAAGTTTTGCAGATTACGAACAAACTAAGGAATATCCCTGTTCTCAAATATCTCGGATTTCCTGGCTTATGGCTACAGCTTCTCACCACGAAAGAACCTGACCGTGAACAGACCGAAGTGGCCATCCTGTCATTTACCGAAATGCTCCGCCGGGATGCCGAACATGAAAAAAGAAAACTCGAAAACAGTACAAAAATCGTTTAATTCTTCAAGGAGGTGAACCTGTTGCATCGAAAATCATTTCATCCAGTCATTTGGGTTATTATCGTGTTGGCAGTAATTGGACTTGGGTCACAATTATTCTTTTCACCTCAAAAGTTAATCACGAATTTGCTCATGATCGGCTTGGTTGTTGCTCTTGTTTATTTTATCTTTCAGCGGTTTCGTCCCGGTGAAAACGGAAAATACAAAAAAGCGGTAAAGCAGTCCAAACGAAAATATAATCAATCTGCCCCACCGATTAAGAAGAGTTCAGCTGCAAACAAACCCGCTCCATTCAAAAAACGTAAAAAAGAACACAACCTCACAGTAATTGAAGGAAAAAAGAATAAGAAAAAAAATCGAGCTTCTTTTTAGGCTCGATTTTTATATGGGGTCCATATTTTTTTTCCTGCCACCCACCGGTTTAAAAACTCTGTTCCCTGCAGATACCCAAAATCCATTAAAGCATTTTTCGTTTCCTCTGCCATTTCGAAATCAACGACTGAAATTTCCTTTACAGGGATAAAAATAATATCACTCGCATCATACTTGGAAATATGGCGGTTATCATGGGCTTCCATCATCGTCTGAAACAGAGCCTTAAACAAGTTAAAGGCATTGTTCACTTTATGCGTCGGAATATTTCCGTACGATGAACTTAACTGAAACCCAAGGACCGGCCGTTCAGATGTTCGGTCTTTTCGCTGAAACAGCCAAATCGGAAAATTGCTTAAAACACCCCCATCTACAATAAAGCTTTTTTGGCCCAGGCGATTATAAAGGGTGATCGGATAAAAAAAGTAAGGAATGCTGCAGCTCATCCGTACCGCTCTGGCTACCGGAAACTTTTCTTTCAGCAAACCGTATTCCTGCAGGTCATCAGGCAGAACGACCAGCCTTCCACGGGTAATATCTGAAGCTATAATTTTCAGCGATCCGTCCTGAATATCCGCAAAAGTCTCAATGCCTTTTGCCTTTAAAAGCTCCTTAACCCATCTTTCAAGGGCATCCCCTTTATAAAGGCCTAATTTCCAATACACCTTCAGCCAATTCATAAACGGTATGGGCACCCATGATTTCTTTTCATCAAGAAACTGTTTCAAATCGACATTGTGAATAAGATCTTTCAGTTCATCAGAAGTATATCCAGCTGCTACGAGGGAAGCCACGAGCGCCCCGGCACTCGTTCCGGCTACACGTTTGAATTGAAGGCCCCTCTCTTCTGCTGCCTGAATGGCACCTATCAATGATATCCCCTTAATGCCACCGCCTGAGAATACTCCATCCACCATCATCATGAATTCCCCCCTTTATTATCCTAATCACGAGGGGAAGTACAATATTCAACAAAAATAAAAACAATCACAACGCCTGTTATGATTGTTCCTGATTTTTTTGCTGTATCTCTTTTAATGCTTCAACTCTCTGCGGATCTTCCTCAAAATATTGCAAAAGATCCCCGATCCTGTCGATGGCATTCCAGCTTAAATGATGCTCGATTCCTTCTACGTCGTCAAAGATTTTTTCCTGGTCAACACCGATAACTTTTAAAAAGCCTTCCAGTAATTCATGCCGGTAAACGAGGCGTTTGCCGAGTTTTTTTCCGTTTGGGGTTAATACGAATCCGCGATACTTTTCATAGACGAGGTACTTTCCTTTATCCAGCTTTTGTATCATTTTTGTAACTGAGGAGGGATGTACTTCCAGACTTTCAGCAAGATCAGAAACCCTGGCATATCCTTTTTCTTCAATTAACGCATAGATTCGTTCAATATAATCTTCCATGCTGGGTGTTGGGGGCATGCTGTTCCCTCCGATTCATTCTTTCTCTGCTCTGTCTAAAATTTTACTATACAAAAGAAAGGGTGACAAGGCTGTTTGATTTATATGTAACAGAGTGCACTCTGGGCTCTGCGCTTTCGTGATGAATTTACTGCTTTCGGGCGGCTGAGAAGTTTTTTCGGGCGCCTTAAGAAAATATTCGGCCGGCAGTGGGATTTTGCCTTTCCAGTACTTCCGTCCGTAAAAAAAGAGGCCGACCCGCAGGTCATGCCTCTTTTATAAAAGAACTGTTCTTACAATCCACATTTTAGCTGAGTGTTGCAGTTCGTGCACGTGTTGCAGCCGCCGATTTCTTTTACTTTTCCTTTGCGGCAGACTGGGCATGTATTGCCAACCTCGTTTCCGACTGTAACATCTGTTGAGCGAAGATCGGTAATCGTATCTACAAGTACTACTTTACTTTTTTCTTCTTCCCCAAGGTTCATTTCTGTTTGTTCAAATGACTCCTCAGCCTTCAGCGTTAAGACTTGGGCATCACGGCTTCCGTCCACATACACGGTCCCGCCTTTTGCTCCGCCTTTGTATAAACGCTCATACACTTTTTTCACCTGATCGACAGAATAGCCCTTCGGCGCGTTCACCGTTTTACTTATGGAGCTGTCTACCCAGTTTTGGATCACACATTGCGTATCCGCATGCGCTTCAGGAGACAATTCCATAGCTGAAACAAAGAATTCAGGCAGGTTGTTTTCGTCCGCTTCCGGATTCCGATCCAAATATTCTTTGACGATATCCGCTTTCACTTCAATAAATTTACCCAGTCTTCCGCTTCTGAAGTACGAGAAGGAGAAGTAAGGTTCAAGCCCTGTCGAGACACCAACCATGGTCCCGGTGCTTCCTGTAGGAGCCACAGTTAATAAATGCGAGTTTCTGATCCCGTATTTCAAGATGCCTTGATGGATATCTTCCGGCAGTTTTTTCATATAGCCGGTTTTAATAAAGTTCTCACGAAGCTGTTTCGTTTCTGCTTCTGTCTTGCCCACCAGGAACGGGAAGCTTCCTTTTTCTTTGGCAAGCTCGATGGATGTACGGTATGCGGTAGTGGCGATGGTTTCAAAGATTTTATCCACCATCTTGTTTCCTTCTTCTGAACCGTACATTGTTTCGCAATAGATGAGTAGATCATGAAGACCCATGACACCAAGGCCGACACGGCGCTCACCGAGTGCTTGGATGCGGTTTGGTTCAAGGAAGTAAGGTGTCGCGTCAATTACATTGTCTTGCATTCTAACGCCAACTTCTACTGTGCGCTCCAATTTCTCAAAATCTATCGTTTTGTACTCTTTGTCTGCCATGGTGCCGAGGTTAACAGCAGCAAGGTTACAGACAGAATATGGTGCAAGAGGCTGTTCTCCACATGGATTTGTCGCTACAACCTTCTGCCCATAGGCAACAGCATTGGTCATGTCGTTAGCATTATCGATAAAGAAGATGCCTGGTTCAGCTGAATAGGTTGCACAAATGTTAATGAGGTTCCAAAGCTCTCTTGCTTTGATCCTTTTATAAACACGGATGCTGTAGCCCTTTTCTTCCCAGACTCTTACATCACCAGCTTCATGCCATTCTTTGTTGTAAGCTCTCATTTCTTCCGGTGTGTAATTTTCAACGTTCGGGAAGCGAAGAGCGTACTCTTCATCATTTTCTACAGCTTCCATAAATTCTTTCGTGATCGTTACTGAGATATTCGCCCCTGTCAGGAATTCGGAATTGTGAACACTGTATGTTCCCCCATCACGCAGCATACGCTCTGCCTCACGGTGAACATCTGCATCAAATCCACCTGTTCCCGGAATCTCCTTGTAACGTAGAATTCCTTCATACATCGCTTTTTCCGTCGGTGTCAGCGGAGTAAATTTAAGCTTGTCCTGAGCGACCTGCTTAATTTTTTCGTCCTCTGTATTTTCGATCAGGTAACGAAGGATTCTTGGGTTTTGCATTTTTGAAATAATAAAATCGATAATGTCAGGGTGCCAATCCGCGAGCATGATCATCTGAGCGCCGCGGCGACTCCCGCCCTGCTCAACCAGATGGGTAAGCTTCGCAATATCATCCAGCCATGATACCGATCCGGATGATTTCCCGTTTACTCCGCGCGCCAGAGCGTTTCTCGGCCTTAAGGTCGAACCGTTTGTTCCTACCCCTCCGCCGCGGCTCATGATCTCCATTACTTGTTTACGATGATCAGAGATTCCTTCTCTTGAATCCTTTACATAAGGCATCACGTAGCAGTTGAAATACGTAACGTCTGTTTCTGCACCGGCACCATATAGAACACGTCCTGCCGGAATAAAGTTCATCTCGGAAAGTTCTTTGTAAAACTTCTCGAAAGATTCCTGACGTTTTTCTTCAGTGGTTTCCACACTTGCTAGCCCTGTCGCATTTCTCTTTGCGATCTGCTCATAAAACACTTCAAGCGGCTTGTCCATCACGTCCAAAGAACGGTTGATAATTCCTGATTCCGCTTCCTCCGGCTTATCAAGGGCAGACTTGAACTCATCTTCTACCCTGACACGCGCAGTTTTCGCTTCCCAATCGATACTGACGATGTATCCAAGTCCTCTCGCAGGGAATTTCGGGTCTTCTTTGACCGTTAATACAACGAAATCTCCTTCCTTTAATGTTTTCCTCTCTGTATCTTTAAAACTGTACCTGTCCAGCATTACAAGACGGGAAACACCTTTATGCGCTGTTTTCATGTCACCTGTTATGGGGTGTACTTGGGGAAATTGTTCAATATCCTTATTCAGCATTTCAATGTTAATTCCTGAAGGGTCATGTACCGCTACTCCCATCATTCTCCTCCTTATGAAAAAATCCAATCTTTTTTCTATATGTTGTATGTAGTTAAGTTACCACTATACTATATATAGGTAAACCTGTTGTCAAAATATTTATCTTGTCAAACTAGAAAAACCAAGCTTTATTAAGAAAAACATAGAATTTGATGTTTTTCCCGCTTCAAATCCCCTCAATTCTACACATTTAAAGATTGAAAAAAATACCAACGAAAGGAACCTTGTAACATCGGGCTTTATTGAACATCCTTGTGGACGGCCCAAAAATTTTTTCTGGCTTGACAAGTGCAAAAAATAAAAACCGAGACAGCCATCGTTGTCCCGATTTCCACCTTATCTTCTAAACGTCCATTCTTTGCTTCTATATCTTGATTCAGCGATCTGTTCTACTTCTTTCTCCTGCTCTTCATTCAAAGTGTACGGCTGCAGATCGAGATGCAATCCTTCTTCAAACCCGGCATGGAAAGCTTTCTTCGCTTCTTCTTGTGTGACCGGTGTTTCCCTGAGCTGGTTCATGGCTACCGCCTTATTCTTAAAAGCCTTCTGCATCCGCTCACGGACACGTTCACTGGAGTACACAAAAAGATCAAACAGCTTGTCTTCATCCAGATCCAGGAGGATGGAACCATGCTGCAGAATAACCCCTTTTTGGCGGGTTTGAGCACTGCCGGCTACTTTTCTCCCCTCTACCACGAGTTCGTACCAGGAAGGAGCATCAAAACAGACAGCCGAGCGAGGGTTTTTCAATCCCGCCTTCTCTTCCTCTGTACGCGGGATGGCAAAATAGGCGTCCAAACCAAGGTTGCGGAAACCTTGCAGAATGCCCTCGGATATAACCCGGTAGGCTTCCGTCACTGTTTTTGGCATGTTATGATGCTCTTCGGTAACAATCACACTATATGTAAGCTCCTGATCATGGAGAACTCCGCGGCCTCCCGTCGGACGGCGCACAAAGCCAAGGCCGTATTTTTCAACCGCCTCAAGGTTAATCTCCTTTTCGGCCTTCTGAAAGTAGCCGATGGACAGCGTTGCTGGATTCCAGCCATAGAACCGTATGACCGGTGGAATTTTGCCTTCGCTGTGCCACGTCAGTAATGCTTCATCCAATGCCATGTTATAGGCAGGATCACAGTTTCCTGAATCAATGAATAACCACTTTTCTCTCTCCATATAACTATCTCCTTTTTAGTACCCTACTAGTTTATCAAAACTATGACTCCTGTCAAAACATCAAGTACTGCCAATTTTTTTATATTATTCTTTTGATTCTGGCGGGCTGTGAAGATATAATTGTAGGAGATAGAAAAAAGGAGTGCAAATGAAATGGAATGGATTATCGTTCTTGCTATTTTGGCAGCGGTTCTCGTCTACCTCGTAGTGACCGCGCTGTATCAAAAGAAATATTTAACAACGCTAAGCGAAGAGGAATTCAGAGCTGGATACCGTAAAGCACAGCTGATTGATGTCCGGGAACCGGAGGAATTTAAAAAAGGGCATATACTTGGTGCGAGGAACATTCCTCTGACACAAATGAAACAGCGTAAAATTGAAATTCGCCAGGACAAGCCGGTCTATCTATACTGCGAGAGCGGTATGCGCAGTGCCAGAGCCGCACAATTCCTGCGTAAAAATAAATATACTGACCTTTCTCATTTGAGAGGCGGATTTAAAAAATGGACTGGCAAAGTTAAATCATCATGATAAAAGGTTCGGGAGTAATCTCCCGAACCTTTTTTATTAGTATTCTACTTTACATAACGTAACACTGGTTTACGGGCAGCCATCGCCTCATCCAGTCTTTTGACAACTGTTGAGTGCGGCGCCTCCTGAACGACTTCTGGAGACTTTTCGGCTTCCTGAGCAATTTGGATCATCGCATCGATGAATTCATCCAGCGTCTCTTTTGACTCGGTTTCTGTCGGTTCGATCATAATCGCCTCTTCTACGCTAAGAGGGAAATAGATGGTCGGCGGATGATAACCGAAATCAAGCAGGCGCTTTGCCATGTCCAGTGTACGTACTCCGAGCTTCTTCTGTCTTCTGCCGGACAGTACAAACTCGTGTTTGCAATGCTGTGTGAACGGAAGATCAAAATGCGGCTCAAGCCTTCTCATCAAATAGTTGGCGTTTAGCACCGCATACTCTGATACATTCTTAAGTCCCTTTGGACCCATCGTACGGATATAGGTGTAGGCGCGGACATTTATGCCGAAGTTTCCGTAGTATGGTTTTACTCGGCCGATGGATTGTGGACGATCGTATTCAAACGTGAATCCTTCTTCTTTTTTCACAAGAACAGGTTTTGGCAGGAACGGGATCAAGTCTTTCTTCACTCCAACCGGACCAGATCCAGGTCCGCCGCCGCCGTGAGGGCCTGTGAACGTTTTATGAAGGTTTAAATGCACGACATCAAAACCCATGTCTCCCGGGCGTGTGTAGCCCATGATGGCATTCATATTGGCACCATCGTAGTAAAGTTTTCCTCCGGCTTCATGGACGATAGCCGCCATTTCAAGGATGTGCTCCTCAAAAAGACCGAGTGTATTTGGGTTCGTCAGCATAAGAGCGGCTGTATCTTCCCCTACAACACGGCGAAGGTCGTCAAGGTCAACAAGTCCGCGCTCATCGGATTTAACGGTAATAGAATCAAAACCCGCAACGGTTGCTGATGCAGGATTCGTTCCGTGAGCCGAGTCAGGAACGATGACTTTTGTACGGTGGCTGTCACCATTTGCTTCATGGTAAGCACGGATCATCATTAATCCTGTCCACTCTCCATGGGCACCGGCTGCCGGCTGAAGGGTTACTTCGTCCATCCCCGTAATTTCAGCAAGAGAGGTCTGAAGGTTATAAAGCATCTCCATCGCACCCTGAACAGTTTCTTCGTCCTGAAGAGGGTGGATCTGTGCAAATCCAGGGTATCGTGCCACATCTTCATTAATTTTTGGATTGTACTTCATCGTGCAGGAACCAAGCGGATAGAATCCGGAGTCTACACCGTGGTTGCGTTTAGAAAGAGCCGTATAATGGCGCATAATCTGAAGCTCGGAAACTTCAGGAAGCTCAGCTGGCTCTTCACGGACATAATCAGAAGGAATAAGACTATCCAGGCTTACTTCCGGAACATCAAGATCGGGAAGACTGTAGCCGACTCTGCCCTCTTTGGACAATTCAAAAATAAGTGCTGTATCATGATTGTTCATTATAGACCCTCCAATACCGTTGCCAGTTTATCAATCTCAAGCTTAGTACGCAGTTCAGTAACTGCAATGAGCATGTGATTTTCAAGGTCAGGATAATCCCGGCCCAAATCATATCCGCCGATCATCCCGTTTTCAATCAATTCTTTATTGATGGCTTTTACAGGTTTGTTCAGTTTTACGACAAATTCGTTAAAGAAAGGTGCACTAAATGGAACGGAAAGACCTTTTTCTTCAAGAACATTCTTTGCGTAATGCGCTTTCTGGATATTCTGTCCTGCAATATCTCTGATGCCCTGCTTTCCAAGAGCGGTCATGGCAACAGAAGCAGCCAGGGCATTCAATGCCTGATTCGAACAGATGTTAGAGGTCGCTTTGTCGCGGCGGATATGCTGCTCACGAGCCTGCAGTGTCAATACAAAACCTCTTTTGCCGTTCTCATCGACCGTCTGTCCGACGAGACGTCCCGGAACCTTTCTCATCAGCTTTTGTGTTACGGCAAAATAGCCGCAATGAGGTCCGCCAAACCCTTGAGGAATTCCGAAAACCTGTGCATCTCCCACGACAATGTCTGCTCCAAACTTGCCAGGAGGAGTAAGTACTCCCAATGACAGCGGATTACTCGAAACAACGAACATGGCTTTTTCGCTGTGAACAATTTCCTCAATCTCTTTCAATGATTCCACTTGGCCAAAGAAGTTAGGATATTGTACGAGTACACAGGCGGTCTCTCCATCCACCGCTTCTTTAAGCTGATCCAGATCCGTCAGTCCATCCTTTGTTCCCACCTCAACAACTTCGAGAAACTGTCCGTTAGCGTAGGTTTGAAGAACAGCACGGGATTCCGGGTGAACACTTTTGGATACGATAATCTTTTTGCGTTTCGTTTGTCCTGAAGATAACAATGCCGCTTCTGCAAGGGCTGTTCCCCCATCGTACATGGATGAATTCGCTACATCCATGCCTGTAAGCTCACAGATCATCGTCTGGAATTCGAAGATTGCCTGAAGTTCTCCCTGAGAGATTTCGGGCTGGTACGGTGTATAAGCTGTATAGAATTCAGAGCGGAGTGTTACATGGTTTACGATTGATGGTGTGTAATGGTCATAGACACCCGCACCTAAAAAGCTTGGATAGTCTTTCGTATTTTTGTTTTTTTGCGCAAGTCCTGACATGTATTTTACAAGCTCTGGCTCAGAAAAGGCCTTTTCAATCTGAAGTTCTCCTTTAAAGCGGACCTTTTCTGGAATATCTTTGAACAATTCTTCTGTCGATGCTATACCGACAGCTTTCATCATTTCCTTTTTATCTTGCTCTGTCATCGGCAAATAACGAAACGTCATGTGAATATCCTCCCCAGTGGCTAATTTAGCTGCGTTTATAGAACGGCGACTTAACGATAACCGCCTTTAATCGTTTTTGTCTTACTTGTACTTCCACTTCTGTTCCTAATTCAGTAAACTCGCTTTTTATCAGAGCCAGACCCAGATTCTTTTTCAGAGTCGGTGATTGAGTGCCTGTGGTGACTTCTCCGATGCGTTCTCCATCCTTGAAAACTTCATAATGAGACCGTGGAATACCCTTGTCGATCATCTCAATACCCACCAGCTTACGAGGTGCGCCTTCTTCTTTCTGTTGTTTGAGGACTTCCTTGCCGATAAAATCTGCTTCTTTATCCGTTTTTACTGCGAAACCGATTCCCGCTTCGATCGGAGTGATGTCTTTTGTCAGCTCCTGGCCGTAAAGCGCAAGTTTCGCTTCAAAACGCAGCGTATCCCTTGCACCTAAACCGCATGGAAGAATTCCCTCTTCTGCACCTGCTTTGAGGATAAGATCCCAAAGCTTGACTGCAGCCTCAGGACGGCAGTAGATTTCAAATCCGTCTTCACCTGTATAGCCCGTGCGTGATACAAGCGCTCTGTTGCTTTGCAGGTCTACATCATTTTTAAATTTAAAAAAGCCAATGGAGGACAGCTCTGTATCAGTCAGCTTCTGAAGAATCTTCTCTGCAGCGGGCCCCTGCAAAGCGAGCTGAGCTGTAGAATCAGAGATATTGGTCAGCTCAACGCCTTCTGTTACATGTGACTCAAGCCAGTTAAAATCCTTTTCGATGTTGGATGCATTCACAACGAGAAGATAATGCTGATCACTGTGCTTATAGACAAGCAGGTCGTCAACAGTGCCCCCGTTTTCAAAGCACATTATGGTATATTGTGCGCTTCCGTCTTTCAGCTTGGAGATGTCATTGGTGAGCATGTACTGCAAGAAGTTCGTTGCTCCTTCACCTTTCACTTCAAATTCACCCATGTGAGATACATCAAAGAGCCCGGCTTTTGTACGGACTGCCTCATGCTCTTCCCCTATACGGGAAAACTGGACAGGAAGCTCCCATCCGCCAAAGTCGATGACTTTGCCGCCATGGCCCTTGTAAACTTCAAAAAGTGGTGTACGCTTTAATTCCCCCATTACTCTTCCTCCTTTTAATCCATCATTGGTAATATTCAAAAAATTCCAAGTAAAAATCACACAAGTTGATCCGTTGAACAGGATATCACGAAAAAAGGACAGAGAAATACCTTTGCCAGGTATCCCTCTGTCCTTTAACCAGTAAGTTTCTCAGGGGCTTGCCCCTTCGTTTCTTCGTTGGTGGCCGCGTGACCGCGGACGCTCTCCAGAGACGCGTCAAACAAGAGTCTTTTTGCCTGAGAGTTTCGCTCCCGCTTGCTCCTTCGGCGCTACCGAAATAGTCTCTCCTCTTGCTTTCATTCGCAAGTATGTAATTATATTCCATCGTCCATACTAAATATATGTTTTTACCTTGGAAACACATTATTATCCTATCATTATTTCAGTTTAAAAAGCAACGCCATTTTGGGAATCTGTATACCATTACCTATAGGTGCGCTATCCGTACAGAGAAAGGAAAGCAGTAGATGAATCTCAACATTAACTTTAACCGGGACTGGCATGAAGACTTTGTGAAAAGAATGGAAGATGACGGACCCTGGACAAAATGGGAGTTATATAATCTTGCGCTTGAAGCGGAGAAGAACCTGTCAATCCCTGATTTTCTCGGCCTTCAGGCACCGGATCATCTTCCGCAGCTGACATTTCTCCCCCATCAGCTTGAGGTCGCAAAAACGGTCATTGAAAAAATGAACGGAAAGGCCATTCTTGCAGATGAAGTCGGTCTGGGAAAGACCATTGAAGCAGGCTTGATTATTAAAGAATATATGATCCGGGGACTCGCTAAAAAGGTGCTCATTCTCGTACCGGCATCCCTTGTTCTTCAATGGACAGGAGAACTGAATCAAAAATTCTTCATCCCTGCAATAGCGCAGAAAAAATCCTATGTGTGGGAGCAGTGTGATGTTGTCGTCTCATCGATTGATACGGCAAAAAGGCAGCCCCACCGGGACATCGTACTCAATCAGGATTACGACATCATTGTCATTGATGAAGCACATAAACTTAAAAACAAAAATACGAAAAACTATGAATTCGTACAGCATTTGAAGAAAAAATTCTGTCTGCTGCTTACCGCCACACCTGTACAGAATCGGGTGGAAGAGATTTTTAACTTAGTGACTTTATTGAAACCCGGACATCTTGGCAATCAGGAGAATTTTGATAAAGACTTCCGCAACGATAAACATTCACTGAAAAATGAAGAGAAGCTAAAACAGCTCGTCAATAAAGTTATGGTCCGGAACCGCAGAGAAGAGACCGGCTTAAAATGGCCGAAACGGCTGGTCAAAACGATTCCAATCACACTCTCTGAGAGTGAGAGAGACTTGTACAATAGCATCTCGGATCTTAAAGAGCAGCCAAACTTTAATAGAAGCAAGTTCTCGATCCTGACATTGCAGCGAGAGGTATGCAGTTCAAGAGAAGCCTGCTTTCTTACTTTAAAGAACATGCTACAGAAAGATGCCGGAAACATCGCTACTGAACAGACCATTCTCCCATTGATGAAAAAGATTGAGAACGTTTCACAGAATTCAAAAGCACTGCAAACACTGGAACTGATACAGTCCATTAAAAATAAAGTTATAATTTTTACGGAATATAGAGCGACACAGCTATATTTGCAATGGTTTCTTCAACAGCATGGCATCTCCTCCGTCCCTTTTCGGGGAGGCTTTAAGCGAAGCAAAAAAGACTACATGACCCACTTGTTTAAAAACCATGCACAGGTTCTTATTGCCACTGAAGCAGGTGGCGAAGGAATCAACCTCCAATTTTGCCAGCACATCATTAACTATGATCTTCCCTGGAATCCTATGCGCATTGAACAGCGGATCGGGCGTATACACCGCATTGGGCAAAAAGGAGACGTTCATATTTATAATTTCGCGACACAGGACACCATTGAAGAACGAATCTTAAACCTTTTGTATAATAAGATCAATTTGTTTGAAAGTGTAATAGGTGAGCTTGATGAGATCCTTGCAAAATTCGAACTGAAAAACATCGAAACTTATATCTCGGATATCATGCTGAACTCGGAAAGCGAAGGAGAAATAAAAGTAAAAATGGACAATCTTGCCGCTCTTATTAATCTGGACGGAGGCATTAAAAAGAAAGGATGGGAAGAGCATGCAGCAGCACGAGATTCATCATTTTCTTGAACGTTATTTTGAATCGAACGACTGTATCGTAGAGGAAAAAAATCATAGTTACATGAAGATCCAGCTCACCGTTGAGCTGGATAAACTGCTGATGAACCGGCCCTTTTACTGGCACTATCTAGAGAAAACAGGCGGAACACCGAACCCGATGGCTCTTACTCTCATCACAGGCCAGCAGCATCCCCCCGACGCAAATGGGGAGTTTATTCACTTCGGTTCACCGAGGCTGCATCAGATTTTTGCCTCCACCAAGAAACTCGGTTCGTTCATCCGCATGTACGAAGCGATCCGCCAGGACTCCGGGCAGAACATCCCCTTAAATCCATGGCTCTGTGTGAATTTAAAAACCTCCTATCAATGTGACCGTAAAAAAGATATGATCTCTTCTTACGGCATTCATTTGATTACTGGGAAAATAGAAAGCAACTTTCATGAACAGCTTCGTTCACTTCCTCTTACCCGGAAAATCCCGGATTTCTGCTACACACTGTCTCCCTTCATCCGTCCGTTGAGCGGATTAAAACGAATCGAAGCAATCGTTGAGCAGCAAATACATGAAGATGATCACAGCTGGGCGGAGGATGCCGAAAACAGGTGGCGGGAGGATGAAGAACTATTGGATCGGTTTTATGAGGATGAAATCGAAAAGCCGGAATATTATCAGGTAGAAAAAGAGGCACTCCGTACGCAATACGAACCGAAAATTACCGTGGACATCATAAATGGCGGGCTCTTTTATTTGTCTGATACCTTTCTGTCATCATGAACACCAAAAGAATAGTGCAAAAAAAGGGGCTATCTTTAGCCCCCGATATATGACATTTCAATTTTTTCCTTCTTGCCTGCTCCATCTCTTCTCTCATCAGAATAGCGGTCGCTCCGGTTTTCCCAAAGATTTGTGATCATGTTATCAAGGTCATCTTTTGTTGCGCCTTCACGAAGTGGTGTCTTAAAATCCATTCCCTTCGAAGCAAAGAGACAAGTGAACACCTTTCCATCTGCAGATAGCCTTGCCCGTGTACAGGATGAACAGAAAGAATCACTAATTGAAGAGATGATGCCAATCTCATTTTCCCCATCAGCATATTGATAGCGGGAAGCTACCTCCCCGTAATAATTTTCAACTGACGGGAGAAGAGGAAGTTCTGTTTGAATGGCTTTAAGAATTTCTTCCTTTGTAACTACTTCCTTCATGTTCCAGCCGTTCGTTGTGCCGACATCCATAAATTCAATGAACCGCAGGATGTAGGGGGTTTTTTTAAAATAGGCTGCCATCGGCAAAATTTCCTGATCGTTAACCCCTTTGCGGACCATCATGTTGACTTTGACTTTAAGTCCTGCTTCGTGGGCTGCCTTCATCCCTTCTAAAACAGGATCGATTTCCAGCCCTCTTCCATTAATTCTGCCAAATAGTTCGGAATCCAGAGAATCAAGGCTTACAGTAACCCGGTCCATTCCTGCCTTCTTTAAGTCATGAGCGACACGGGGCAGAAGCACGCCATTGGTCGTCAGAGCAAGGTCCTTCAGACCGTGCAGCTGATTCAACCGGCCGATCAGTTCCGGGAGGTTCTTCCTCATAAGAGGCTCACCGCCCGTTATTCTCAGCTTCGTTACACCCAAGGAGATGAAGCGCTCGGCAATCGTTACGATCTCATCGAAGCTCAGCAGCTCTGTTTTTTCTAAAAATGGATAGTCCCCGTCAAAGATTTCTTTCGGCATACAATAGGTGCAGCGAAAATTGCATTGATCAGTGACTGAGATCCGCAAATCTTTAAGCGGTCTTTTCAGCCGATCATAAATCCCATTTTCTATAGCCATCTATACCACACTTCTTCGTTTAAATGATAGTTCAACATTATCATACTTCCAGTAGATTGAAAAATGATAAGAACAAAAGGGAACTTCACTTCCGGCGCTTCTTGAACATCAATCCCAGAGAAAAAGGGACCATGCCAAAAAGAGAAACGAGCACAGGCTGTTTTCGTTCCGCTTTTTGCTGTTTTAACATTTGTTTTTCCTCTGGAGACCTGCTCATTCTCTTAACGATTGCTTCAATGACAAACTTAAAATAGGTATTCATAAGATGACATCACCTTTTTATTGTTTGTCACCAGTTTGCCCGAAATCGGAACGACCTAACCTCGCTGTAATTTCTTCGACCGTTTCTTCTGGCTCATATCCCCCGGTCTCGATTACCCAATGGCAATCACGGTAAAGAGGAAGCCTCCTATCGTACAGCTTCTCCATCTCTATCTTTTTTTCATGATTGAACAATGGCCGGCTTCTGTCTTCTTTCAGTCTCTCAAAAATGGTATCGAGCGGGCAGCTTAGAAAAATAACAAACCCGTTTTCCAGCATGTATTTCCGGTTTTCCGCTGAAACGGCCATTCCTCCGCCCGTCGTAATGATCGCATCCTGCTGAGGAAGTTCAGGAAGGATAGAAGCTTCATAGCCCCTGAACACTACTTCTCCATGAACTGCAAAGATTTCTGCCACTTTTTGATTGTATTTTTCTTCAATGTAGTGATCAGTATCAACGACCGGCAAGTCTAATCTCTTGCCGAGCAGCGAACCGATCGTGGTTTTGCCGGATCCCATGAATCCTGTTAAAAAAATCGGTTTCAACTTGCACCCTCCACCCACTTCGTAATGCTTTTAGTCTCGCTATTATAATATATAACCACGCTTTTTGTCTGATGGTTTCGCAAACTTGCCGATATTTTTATTTCTATTGAAGGAGGTTGCCCTGTGGACACCACGCAATCCACCACTCCATGGTCGAACGCAAACCGGCCGGCTGGATTCTTATTTTTCTTTATGCTGTTAATCGCATCCCGGCTGGACTTCTCGATCATTGCATCCAGCTGCATCCGTTCCCTCTGTGCGTCAATGAACTGTTTCTCACCGATAAAAATGAGAAGCTGATGTGCTGCCAGCATCGAGAAGATAAGACAAAAAACGAGAACCGTGGGGAAAATATATCCTCGGCTATTCAAGAATTCACCAGAACAATTTCTGCCTGTCTGGCAAACACGCGTTTATAGACATGGGAGGCTGTGTCAGTGATGGATACCGTAACCAGCTGGCCAGTTACAGAAGGGCGAAAACGCTTTACAGAAAACAGCCAGATTTCATATCCTTGTCCATTGATCTGCTTTCGTATCCGGTTTTGATAGAAGGAATAGGTGACGGACTGTCCAGAAGAAGTGGTTAAGGTCAGTTTCTCTTCGCTTGCTTCCGCATTAACCGCTTCCCTTATGGCCTGACCGATCGCTGAATAAAAGGATTCCAATTCTTCCATTGAGACACCGCTTTGCACCGGAGGCGAAAGTACTTTTATGAGCAGCGGCGCAAAGCCCGCCAGCACGATAAAGATGGACAGCGCCACCATTGCTTCAACGAGCGTAAACCCTTTTTGGCTAACCTTCATTGTTTAACAACATCACATTCACGATAGGCTCTTCCATTCTTCCCCGTAAATTCAATGCAGATCCTCCCTTCTTTCTTCTTCCATTGAAAATCTGCCGTACGTCCACGGATTATGGACGTCCCCCCTTCATCATCATTTCCGAATTCAATCAGTTTGTTAGATAAAAGCTCTAAAGCCTCCCTGTCTTGCTTAAGAGTGAAGCGTTCTGTATAAAGGGTGTGCAAGACCGGGCTAACTCCGCCAATTACGATTGACAAGACACTTAAGGCGAGAAGTGCTTCAAGCAAATAGTAACCTTTAGAATCTTTCAGCATAGAACCTGCCTTTTCCCAACAGAAATACCACCTTATATCTGCCAGCATCTGTTTTGATAATCATCGTTCCTGAAGTACTGATGTTTCCTATTTTATTGTACGTAATCTTCAAGGACATCGTTGCAGATTCAAATTGAATCTGCTTTGGGAATTTAACATTCTTATACACTTCGTTCATGCCGGTGGTAATAATATACCGGTTCTCACCCGGGAAAATATGCAAATGAACTAGCTTTTGCTCGTTTATCGCTGTTCGCTGTGTAAAATACAAGTCGCGCTTGAATTGCTCCAGAAAAAAATGCACTTCCCTTCCTTTGTAGTATTTCTGAAGTGAGGCGCAGGCAACACTCAACAGGATACTCCCGATCGAAAGAACGATGATCAGCTCCAGCAAGGTATAGCCGTTGATCCGTTTAATCAGCCGTTTCAACGACCGTTCCGCCTTTTAATTCCAGCGCGTTTCCGTTCGGACATTTGACCGTATCCACATACCCTTCCGTCACCAACGTATCTAAATCCGTCAATTTTTCTTCTTTATCGGCTTCATAAGCACCTACCTGGCCCTGAACCAGATCCAGTGTTGCCTTGCATCCGAGATTTTTAGCGACGCCAAGGTTTTTTGCCATGCTCGGCAGCGCTATTAAAAGCAATACAGAAATGATGAGGAGAACTATCATCATTTCGATCAGCGTGAAACCTTTTTCGTTCATATCTTTCATCCTAACTCTCCTTAATTATTGAATGGAATCCATCATTTTAAACATAGGCAAAAGCATCGAAACAAACATGACAAGAATCATGACCCCTATGAATAGAAACAGTACCGGCTGGACCACAACGATGTACTTTGCCATTTTTTCTTCTGCATAAGCGAGCAGTATTTCACTGTAAGCAATCAATTCTTTACCGAGCATTCCGCAGGATTGTCCATGAGCAATAATCATAGACAGCTCAGGAACAAAGTAGCGCTTTTGAGCAACGATATCTTCAAATCTTAGCCCGTTCACGAGCTCTTGCTTCATCAAAGCAGCCTCTGTTCGAAAAAATCGCATGTATTGATTTTGTTCGAGGATCTTTAACGCCTCATTGATCGCCAATCCTCCTTTTAGCAGGCTGCCCAGCTGAATAGAAAATTGATGGGTGATCAGGACAGGAAGTGTTCTTTTTACAATGGGAATTCTTAAGAGCAGCGAGATGCGTTTGGAAGGAGAAATTTTTTTCATTACAGCGATATACGCTGCAGCAGCCGTGACAGTAAACGCAGCAAACAGAAAAAAGAGGAAAGGAACTTTCTTTATTATGGAAATCATTACGATTGTAAAATAAGGGAAATTGATGTCTAAAGAGGAGTACAAAGATAAAAAGTGGGGGATCAGCAAGCGAAACATGATGAAACATATCGACAAAACGACAGCAAATAAGAATATCGGGTACCTTGTCGCTTTAATGAATCGTTCTTTGATTTCTTCCCTCTTCTGCAGCATTTTGGCACCTTCCATGACACTGAAGCGCAAATCACCATGTTTTTCGGACAACTCAAGAAAACCGAGCACATCGCCTGTAAATCTCTCTCGTGCCAATGCTTCATGAAGGGAGTATCCTCTTTTAAGGCAATCATACACCCGGTGAAGACCGTCTTGCATCCAGCGGTTCTGATGCAGCTTAAGTATTGCAATTGCTTTTGGGAGTGTGTAGCCCTGTTCCAGCAGCCTGCCAAGGCGCATCAAAAAAGCTCCCTGCTGTTTGTTCGACCAGTTCCTTCCCTTTTTCACAGCCTGTCCACCCCCCATCTCTCAAGGCTATGGGCAGGCAGAAATCCTAGAGCAATGCCTTGTTTTATAAAATGATTCAATGTTCTCTCACCATCCGGCCGATTCGAGTTGCCCCGAATCCACTCTATACCTTTTTCCAGCCCGGATCCTGACAGCAGTTCAAATAAACCCATTCTTTTATTTTTTCTTCTCATAAAACAATTAGTGTCGCACACTTCACCGCAATAGGGGCAGCGCAGCGAAATCAACCGCTGAGCAACAATGCCGAGCAGTGTTTGTTCAAGTTCCTGAATGGTCAAACCAAATTCGATCAACCGGAATAAACAGCCTAATGTGTCTTCTGCATGGACTGTCGAAAGCACTAAATGCCCCGTCATTCCGGCCCGGACCACGAGCTTGGCTGTAGCTTCATCCCTGATCTCACCGATCATGATAACATCGGGATCATGGCGAAGGAGTGATTTAAAGCCTTCCCCATACATAATTCCTGCTTTTTCATTCACTTCCATCTGCAAAAACAGATCAACTTTCTTTTCCACGGGATCTTCGAGTGTTAAGATATGGCGGGTATACAAGGATTGGATATGCTGAAGAAGAGAATACATGATGGTCGTTTTTCCTGAACCGGTCGGTCCTGAGAAGAGAATAAGGCCGCTGGCACGCTGCAATAGGGGGGAAAGTCCTTCGAGTGAGTGCGGAAACAGGGCTAAGGATTGAAATTCTGAAGGATGGGTCTGGGGAAGCAAGCGGATGACGAGGCTTTCATGAAAGGCAGTAGGCAGTGTGGAAAGCCTGAGATGAAGGAGATGGTCTTTGATGGTAACATCCATCGAACCGTCCTGAGGCCTGCGGCGTTCACCGATGTCCATACCAGCCTTAAATTTGAAATGGGAAACAAGTCTTTCAAAAATTACATAGGCTAATTCTTCTACCTGATGAAGCTGGCCATCGATCCTGAACTGGATCAGGCCTTTTTCCCTCTTGGGGACAAAATGAATATCTGAAGCATTGGTTCTTGCTGCGAGTTGGAGCAGTTCATCACTTTTCTTTTCAATGGGCAACGCGTTATCACCTTCTTTCTTAACTTAAAGGTAACTTTACGACATAATCTGCTAAATCCCTTCAAATAATTTACACTTTCTTGCATAAAATTTTCGACACAACCCATACTAAAATTATTCCGATGGGCTATAGCCAAGTGGTAAGGCAACGGACTTTGACTCCGTCACTCGTTGGTTCGAATCCAGCTAGCCCAGCCATCTTTTACGAAGAACACCTGCCATGTGTTCTTTTTTTGTTTTTCCAAATCCAGTTAGAATGGCATTTACAATCCAGTAAAAATTCATATATAATACAGAGGGAATGAGTTCTTCGGTGAAAAGGGAGGGATACATATGGCAAGAATGTACAAGGTTTTGGGCTTTTGGACTGGGATTATCGCAGTAATGGCCTATCTTGGGGACTTAACCAACATGTCACTGTTGTTTTTGGGCCAAACTATTTTATTTGTTTCACTAAGCTACTTAAATTTATCTGAGCGTATGTATATTTACATTTTTGGAGCTTATCTAACAGTCTTTTTTGTCGGTTTTACATACTGGACAACGTTCATGATGACTCCCGGAGCGGGCGGCCATTAAAAAGAAAAAAGAAAACGGTTGCCGTTTAACGGCAGCCGTCTTTTTTTTGGATTAGAACTTGAAAATAAGAGCTGATGGAGTTCTCCATGATCAGGGAACGGATCGCTCTGTTCTTCTTATGCACAGGTGAGAACGGATCTTGGCTGCCAGTATCGCGCAGATGATCTAGAATCCCGTTCTCCAGAAGAAAATCTGTCTGCTTTTGAAAATCATCCGCCCGGAATCCTGCTATTTTACCGATCGTTTTTACACTGTCCCAATGAACATGAGACGTTAGGTCCATCTCCCCGGGGAATTTCAGCGGATCGTTGATTTGCTGATGACGAAAATAACCGCGCAGACTCCCGTTTAAAAGATGGGGCATGTCCCACTCTTCCCTCGTATATCCGTAATCGACGAGCACTACTGCTCCGTTTTCAACCCATCCATAAAGATCGTTAAGCCAGTGTGTCATAGCCAGCGGAACCTCGATGGTCTGCCCGATGGAAAGCCCTCCGAGGTGTTCTGCGATCCACATGCCGAGTTCTGCATTAACCAATGGTTGTTCCTGCTCTACCAGGTTTCCTGTCTCATCTATGCATACCATGATTTCAGTCATACCTGTTTTTTCCTGTTTAACAACATGAACAGGCATCGCATCAAGAAGTTCATTGGCAAATAGAATCCCTTGAAAAAATGGGTATTCAGCCTTCATGTCTTCAAGAGAAAAATAATGGATGAAACGGTCCTCAGAAAGCTTGTCCTTTATTTTTCGTGCATGATAAGGACTCGACTCAACCACGATATATTCCAGATGCGGATAACCATTGGCCTCCCATTCATGGAGGACGCTTTTGGCAAACCTGCCGTCCCCTGCTCCGATCTCACAAAGAATAAAAGGTAGCTGCTGTTCCTGGAACATTCGATAAAACGCGTTTGCCCAAACGGCTCCAAAAGCATCGGCAGCTGCACTGCTCGTATAAAAATCCCCGTTCCTTCCAATCTTCACCCGCTCGTTTTGATAATAGCCCATTTGAGGAGCATACAGAGCCAGTCTCATATATTCCTCATAGGATATGACCTGGTTTGGCGAGTTTTTTATCTTCTCCCTGATCAAAGAGAGCATTTTAAAAACCGCTTAAGAAAGGATTGGAATCCATTTCGGCGCCAATTGCTGTCTCCGGTCCGTGGCCCGAAAGAACCATCGTTTCTTCAGGAAGGTTCAAGAGCTTGTCATGAATGCTCTTCAAGAGCAGCTCCTGATTCCCGCCATATAAATCTGTCCTTCCGATACTTCCTGCGAAAAGAGCGTCTCCTGAGAAGACCGTTTCCATGCTTGAAACATAATAAGATACACTGCCAGGAGAATGTCCTGGAGTTTCCAGCACCTGCAGGGAAATGCTGCCGATCTGCAGCTCTCCTTCCTCCGTGATCAGATGGTCTGCTTTTTTTGCTGTTATATCCTGCATGAAATGAGCGGAACCGTTCTTGTTCGGGTCTTCCAGCCAGTCCTTTTCCTTTTTATGGACATAAACAGGAATCTGCCATTTTCCCCTTACATCGTCTACAGCACCAATATGATCAAAATGGGCATGTGTCAGCAACACAGCAAGCGGCTTTACCCCTCGTTTTTCAACCAAGGAGATAATCTTTTTGCTCTCGCCGCCCGGGTCAAAAATGATCCCTTCCTTTTTTTCATTCCATAAAACATATGTATTCTCCTGAACTGGTCCGACAGTCAGCCGTTCCCATTTCATATGTATCCCTCCATTGCAATCTATTTCCCCCTATTTTACACTAAAATTAAAAAAGATGCGGAGGAGACGGCTTTGTCGCTTTGTTATGGAGTTGAGATAAAACCGGTTTCTAAAAAACACCCTGCTGCTGCAGCCCAAGTTGTCAGAAAGACAGCCGAACTGGCCAATGTGTTCGACCGGAGCGGAGAGATCATTATTGTAAAAACGATGGAAGAAGCTCTTGCACTAAAAGCCTATTATGAAACGCAGAACTATTTCGAAGAGTTGCATCCCCTTTACTCTCCAGAATCCTTCCAGCCTACAGACCGCTTTTGGGACTATGGATTCCGATCAGCTTCTCAACACTTTTACCTCTTTGAAGACACTGTTCTATCCTTCACGATAAACGGAGGTACCATCCAGGGGATCAGCATGGCCCTGTTTCAGCTCGACGAACATTTAATTGGGACAGAACAACGGGACCACAGCTCAAAGTACTTCGTTGACAAAGAAGAAAAAGAACTGATCGAAAAATATGCAAGTGCTTACAATATTGCCATTACAGTCCAATCTTAATAAAATGGAGACTGTACAAAAGTTAACAAAACAAGTAAAATAGTACAAGGCAGTACCCGGATTTTTTGCTATACATAGGGAATTCAGTATTTAAGTAGATTACTCCAGAGTAAGGGGGGCATAGGATATGGCTTTAGCCATTATTTTCGCAATTGTTACAATTTTTGCTGCTCTAGGTTTACTGCGGTCATTAAAAATTAAGAATATGTTAGGTTCTGGTTTTGCGTTTCTTACATTTGCAGTATTTGGCTGGTTTACCATCATGACCTTTATCGATTTGTTCACAGGCGGAGGCTCTACAGGCCACTAAACCGAACAGCAAGAAACCATCCGCGAAGTATCGCGGATGGTTTTTTATTTACCCTTGCATTTTGTTCCGTACGCTTTCCAGTTTGGATTTCATCGTAGATTTCTTGTCTCTTCGATCATCAATGCGGATATTTGTAGCCACCCGCTGTATGCCCTCCTGAAAGGGCGCTTCATGCATTTCTTTGATGACGTTTAATAAAACATCCAGCTCCCCTTCTACAATGGTGTTCATCGAGGTCAGTTCGTAGTTAATCTGATCATTATATTTTTCAAGAACACGCTGTATTCCTGCAACATATGTACTGACACTCGGGGATTCTGTCCCGATCGGGATAACCGTAATGTCTATAATAGCCATAATAACCTCCTGAGTTAATAGAATCGAGAATACTAACAGTGTACCATGATTTAACCCATAAGAAAAAACCAGCACCTAGTGAAGTGCCCCCAATTGTTAGTTTGGACTCACAATTGGGTGCACTTCTTTTATGGCTGCTGGTTTCTCCGCTTCTTTACATGTACAGACTGGCCAGAAATATACCAAGCGTATCTTTATAAATTTCCTGGAATTGCGAAAGAGGAAGCGGATTTACACCGATCCCCAGTTCGATAGTAAAACCCGGTTTGCGAAACTCCTGTATGAACCAGTCTTTGTATCCCGCGTAACTGTCTACGTAGCGGACTGCTTTATAGCCGCTTACACGTTCGAATTCTTCGGCGATCTTTTCGGCTTCATCCGGTTCTTCCTTCTCAAAGCCCCAATAAAATTCTTTCCCTTGGGTGTGAAGAGCGATAACACGGTCAAAATTTTCGTCGACCGTCAGATTGGCTATCGCCTTCGCTTCGGGCTCGGAAAGCGGATAATCTCCCGGATAATCTCTTGGAGCCGGTTCTGCCGGCTTTCTAGCTTTTTCGATCTCCCACCGTGCCGGAAGCTGGTTGTTTAAATCCACTCCCCTGATGTTGGCCTTCCAGTCTTTAAAATTGGGATGCTGCTTGTTTAAGGTTTTGACCAGGCTGCGGTACGGCTCTATATCGGGCGGACCCTGCAGTACGAGATCGACACCATCAGGATCGACCATTGGAACGGCTGACAGCGTCGCTGATTCGTACAAAGGCAGCATATTGATTCCCCGGATGGGTGTATTATTTGTCAGCGCCAACAAGTAATCGTTTAAAAAAACCATCAAGATGCCGGTCGTTATCCATTCATTTGCATGAAAAGAGGCATTCACGTGCACCTTCTTTCGCCCTCTTCCGCATTTCAGCTGAACAAGGTCTTTTTTTAATACCGATTGTCCAAAACAGTCAGAGCGAATGAAGGGATAAAGAGAGCATAAACGCTGAAGATCGTATTTCAGAACACTATAATCATACGGCACACCGACTGAAACGACACGGTGTACCGCTCGCTCCGGAACATTCACGACCATTCCCTCTTTGAGAAGCTGTGCATTATTTTCCTGATTCAATATAAACAAGCCATCTAAAGAGACATTGTATCTCCTAGAGAGGGAATGGAATGTGTCTCCTTTTTTTACCGTATGCTCATGATGAAAATAGCCGGGAATGAGCAGCGAAGATCCGGGCAGCAAATATTCGGGATCCGTTTGCAAGTTGGAATCCAGCAGCAGCTGTAAGGGGAGTCCAAATAATTGGCTGTAATAAGAAAACGTATCTCCCTTTCTTACCGTTATTTTCATAAGCTCCTCCTCATCATGTAACCTCTACCTTTCAGTGTATTCAACCCGAAGTTAAGTCATGAATGAAAAGAAAAAGGGGCTGTCCAAGAAGTCTGGAAGCCGTTGATTTCCGTTTCAGACCGCTCGCTTTCCGCGGGGCGTGCGGTGAGCCTCTTGGCGCAAGCGCCTGCGGGAGTCTCACCTGTCACGCTAGTCGCGCAGGAGTCTCGCACCTTCCACTATAATCAACTTTTCATTGAAGATTTTTTGCGCGAAAAAGGAGCTGCCTGAAGGTCAATTTTTGACTTTCAGGACAGCCCCTTTCTGAAAAGCTTTATACGGTTTATAGTACTGTTTCCTCATGCAATTTTTTCGCCATCCAGGCTCCCCCGTATACACCTGCATCGTTTCCTAGTGAAGCAATAGCAAATTCCGCTCCTTCTTTTACACGCGGAAGTGCAAACTTATCAAAGTTTTGTTTGACAGGCTGAAGGATTTTATCTCCAGCTTTTGATACTCCGCCGCCAAAAACAATTTTCCCTGGATTGATCGCATTCCCAAGGTTCGCGATCATAAAACCGAGGTGATATCCCACGAGCTCCAAGACATACAGCGCCAGCTCATCCTTCTTATCAGCAGCGTCAAAAACATCCTTAGACGTGATTCCATCCTCTTTTTCCTGTTCTTTATGAAGGATGGAATCCGGATATTTTTCCAAACCTTCACGAGCAAGGCGGCATATGCCTGTAGCAGATGCTATGGTTTCAATACACCCGGTTTTGCCGCAATTGCATGGTGCACCACCTTCAGGAATGGCTGTAATGTGCCCGATCTCTCCTGCCATTCCGTTGGTTCCGTGAAGAATTTTCCCATTGGCGACGATTCCGCCTCCAACACCCGTACCAAGTGTTACACAAAGGAGGTCTTTGGCTCCATCGCCGGCCCCCCTCCACATTTCTCCGACAGCTGCAAGATTGGCATCATTATCTACGACTACAGGCAGCCCTGTCTCCATTTCCAGACGTTCTTTCAGCGGGAAGTTTACCCAGCCGATGTTGACCGCATGGTAGATAAATCCGCGGGACAGATCTATAAATCCAGGAGCTCCCATGCCGATTCCATTGAGCCTGGATTTCTTTTCGCCAAGCTCCTCCAGAACAGAGTCGATGCTTTTCGCAATATCTGTTGTGATATTTTTTCCTTTTTCAGAGATATCCGTTGGGATCTCCCACTTCTTGATCAGATCACCATAGTCGCTGATAAATGCCATTTTAATTGTTGTTCCGCCAAGATCTACGCCTACATACCATTTCTCAATCATAGCTGTCACCCTTTTATATCAATTTTATTAGCTGAATTTTTGATAGTTAGCTTTAATAATCAGCAGTGCCATCTTAAATTCCTGTTGATCGATCAAACCTGAATCGTACAGGGTTCTTAGTTCATCCTGCATCAGCTCAAGATCAGCCATCCGGTGTCCGGTATAAATAAAGATTCCAAATCTCTTTAAGAGCTGCTGCACATCATATAGCGTTTTCATTTTATCACCCTGATTATTATAGCAGAGACAGAAGAAAAAAACCGCTGAAAAGACAGCGGTTTCTTTCTGTTTCTTATGAAAAAATCTTCAAACTCATCAGACGAGTTCAGACTGCATGTAATGAAGCAGCAAAGTCGCCGTATGCCGCAAGGACTGTACGTGAGTGCGTTCATAGGCATGTGAAGCATCGATCCCTGCTCCTACCAATCCGTGCTTAATGTCATAGCCTGCTTTAATGGCCGCCGATGCATCAGAGCCATAAAAAGGATAGATATCCACACGGTAGTCGACACTATGCTCTTCAGCCAGTTTGACTAAATGTTTGCGCAGTCCGTAATGATAAGGGCCGCTGGAATCTTTCGCACAGATCGACACAGTGTACTCATCGGTCGCCTGCCCGTCACCGATCGCTCCCATGTCGACTGCGATATATTCAACCGTCTCTTCTGAAATATTGGAATTTCCGCCGTACCCGATCTCTTCATTGTTTGAGATAAGGAAATTCACAGTATAAGGCAGTTCAATCCTTTGATCTTTAATCACTTTAATAAGATGCATCAATATACCGACGCTTGCTTTATCATCGAGATGCCTCGATTTAATAAATCCGCTCTCTGTAATTTCCACCCTTGGTTCAAAGGATACGAAATCCCCTACCGAGATACCGAGTTTTTCTGTCTCCTCTTTTGTTTTCACCTGCTGGTCGATCCGAACTTCAATATTCACTTCGTCCCTTTTTGCGTCACCCGCATCTTTATAAACATGGACAGACGTCTGATGCATTAGGATGGTCCCTGTATAAATTTTTCCGTCAGTTGTATGTATCTTGCAATATTCTCCTTCGACTGCGTTCCAGCGGAATCCTCCGATCATGGTGAGCTTCAGGCGTCCGCTGCCCTTTATCTCTTTCACCATTGCACCCAGCGTATCCACATGCGCCGTCAGCAAACGATGCTTCGAATCGTCCTTTCCTTTAATTGTCGCGATCAGCCCGCCTTTATGGTTAATGTAATACGGAACGTTTTCCTTTTTCAGGAAATCGCTCACATAGGAAATCGCGTGATCTGTATAGCCTGCTGGGCTTGGAATACTGACTAAGTCACTAATATTCTGAAGTATTTCTTGTTCATTGATCATGATGTGCCTCTCTCCTATAATCGTCTAGTTCTTCACTATAAGAATTTCTTTCCTTCTCATTAAATTCCTTCTTCTTTCTTTAGCCGGCTATGCATAAACATGGAACAACAGTCTGTCCAGCGGGGTGGTTAATTCCTATGAAAATGAGAAATTGGCTTGGTGTCGTTCTGCCTGTTTTTTTCGCAATACTCTTTTTTATGTATTATTTTGGCAGGGAACCTGTCAAAGAAAGTATCATCTTTTTTCCCATAGACACCCAAGTAACCTTCACAAAAGCAACGACGAATGTCACTTTGGGCGGCTCAACTGCTGAAAATTATACACTCAATTGGGATGTATCATCTGAAACGAACAAGCCTGCCTATCTTCGGCAAGATATTTCCATGTTGTATGCGAACGGTGTATTAACAAGCACGATGAACAAATGGGAACAAGACACCAGAACACTTAATCAGTCTAAAAAAGTGCCTGGAGGGAACGATCAATTGTCTCAGAGTGTCAGCTATCACTATGCTGAAATTCATAGAAATGAAGACACCTATCGCAGCGCCCAGGCGATGAGCAAAAAAAATCTTTATGTCTATCACAAAGGCAGCTCCTTCTCTTCTTTCCAAAACCCAAAGAACAGCAGTGAGCGATCTGTAAAAACCAAATTGGATGTTAAGACCTATCCATTTCTTCAGCAGACCTGGAGCGGGGCCAAACAGTTCTACAATGTGAACGGCGCGAATTACAATGCTGTGGCACTAAACGATCTGCCCCAGTACCAAAACAGTCCGCTCCCTGGTTTCACACAAGACCAGACGAATAAAATTATCGGCAACCTGTGGGAAGGACTGTATAAAAATTATTTTCTCGGTGTCAAGAAAAGCAATGGATCCAAAGTGGGCCCCATCGGCAGCAGCATGCCGCTTATCCTGTTCAGCAAGGATAAGACCCATTTGATGGTCCTGTTTAAGCTCAAGGACGGAGAGTATATCCAGCTCATTCAATATACGAGATAAGAAGCTGATTCAGTTCAGAGACCGAAGCAGCTCTTCTGTATTCCAAATGACTGCCTTGTGTTTTCGGCTCACTCCTTCTTGTAGTGAGCCAGACCGCTTTCCATCCGGACACGGTGGCAGGAAAAATATCCTGGTCCCAAGAATCACCGACATAAAGAGGATTGCTGCAATCCGTTTTCTCTTGAATCTTTTCAAATATGGCGGGATTGGGTTTTTGTACATTCATCTCGTCAGATATAAAGACATGTTGAGGCTTTATCCAGTTCGTAAGGTTTAAGGCCTCTATTTTATTTCTCTGAACCGTTTTCTCTCCATTGGTAATGATGCCCATCAACATTTTACGATCACAAAGTTCCTGTAAGATTTGTGAGACCCCTGCATACAGCTTACAATACGATGGGATGTACGTTCTGAGACGTTCTTCAAAAACAGCAGCAGCCCTATGGGATCCTGCTTGCAGTCCGCATGCCTGCAAAGAAGTTATAAATCTTTTGTTCTGATACGCGGTACGGGAAAGATCACCGCACTCATAGCCAGCCCAAAAATGGTCGCAGTATGTTTTGAAAATTATAAACCAATCCAGTTCAATATTCACTTTGGTGCACCCTACTATCATCCGTTCCCCATACATTTCTGAGAAGCTTTGCATAGCGGCAAGCCCAAAAGCACGGTCATAATCAAAAAGTGTATTATCAAGATCAAAAAAGATTCCGTTTGCTTTCATACCAAAAAGAAGAGGCGCGAACAGCGCCTCAGAACATTTCCTTCATAAATTTATCACGCAAACCCGGAAACGACATCATTCGGCCAACCGCGAATCTTCGGAGCAAAGGCACTCCCAGTATGACATTGAGCAGCCGATATCTGTACTGATAACCTATCAGGATCAAGGAAACAACAAGGGCAAGCTTGAATATAAATCTAGTCACAGAGCATTCCTCCTTGCTCTTACTTTTTGCCATGATTGTGCAAATTATTCCCTTAGCCCTTTTTCTATATAAAGGGAGTAATCTTCCTGTGTATTAATATTTATAAAATCATGTGGATTCCAATCACCGCAGAGTTCATCGATGTACTTCGTATTTACAGATTGCAGCAAACCATGCATGCTCCTCTTCCCTTCAGTAAGAAGCTGGGATATGACCGGTTTGCAGCTCTTATGGTAAAGTGCGGCAAGCGGCTGCTGGCGTTCTTTCACGACAGGCACAACTGCCTGAATTCCCGGAATACTCAACGCAGCGGTTAAAAGGATCTCATATATTTCAGTTTTCATGAGAGGCATATCACACGTGATGACCGCGTACCAGTCAGCTTCCTCTCTGATGTTCATCGCCGTAAGAATTCCCGCCAGCGGCCCTTGTCCTTGCAGGTATGGAAGGTCCTGGATCACCATTGCAGATGAAGCTGACAGTTTATGGGCGATGGATGGATGCGCAACGAGATAAACAGAGGATACAACAGGTTTCAAACAAGAGACAGCCCGTTCATAAAAATATTCACCATCATAACGAGCAAATGATTTATGAATGGGAAAACGGGATGATTCTCCTCCGGCAAGTACTACACCCGTACAATTCATTTTCATAACCATAGGATCAGCACCCCTGCTGCTAGCCCTGCAGCTGCACTGGAAACAAAATTCACGGCATTGTTTGTGACGGCAGGCGAGCCTTTTAGTTTGCTGCATTTTACACCGCAGTGATCCGCCTCTTCCACTTCAATTCCACATACCTTACATCGGTAGGAAAGTTGAATTGTCCCGCCGATCAGAGTATCGAGAACATTGCCCAAAAATCCGGCAATGCCCACAGCCAAGAAGACGATAAAGGCCCGGCCGCCATGAAAAAACAGCATTGCCCCTGCCACACTGATCACAAAAGAACCCAGTACGGCTGCCGTGAGCCCAAGGGGAGACACCGCGCCCGATATTCCTCTTTCTACTCGTTGTCTGCGGAGGATATGATATGGTTTTGCTCTAGAGAGGACTCCCACTTCAGAAGCCCAAGTATCAGCTGCGGCTTCTGCCAAACTGCCGAGCAAGAGAAGCAGCCAAAAAGGATGCGGAAACATTAAATAGCCTGCTCCTGCAAAAAACGCGCCGCCTCCATTCGCAAAGACCTGTCCCGCATCTCTCCCTTTTGATTCTTTTACGATCGTTCTCATCTGCTGCTTTTTCACTTTTCCCCATTTACTTAAAAGTGAGGAGCTGATAAAGAAAAGAAGGAGCACGCTCAGCCCGTTGAAACCAAAAGCCCCATAAACAACCATACCCATTCCCCAGCTGGCAAATGCTCCGCTCAGTGTGAGCATTTTAAGTTTAAAGGACGCAAAAACAAAGCAGCCCAGGATGATGCCAAAGACGATCCATCCCATCAAAATTCCGCCTTATAAACACCTAGATCTGTTACAATCCATTGGACAGGAATATCGAACGGTTCAACAGGTATCGAATGTGAGAGCTGAAAGTCGAAAGCCAAAGAAACCGTATTTCCGTCATAGGATGCCAGGTACCTGTCATAAAATCCGCCCCCAAAACCGATGCGGTAACCTTCTGGACTAAAGATCAAGCCAGGTACGATCATCAACTCGATATTATCGGCAGAAGATAGCTGAGTATTGGAACGAATCGGTTCATAAAGGTTCATGTATACATTTTCCAGGTCCTCAAAAGAGGTGATCTTATAAAAATCCATCGCCCTCTCCCCATCAGTGCTGCACTTTGGAACACTTACTTCTTTTCCTTCGACCCATGCTTTTTTTATAATCTCCCGGGTATCTACTTCAAATCCCCTCGAAATCGTAATCCCGATATGCTTCGCGTTCGACCATAACGGCATGTTGAATAACTGCCTGGCAATATCTTTACTCTTCGTTTTATGTAACGTTGAGTCCAGAGACAGCAGTTTGTTTTTCATTTCTTTTCTTAAGTTCTTCTTCTCCATACCGCATCTCCTCTTAAAAATCATTCTCATTCTTATTTTACCAGTTACTTATCTAACAGCAACTGTATACTGACTGTTATTCCCTGCATCAAAACTTCCTCCATAAAGCAAGGACTGCCGTTATCACTCCCTTTAAAGCTATGTGCTCATTATAAAAGGAAGTAATGAAGAAGTGATGAAGAGAAAAAAAGCAAATAAAAAAGCCACCTAATCCCATGTCTACCAAGGATTTAGGTGGCTTTTCCTTACATTACTTCGTTTCACGGTGCAATGTATATTTTTTTAGTCTTGGGCTGTACTTTTTAAGCTCTAAGCGCTCTGGGTTATTACGTTTGTTTTTCTTCGTAATATAGTTGCGATCACCAGTTTCAGTGCAAGCAAGAGTGATGTTTACACGCATGTATTTTCCCTCCAAACCTTAACCATTACAAAAATGGCGTACTGCTTTGATTGATTTGTTTCCAAATTAATTCATACTTTAATATAATACCAGACACATTTAATTTCAGCAAGTGCATTTTATTCAAGACGTTCATAAGCTTGAATATAATCGACAACGACATCCACGAAGGTCGCGTGGGACCATGTTAATGGGGCGACGGACAGCGGTTCACCAGAGAATGGATGCAGCTGCTCAGGCAGAACTCCGCTTGAAAATGCGTGGGAGACCACCCAGTGCAAGTATTCCCTGCATTGCTTGAGGCCGTTCCGGTCAACGGCTGCAGCAATTTTCCATTTCGCAAGCCACAGTGTACAGATTAGCCAAGGATTGCCTGGCACCTTCTCCACTTCATGGGTCTGCTGAAAATAATAATCGTTAAAATACCTTGCGACTCCGCCAATCGGTGTTTTGATATACAGTTCCCGCTCAATTGCCTCCATCGTAGACTGCACTCTTTCATCATTGGCGGAAAAAACACCGAATGCAAACAAGCCGTACATGCTGCTTTCTATCGTATAATCTTTCGTTATTTCCCGATTTTCCTCGTTCAAGTAAATTCCCCGGAGGAACCGGCCGGCTTCTTGATCGTAAAGATGGTTCTCCATTCCTTTTTTTACGCGCTCTGCTCCCGCTTTGTACCTTGCAGCCCTGTCATCTTCCCCAAATAAAAGAGCAAAAGAGTGAGCTGCCATCAAACCGCCGTAAACAGCTGAGCACGTAAACGAAAAGATTCCCCTTCTTTCTTCCCACAAGTCATAGGACGGATTGGGCAGATCAAGCTCCTCATCCATGAACTGAAGAAGAAAACGGGCACCCGGCCTTATAAGCGATCGGTAAAGAGATTGGGCAAATTCGATATCCCCGGTCTCTTTATAGTGCTCCCAAAACGCCCATAATACGAGTGCCGTTTCATCCTCTTGTATCGGCAGCTGTTCTTTCCCGTCTTTTCCGACAGTCGGATGCCAGCTTGAACCAATCGAGCCGTCTGGATTGTATTTATGGTGCAGAAAACCTTCTTTTGTCAGCACGTCTGCACACCTTCTATAGAAATTTTTCACCATCCCCTGATAGCCGGCTTTGGCGATTGCCGCTGCCACAAGTGCACCGTCCCTCGGCCACATATAGCTGTAATGATCCCGGTTATATTGCTGGATGTCAGAATCATTGGCAGCCATGATATAGCCATTTTCATTAGTCTGAGTCCGGACAATGAGCAGGCTCCGTTTATACAGAGCTAAAATCTCTTCCTCCAGATCTGTATCTGGCAGCGGTGATTTATTCGCCCATCTCCTCCAGTAGATCATGATCTTATCAATAGTCAATGATGGTCCGATTTCTTTGATGTATTCGTTCAGTGCAAGGATCTCTTCCCTGTTCCTCCCAATGGTCATCCAATAAAAGGCTTCAACGGTTTCTTCTCCTCGAACTTCATGTTCCACAGAAAAGGTGCTGTCTACAGATCCCTGGGCGATCGGATTAATGTGCAGCGATCCATCCTCGGCATCCTTCCATGTTCCTTCAGCGCTTTGGAACCGTTTGATTCCTGTCGTATACTGTGATATGCCATTATCTCCAAAAAGAGCATTAAACAAAAAATAGCGATTCTTTTTGTAATGGATAATAGACCTTGAATCCGGGGCGTAAAAAGCAGTATCTCCAACCTCTGTCTCATAAATATTTAAATCCTGATGAAAAAAGAGCCGGATTTTCTTTTCCTTCTTCGAGGTGTTCGTCACTTTTATTCGGCGCAAAAACATATTTTCACGCTGATGAACACCGTCTTCAAATACAAGGCGAATGCCCATCTGTTTGTTTTCAGCCGTACAGCAGGTTACAAGAGAATCTTTATGATAGTCCGTATGGACGCTCCAGTGTTCCGAAGACAGCCAGGAGAAATGGCCATCTGACCATATCCCCACTCTGTTTGCATGTCCCTGAACGTGATTTTGCTGTCCGACATAAGGATAATAAATGTCTCTAATCTGAAGGTGCTGATCAATGTTTACGAGAATTTTTCCGTTTCCGGCTACAAGCTGCCTCGGCATGATCCATTAAACCTTCTGATACAGCCGGATTTTATCGATGAACTCAGCTGCAGCTTCTTTCGCCTGATCCATGTTCGATCCCTGCGAATACACAGTGAAGACCGGCTGTTCTACATCCGGAAGAATCAGTGTCCAGCCGCCTTCAGGATGAAAGACTTTGATGCCGTCGACGAGTTCCACATTATTATCACGGATATCCTCCATAAGCTTTCTCATGACTTTTCCCTTTTTATCCCATGGACAAGGAACATACTCTCTCAGCATATTCACATTTGGCAGCAACCCTACTAGTTCTGACAGTGTGATCTTCTGGGTAGCCATCATCTCCAGGATGTGAATGAGTGCATACTGGGCGTCGTACTGAAAATTCATCACCCCGGTGCCGACTTCCATAATGGATCGAGGATTGGCTTTCGTGCGGATGAGCCTTCCGTTCAAACGGCCGGCCAGGCTGTCAAGGTCAGAAGAACCATAGACCGGGATAGCCATTTCGTGTTGTTTTCCTTCGTAAAACGTCACGAGAACATATAGAGAAAGCATCGTTTCCTCATCGAGCAGTTTTCCAGACTCCGTGATCAGGCTGAGCGTTTCTCCGGCCTCACCGACAAGAATCCCAAGATTGGCATTCGTCACTCTGACAAAGGAAGCCATTTCCTCAGGTCCCGTCTCAGATGGAACGGTCAAGAACTCACAATCCAATTTATGAAAAAGGATAGGAATAAAGCTGAGATACGGCTGGTGATTATAGTTTACAACGATTCGAAACTTTGAATTTCTGATTCTTTTTTTATTGACGGTCTGTAAAAGGGCTTCAATATATTCTTCGTTTTTATAATTGTTGTAGGTACTTTTGCCGATCATGTCAAAAGCGGCACGTCGGTAATCTTCTTGCCAATAAGCATTCTCGATCTTCCGTTCCTGATCAGGATGGATCGGCAGGCCTTTGTGGTCATAGAACTCGATTAACACTTGCTTTTCTCCGCCTCTGTTTGAAAAACGGATGTAGACACCGCCTTGAAGATTATCCATCTCAATCGCAAAACGGACGACAGGAGCTACCGTAGGGCTCGTATCAAGAGTATTTACCCCAGATGACAACAATCCCTGGATGAAGGCCTGTTTAATCATTCCGGAGAAAGAATGAGAATCACTGGCGATCGCGATGTTGGAACCGTAAGGCAGCACAGCTCCATACGCAGAAGCAAGTCTTGCGATATAATCAGGTGTGATCTCTACATTGGCGATCCCTGAGACCCCGCGGCTGCCGAACAATGACTTGGTCGCTTTTCTTCCCCAGATCAATGAAGTATGCACAAGTGCTTCATCGTAGATCTCTTTTTCCGGCCAGATTTTCACTTCCGGCTTTAAAGTGGAGCGTTTTCCGATCTTGCAATGATTGCCGACAACAGCATGCTCGTAGATCGTTGCTCCCTGCTCGACCATCGTTCCATTTGCAATGGTTGCACCCCTCAGCTCGCTTTCGGATCCCACATAAACATCATGCCAAAGAATGCTTTTCTTTAATGACGCTTGAGAAGAAATGACATTATTCCGGCCAATGACAGAATAGCTTTTTATATCCGCTCCTGCCCTGACGACTGTTCCATCCGCAATATGTACCGGCCGTTCCAGTTTTGCGCCGTCTTCAATGACAACATTGTTCCCGACCCAGATTCCCTGGTCGATCTCATGCCCTGAGAACGGCAGGTTGACAAGGCCATCCAGCATGTCGCGGTGTGATTGCCGGTACTGATGCAGGCTTCCGATATCCGACCAGTAGCCTTCTGCCGGGTAGCCATACAATGGCCGCTCTTCTTTCATCAGGAGAGGGAACAAGTCTTTGCTGAAATCCGTCTGAAAATCCTTCTCCATATATTGAAAAATTTCCGGTTCGAGGACATAAATGCCCGTGTTGACTGTATCGCTGAATACTTCATTCCAGCTTGGTTTTTCAAGGAAACGGATGATCTCTCCGTTCTGATTGGTCATGATCACACCGTATTCAAGCGGAGATTCGACCTGTTTCATAAAGATCGTAACGAGAGCGTCCTTTTCCTGATGGTATTGGATTCCCTTTAGTAGATCAAAATCCGTCAAGGCATCACCGCTGATCACGATGAAGCGCTCATCCAAGAAATCTTCTGCGTTTTTAATGCTCCCTGCTGTCCCTAGCGGCGTCGTTTCCTCAAAATAATGAAGGTTAACGCCAAAGTCACTGCCATCTCCAAAATAATTTTTGATGGCCTCTGGCATATAATGCAGCGTTACTGCGATATCCGTGATGCCATATTTTTTCAGCAGCTCAATGCTGTACTCCATTACGGGTTTATGCAGCAGCGGCACCATTGGTTTAGGCAGATTGCAAGTCAGTGGACGAAGACGGGTTCCTTTTCCCCCAGCCATTATTACACCTTTCATTTATACACAGCCCCTTATACCGGATTTTTTTCTAAACATTGTTCATACAATGCGCTTGTTTGTTGAGCAATTTCTTTCCAGTTAAATACGGTTTCCGCTTCTCTCTTGCCGTTGATGGCGAGAGTGCGCCGTAAATGTTCATCTTGAGCAAGGGTCAGGACTGCCCATGCCAGACTTTCCGGATTGCCGGGATAGATTTTCAGCCCGGTCTCTTCATGGCGGATAATGTCTCTCAGTCCGCCCGTATCTGAAACAACGGTTGCTTTTCCTGCCACCATCCCTTCCAGGGCAACAATGCCGAACGGTTCATACAGGCTCGGAAATAACGCAATATCGCATTCCGACAGGATCCGGTTTCTGTCATCATCTGATACAAAACCGGTAAAAGTAACGTAATCTTCAAGTCCCTCCCTATGAATTCGATCGCGGTATTCATCCAGCATCGGACCTTTGCCGGCAATCATAAACTTGATGTTGCCCATCCTCTGTTTGACCAGATGTGCGGCTTCGATGATGGTCTGGAATCCTTTTTCTTTTACTACACGCCCTACTGAGAAAACAAGAATTTCATGGTGCTCTTTAAAACGGAAACCATCCAAAACCTCTTCTGTCTGAATCAGTTCAGGATCAACCCCGTTTGGAAGGATATGAATCTTTTCTTCAGGTAACCTGAACACCGCGGCAACTTCTTTTTTCATATATGGGCTGCACACGATGACTTGGCTCGCTTCATAGCAAAGTTCCCACTCTTTTTGATTGATCTCATATTGAAGGGCGTTATGAATTCCATTGTTGCGGCCATGTTCGGTCGCATGGATCGTTGCGATCAGCGGGATATTCAGTTCCTGTTTTAATCCTTTAGCGGCCACACTGACAAGCCAGTCATGGGCATGAATGCAATCAAAATCAATTTTTTTGGAAAGTTCTCTCCCTTGATCGGCGATCGCAAGGTTCAGGCTGCCCGTCCAGTGGAAGAACTCCTCGGTCTGAGGCTGATTGGACCTTACTCGATAAACATATATTCCCTGGTTGATCTCATAGTCAGGGTAACCGTCTACATGGCATGTGACGACATGGACCTCGTGGCCTTGTTTAACAAGCGTTTTGGCTAGATCAAATACATGACGGGCGAGCCCGCCGACTACCATTGGCGGAAACTCCCAGGATAGCATAAGGATTTTTCGTTTTTCTTGTTCAGGCTTCTGGTTGTAATGCTGCTGTATATAGAGGTCATGCGGAGTTTCAAAATAACTTGTATCAATACTTTTTAAAAATGGGAAATCCTTTTCAAAAGCTTCGATTGATGCAGTATTATTTGGAGTTTGCTGTAACAGTTCCTTGATGGTATGGAATCGTTCAATATGGGTTTTAAAACGCTCATTGGCATACTGTGCTGATGTTTCATTATCAATGATAAATGCCCAGTCTGAGCTGGCAGCCAGCATCCATTCCCTAATCAACTGTTGAACGTAGCGTTTTGTAACAGGTGTGAGCGGCGAGTGCAGCGCAACGGCTGATATGATCTCTCTTTCACATTTATGCAGATGCCGGTACATCCACGCATTCTTCTCATTTAACCAGACTTCTCCGTATTCATTGCGTCCCCAAGTTGAAAAAGAAGCGTGTACAGTTTCAAGGTCACGATAATGGCGGCTTATAAATTCAGATGGAGTAATCCATTCTACTCTCCCGGCACTTGCTTGCTGAAACGCAGAGATCCAATCTGTACCCTCGAACCACCAGTGCCCGAACAATTCAGCATCAAAAGGTGCCGTAATAAGATGAGGAGGGAAGCATTCGTCTTCCTTTTCTCTGAGCCGGGTTTCTATCGTCTCTGTAAAGTGCTCTGCGTGCTGTCTTATTTTTCCTTCTGCCCATTCACGGACATAGATCTGTTTATCTTCGACGGGACCTGTGATCCGGTGATATTTCAGGCCGGTATCGATCCTGATTCCTTCTGGATGGATATGAGGAAGGATATAATCAAGCTCCCTGTTATAGGCGATATCCCGGTAAAATTCACGGTAGTCTACATCACCCGGATAACCGTTCACCGAACTCCATACTTTTCCGGATATTTCGCGGTTTCTTGGAAATAGTGCCACTCCATGCGGCGAGTAGACGGGGGAACCGATGCCTCGTGCAGATTTGGGGCTGCTGTTCAGGAGCGTTTGTTCATCGACAAATGTGTACAAGATCCCTTTCTGATGGAGCAGCTGATCGATGCCGGGAGTGTACGCACACTCCGGGAGCCAGAATCCTTTAGGTTTTTCACCGAAATGATGTTTAAATGTTGCGATACCCATATCGATTTGAGCATGTAAGGCTTCGCGGGTCTGAACGTAAGGTAAGAACGTATGTGTAGCCGCTGTTGTGAAGCATTCGAGTGCTCCCGCCGAATGGTAATGTTTAAAACCATTGAGCAGATTCTGGTTCCATTTAAAAAATGTGTCCCGAATGTTCTTATAACGCTCACTGTAAAATTGGATGGCTTTCGCTTCGTCTTGATCGAGAGTGCGAAGTTTTTCTTTTTTAATGAGATTTTCCGTACTATCCAGATACTCCAAATATCTTCTTTGCAGTACAGGGTCTGCCAGCATTTCCATCACCGGCGGCGAAAAGGAAATACTCCAGGTGAAGCCTTCAGGCTGACGCTCAAGCACCCAAAGCAGCGGGATGTAGGTCTCTGTCATTGCTTCGAACACCCATCGTTCTTCGAGCCGGTTAGCCTCTCTGTGCTTTACGTAGGGAAGATGGGCATGCAGTATAAATGTGAAATAGCCACTTTTCATTGATTTAGAGCTCCTATCTGATTTTTTGATAGTATGAATAACTGCTGAAATTTTCCATCCATTCTGGTACATCAGCGTTACCATTCTTCCAGTTCATAACGCTCCCGGTACGGTGTTCATTTGACTGGTCCCTTGGTGTCTCTACAGAATTAGATCTAAGCACTGTGAAGAAGCTTCCATCAAACGTTCTTGTTCCTACATCAATGACATAGGTACGATCAGGTTCCAAGTGCTGGATAAACCAGTTGTTGGTCATCTCAGGGATCTCGATTTCAAAGTTTCGGTGTGCGTTATGACCCTGGAAGATGATATCTGTTACATCATAGATTTTCATTCGTTTAGGCAGTTCACTCCAAGGTGTTCTGAAGTGATGTTCAACCATCTTTTGCTTCATGGACGAAATACTCCAGTATACATAAATACTCGTTGGGGACTGAACCATGGCAAACAAAGTATCTTCGTCAAATTCGTATGGCATCACCCACTGGATGCTATGCTCCTGTTTTGGAGGATCAGCCAGAATCAGTTCCTCTGCATTCTCCTCTTCCCTCACTTTTCCAGCTTCTTGCCGATACTTGTTCCACCGGTATTGCACTTTGCCGAGTGAGAGGTTCATCTTTTCGGCGATCTGCTGAAGGGTAAGACCCTTTTCCTTCATTTTGACGATCTCATTAATCATTTTTTTCCCCCCGGTCGTTTAGTTAGACATTGGTCTATTACATCTTGCAGAATAGTATTTATATGCCTCCCTATTAATTTGAAGTAATCGTATCATCACAAAATTTTTTTCACAATAAACGGAAATTGTAGAAAAATGTAGATTGCTTAGCATGTCTGATAGAATAAGCTTTGTAAATTTTTTGAAACCGTTTGCTTTACAAACTATTTGCAGAAAACTATTAATATTCGCCAATTTTCTACAAATAGTAAAAGACTTTGAACGGATTGCTTCTTTAATCCATGATATCGTTTGTCGAATTTACGCAAAAAGTTTGGCGATTTGGCGAAAAATATACTCTTCCTATGAATACTATGGTATAAAAATAGGTGGAATGTATTTATAAGAGGAGGATACAATGGAAATTATCATTTTTTCCCTATTGGCATTAGGAATCATTTTACTCGTCATCTCGTTCCGCAAGGACAAAAGCAATAACCTGGAAGTACAGCTTGAAAACTTTTCGATTCAATTAATGAAAGAAATGTATCAAGTAAAGAAAAAGCTTAAAGTCCTTGAAGATGAAATGATGATCAACGAGAAAGCTAAATAAATTAATTACGAGGGATTCATGATGACAAATAATACATTAAGAGGTTTCTCAGCCGGTATGATCCTGGCTACAGGATTAATTGCAGGAGTTTACTTTACACAGGCTCCTCCGGAGAAAGAAGCCAAATTAAATGACAATACAGTCAATACCTATCTACACTCCAAAAATATGACAGCTATTACCACCGAAGAACTTCAAACCCTCAAAGCAAGCCGGGCAGCTGCCGCTCCAAAAGCGAGTGAGCCTGCTACTGAGGCGAAACCTGCAGAAAAAGTAGTCTACAACACTACTTTGCACGTTTCAAGAGGAATGAGCACAGGAGAGGTTTGTGACTTCCTTGAAAAAGAGAAGATCATCAAGGACGGAAAATCGTTCCTTAAATATCTCCGCAGCCATAAGCTTGAAGGGGAAGTCCGGTTTGGAAGTTATAAGGTGAACAGCAAGATGAATTTCAAAAAGCTTGCTGACACCCTCACCTAATACACTCATTAACAAAATAAAAAAAAAGGGGGCCAGCTTAACTGCTGACTCCCTTTCTGTTGTGCTATTCATTTAAGCCGTAGCGTTTGCCCTTTACGAGATATAAAATGTTTTCAGCGATATTCGTCGCATGGTCTGCCGTTCTTTCAATATAGCGGCATACGAAAGACAGCTGGGTGATCTGAGCGAGAGAATCTGGATGCTGGGTCATCAGCTCTAACAGCTCCTGAATAATCTTTCCATACAGTTCATCAACGGAATCGTCGGTATCAGCAAGGTTTTTCGCCAGTACTATATCTTCGTCAACATATGCTCTGATGGAATCTGAGAGCATGCCGATCGCGATATCAGCCATCCTCGGAAGATCTACGAGTGGTTTGATCAGTGGTTTTTCACCGATTCGAATCGTTGATTTTGCGATATTGACGGCAAAATCAGCCATGCGCTCCACATCGGAAGAGATCTTAATCGCGGCAATGATTCTGCGCAGATCTGAAGCCACTGGTGCCTGCTTTGCGATAAGGAGGATTGCCGCGTCATTGATCTCATCTTCGAGCTGGTTGATCCGCTGGTCATTTTCAATTACCTCAAGAGCTTTATCCACATTTTGTTCCTTTAACGCTTCCATGGATTCTTTTAATGCGTACTCTGTTAATTCACCGATTTCAACGAGCATTTCTTTAAGTTCATTCAATTGGATCTGAAAGTTTTCACGTACCACCATTTTTCGTCACTCCTCTTCTTATTATCCAAAACGTCCGGTCACATAGTCCTCTGTCCGCTTATCTGAAGGAGCGGAAAAGATTTTGCTCGTCAGATCGTATTCAATCAGTTCACCCATCAAGAAGAATGCCGTACGGTCAGAAACCCTTGCCGCCTGCTGCATGTTATGGGTAACCATAACAATGGAATAGTTTTTCTTCAGCTCAAGAGCAAGTTCCTCGATTTTTATAGTTGAGATCGGATCGAGTGCAGATGTTGGTTCATCCATCAAAATGACATCCGGCTTGGTGGCAATGGCTCTGGCAATACATAACCGCTGCTGCTGGCCTCCTGACAAGCCTAAAGCAGATGTATTTAGCCGGTCCTTCACTTCATCCCACAAAAACACATCTCTTAATGAACGTTCTACAATCTCATCCAGTTTCCCTTTTTTCTTTACCCCATGAATTTTGGGTCCGTAGGCTACATTTTCATAGATTGACTTTGGAAAAGGATTGGCTTTCTGGAACACCATACCGACTTTTTTTCTCAAATCGACAAGGTCCACCTTTCCATTGATTAAGTTATGATGGCCGTAATTAATTTCACCGGACATCCTGACTCCCGGGATATTCTGGATCATTAGGTTCAACGTTTTGATAAACGTTGATTTCCCGCATCCCGATGGTCCGATGATTGCTGTTATCTCATTATTGTAAATCGTAAAATCGATATCTTTCAGTGCCAGATTTTTTCCGTACCACAAATTTAAATTCTTGATATCAAAAACCATTTTCTCTGCTGCCAATACTGCTTGTCCCATCATTATCCCCCTTATCCGAAGCGGCCTGTAATATAGTCTTCTGTATCCTTTTTTGATGGATTCGTGAAGATCTTATCTGTCTTATCAAATTCAACCAGCACTCCATTTAAGAAGAAAGCGGTCTTATCTGAAATACGTGAAGCCTGATGCATGTTATGCGTCACAATTACAATGGTATAATCCTTTTTCAGCTCTATGATCAGGTCTTCAACCTTAGCATTAGAAATAGGATCCAATGCAGACGCAGGCTCATCAAGGAGAAGGATGTTCGGTTTCATGGCCAGGGTTCTGGCAATACAAAGGCGCTGCTGCTGCCCGCCAGACAATGATAAAGCCGACTCATGAAGCCTGTCTTTAACTTCATCCCACAAAGCGGCCTTCCGAAGGCTTTCTTCCACAATTTCATCAAGCTTCTTTCTCGAACGGATTCCGTTGAACTTCAAAGCATGCGTAATATTATTGTAGATAGACTTAGGAAATGGATTGGGCTTTTGAAACACCATGCCGATTTCTTTCCGAAGAGCGACAACATTTATGTCATCGCCGATCAGATTAACATCGTCATAGATGATTCCACCTGTGCTTCGTGCCCCGGAAATCAGGTCATTCATACGGTTAATGGAACGAAGGAAGGTTGATTTTCCGCAGCCTGACGGACCGATCAACGCTGTCACACCGTTCTTCTCGATTGTAAAATTGACCTCTTTTACCGCATGGTTGTCACCGTAATAAATATTCAAGTTTTCGATATTTAAAGCAACCGGATTATTCTCTTTATTCGGTTGTTCAGTTAATGGTTTTGTCTCTTTTTTTTCCATCACAGTTTTCATGTTACCCCACCTATATTCTAAAGTTATTTAGAAGCTGTTATCTTTCTGTGAACCACACTGCCGATCCAGCGGGCCAGCAAGTTAAAGATCAATACAGAGATAATCAGAACTGCAGAGGATCCGTCTGCCACTTCGCGCACATCCGGAATTAAGCCCTGTGTATTGACAGCCCAAATGTGCACCGCAAGTGTTTCTGCCGGACGGAACACGTTAAGAGGAGAAGTCGAATCGAACGGATTCCAGTTTGCAAAATCAAGCGTAGGCGTAGTAAGACCTGCCGTAAAGAGCAATGCTGCCGCTTCACCAAAGACACGGCCTGATGCAAGAATCGCCCCTGTCAAAATGCTTGGGAACGCTGCAGGCAGCAGGACCGTTTTGATCGTGTGCCAGTGTGTGATGCCCAGAGCAAGACTTGCTTCTTTTTGATCCCTTGCAACGGTGCGCAAGGCATCTTCACATACCCTTACCATTACAGGAAGGTTAAACACGGTAAGCGCAAGAGCGCCGCCGAGGATGGAATAACCCCAGCCAGTAAGATTAACGAACATCAATAATCCAAACATACCGATAACAATCGAAGGCAATGAAGCCAATACTTCAATACACGTTCTGATCGCGTTCGTAAGTTTACCTGGACGGGCATACTCTGCCATGTAAATACCGCCGCCAAGACCAAGAGGAACAGTGAACACCATCGTTAGGAACAAGATGTAGAACGAGTTAAAGAGCTGGTTCCCGATTCCTCCGCCTGCTCTGAATGAGCTTGATGGAGAGGTTAAAAATTCAAGATTAAGCTTTGAAAAACCATGAAAGATAATGTATCCGAGCAGTCCCACTAGAACAGTGACGATGGTTGCTGCGATCAAGTAAAAAATAGAGGTAGCAATACGGTCTGTAACTTTGCTGTTCATTAGAACTGCCTCCTTGAAGAAAGATAACGAATTAAGATGATAAAGATAAAGGACATCGCTAAAAGAATAAGCGCAAGCGACCAAAGAACATTATTTTCCACACTGCCAAAGGTCGTGTGCCCCATATTCAACGTAATGATGGTCGTTAATGTAGCTGATGGATCAGTGATCGCAGATGGAAGTGTACGGACGTTTCCAATGACCATCTGAACAGCAAGTGCTTCACCAAACGCACGAGCCATCCCAAGAACCACAGCGGTTAAAAGTGTTGGCATAGCCGCAGGGATCAATACTCTCCAAATGGTTTGCCAACGTGTCGCTCCGATCGCGTACGAAGATTCCCTGAGCCCCTTTGGCAACGAACTCATCGCATCTGTTGCGATACTTGTTACTGTAGGGAGAATCATAATGGAAAGAACGATCATACCTGCGAGCAAACTGAATCCTTGTCCGCCCACTGTATCGCGCAAGAACGGAACAAGAACGGAAAGGCCGATGAATCCATAAACAACAGATGGAATACCAACTAGTAATTCAATGACCGGCTGGAGAATTTTTTTACCCCATGAAGGTGCAATTTCCGTCATAAAGATTGCTCCTCCAATACCAAGTGGAGCTGCAATCAAAGCAGATAAAATGGTAACAGCAAAAGAACCTAAAATAAACGGAACGGCACCATACGCCGGACTCTCTGCATTGGTCGGATTCCAATTCGTGCTGGTTAGAAATTCATATAAACTTACCCCATTGTTAAAAAAGGCTTGTAAACCTTTCGTACCTAGGAAAATTGTAATAGCAATCGTCGCACTGATAATGATCAGCGCACTGATTAACACTATGGACTTCCCCCGCATTTCCATTTGAAGTGCAGACTTGTTTGATTTTTTCAGCAGCCTTTGACTGGCTGTCATTGTCTTATTATCCATTTTCCGTACCTCCCCAAAACGCCCTAACAGGGTAAATATCCACTTCAATATGGACACTTACCCTTGTTTAGGCATTCTTAACTTTCTTTATGGTTACTTTTTCGTAACTTTCCCTTCAGCATCACGTTTAACTTGCATTTTGCTTGCAGGGATGTATCCTTGATCAGGAACAAGTTTATTTTGAATGTCATCGCTCATTAAATAATCAAGGAACTGTTTTTCTAAGCCTTTTGGCTCTCCTTTAGTATAAGAGTGCTCATAAGCCCAGATTGGGAATTTACCTGTTTGTACGTTTTCATCAGTTGGTTTAACTCCATCAATGCTAAGTGGTGTTACACCGCTGTTATCTGTGAAGTAAGAGAACGCAAGGTAACCGATGGCACCAGGAGTTTCTTTGATTAGCTTTTGAACCGTGTTGGAAGAATCTTCTGTCGCAGCACCTTCAACCGGGTTTTGTCCATCAAGAGCATATTTTACGAATGTAGCACGAGTACCTGAAGAGTCAGGACGGTTGATCAACGCGATCTTTTGGTCTTTCCCGCCAAGTTCTTTCCAGTTTTTCACTTTTCCTGTGAATACTTTAATCAGGTCTTTTTTAGAGATATCTTTAATGCCTACTTCCGGGTTCACCGCTGCAGACATACCGACTACTGCAACTTGGTGATCTTTAAGCTTGTCAGCCGGGATCCCTTCTTTTTCTTCAGCGAAAACATCAGAGTTACCGATCTTAACAGCACCTTGAGCAACTTGGCTTAAGCCTGTTCCGCTCCCGCCTGCTTGTACTTGAATATCAGCGTCAGGGTTATCTTGTTTAAATTGTTCTGCTGCTGCTGCAACAAGCGGCTGCATTGCACTTGAACCAGAGATAACGATGGAGCCCGATGCTTTTTTGCCGCCATCTGTTGACGCACCTTCATTATTTTTGTTTCCACATGCTGTAGCGAACACGAGGAGCATGGCCAGTACTGCTAAAAGGTAAGCGGATTTCATTTTCTTCATGTTTTGGTCCCCCTAGAATAATTTTTAAAAGATTTTTTTGATAGAGATTTTGCTTCATCTGTGTGTCCTTTGTCTCTATCGCACACCCCCAACAAGTTCTGTTAATCACTTTACATTACTAGAATAAGCGAGGATTATTAATGCTGTTTGAATGGAATGTAAAGAGATTGTAAATTTAACAAGACTACAGTCCTATGTTTTTCTAACTAGAATAAATTATACACAGAAAAAAACGCGCCCAAAGGACGCGTTTTGCAATGAACTTATCTAGTTAATTTTTCTTATTTCCGTCTTTTTTCAGTTTAAAATATTCATCCAGTGCAGCTGCACCGATTTCGTTATTGATCGAGCCTTCTCGTACATTTGGGACGACAACAGCAAAAGCCACTTCCGGATGGTTATATGGAGCATAACCGATCAATGTTTTGTTGTTTAAGCCTGACTTCTTGTCTACTTCAGCTGTACCTGTCTTGCCGGCAGGGTTATAACTCTTATGTTTGAAATAAGCTGCGGCCGTTCCTTTGCTTCCGACCATAACCTGGCGGAACCCCTGATGAACAACATCAAGGTACTCCTGTTTCATTTCAATTTTATTCATAACATTGGGTTCAAACTTATAGTCGAGTTTCCCCATTTTACCCGGCTGAACGGATGGTTCACGAACCTCTTTCAGCAGATGAGGCTGCATCCGATATCCATTGTTGGCAATCGTGGAGACATACTGTGCCATCTGAAGAGGTGTATAAGTATCGAATTGTCCGATCGCAAAGAACATCGCCTGTGCCAATTGGTCACTCATGCCTGTGTTATAACCTGTGGCCTCTGAAGGCAGGTCGATCCCTGTCGGTACACCAAGGCCGAACTGGCTGTAAGAATCCCTTAATACTTTAAATGCCTCGTTCACATGGCGGTCAATATACCGCTTATGAGAATAGTCATAGCCGGCAAGTTTCATGGCGATGTTCCACATATAAATGTTGGAGGAAGCTTCCAGCGCTTTTACAGGGCCTATGCTCCCCAAGTTTTCATGGGATTTCATCTTTCTGCCATCGCCAAACGTTAATGGTGCATCGTAAAAATGGGTATTTGGCGTGATCACACCTTGCTGCAAACCAGTAAGCACGGTTGCTCCTTTAACGGCAGAACCCATGGCGAAGGAATTATACACTGTTCCAAATGGGGCATTCTTGTATTTCCCTGTCTTTTTATCGTATTGTTTTCCAGCCATGGAAAGCACTTCACCATTCTCCGGATTGAGCATTACCACATACGCTTCGTTCAGATCACGGTTTGCGTAAGCCGAGCCTCCTGACTTGGCTTTCTTCAGTTCTTTTTCAATGATTTGTTCGACTTTTTGCTGAAGCTGCATGTTAATGGTCAGAATGAGGTCTTTCCCCCTGGATCCGTCCACTTCAACGGGATCACCTACCGGGTTGCCCGATTTATCGGTCACAAACTTCATTTTCGATTTTTGTCCTCTAAGCAGAGCTTCATACTGCTGTTCAAGGAAACTGGTTCCCACTAGATCATTGCGCTCATTTCCCCGTGAAACATAATAATCCATCTTACTCTGCGGGATCTGTTTTACTTGCCCGAACAGTGCCTTGAACGTGTCACCATAAGGATAATCTCTTTTTGCATCAGGCTTGATATCTATACCCGGCAATTCAGCCAAATGCTCACTTATGGCTGCAATCTCTTTTTGAGTTGCGTCAATCTTAATTCGTTGAGGTGTCAGGGCATATCCTCTGTCCATCTCCCGTTTGATGGCCAATACCTCAATTTGATGAGGAGTAAAGCTTTTCAGATCCTTCTTAGTGATCCGATCAAGCATAAGATTGTAATAAGCATCATCGCTCAGGCCTTTTTTCTCTTTCAGGCTGATCCTGCTTTCTACTTCTTTTTTATTTAAAAAGATAAAATAATCTTTCTTATCGCGTTCTGTTACGCTTTTTGTATCTTTCTGAATATAGCCCGCCAATTTTTTTGCGATCGCCTGCCGGTCCTCTGCACTCGTCTTCTGAGTGCGGGTATACGTGATGGAATAAAGCGGCTTGTTGTCAACCACCACTCGATCCTGTGTGTCGAACATTTTCCCTCTCGGAGCATCCAGCCTTGCAGTCACATTTTCCTTTTTATCAGCGGACCTGTGATATTCTTCACCCTGTACGATCTGAACATAGCCCAATCTGAAGATCAAAACTGAAAAAAGGAAAAAAACAGCCAGAAACAACGCATTTAAACGCACCGGTACATGATTCTTTTTCTTTTTTTCTTTAGTCATTCATTCCACCCTTACTTATGTATGGAAATAGTTCGATACTATTTTTCCATTTTCGACAAATTGATTTACTAAAATAATTTTAACAGTAAATCAATGTTTCCGAAAGAAAAACGTCATACCCTAGTCCCATCTTCCTTGTCTGTATTGTTCTGTGAATAGTTCGACATGATCTCAGATTTTTGAAGGGTAGCAAACCGAATTGATCTTACACAAAAATAAATGATAAAGTGACCGGCTCCCAGTACAGGCAGCAGCACCGGAATACTGTAGTCTCCATTAAAGTAAGTGATCGTAATAAGCAAAATAACAATAGAAAGAATCCGTCCTGCATTTAAATACAATTCCCTCACCACAATATATTCGACCCTCATCGGCCCAGCGTTATCCGAGCGGCCAATCACATCATATGTCAGGGAAACATAGGGAACGAGCAGCAGCGGATAGGCAATGGAGATGACCACACCATAAAAGAGAAGCAGCGGAAACGTGACTTGAAGCAGAAAAAGGAACGGAGAAAGGAATAGGATCAATCCTCCGACAAAGATGGATTTTTTCCTTCTATCTCTTGTCATCATCCGGGAGACGATAAAATAACCAACAAAAGAAACGGCAGATTGAACAAGCCCAAATGTCCCAAGAGCAAATTCACTGTCTGAAATAATGTATACCCATATGACAATCAAAAAAATGAACGTCCCTTCCCTGAATCCCTGAAAAAAATGGGCATTTAGGATGCGGCCCCAATTTAAGTTGGTTTCTCTCGACTTTAGGATCTGCCAGACAAAAAACTTCCCCTCGGCCTTCTGTCTGCTTAAGAAAAAACTGATGATAACCGCACTGAAAAATAAAACCAATGAAACGCTGAAGATGATGCGGTAGCCAGTAAACTTATCCAGCTGCGAGATTAAGAACCCGGAGGTAATCGGGCCGACCATACCGGACAAGGAAGTTAGCACCCCAAGGTAGCCATTAAAGTTATCCCTTGTATCAGGTTCTGTCACTTCAAAGGTCAGCACGTTAAAAGCGAGCCAATAAAAGCCAAGCCCAGCTCCGAGCAGTCCGCCAAGAATGAGCAGATACTCACTTGCCTGCTTCCCGAGGAAAAGCACATACAAATAAAAAAGCGATAATATGATGACACCAATCCGGAGTACAATAACCCTGTCTATTTTTTTTGTCAACTTACCTGCAATAAAAAAAGCAACAGGCTGAATGCACACAATCGATAAATTATACAGAGCGATATCCTTCAGCTCACCAGATTGCTTCCATAAATAAATATTAACAAACGTATTAGACAGAGCCGTACTTAATGCAAAAAGCCCTCCTACCACAAGCAATAGCAGCAATTCTTTCGTTCTGTCCGTGTCTCCAAACAAATTGAACTTCATTTTGTTCTCGCCCCTTTGCAATTCACATGTAGTTTTCACATCCTGAAAGGGGCTATTCGCCAAACGAAGAATTGGTTTTTATTGTATATCATTAGAAAAAGAGTATAAAAAAAACGGCCAGGGTCTTTTTCAAAGAACCTGGCCGGCTTTTCTGCATTATTTTGCTTCGTTATAACGTTTTTCAACTTCATCCCAGTTTACTACATTCCAGAATGCATTAATGTAATCTGGACGTTTGTTTTGATAGTTCAAGTAATATGCATGCTCCCAAACATCAAGACCTAAGATTGGAGTTTTGCCTTCCATCACAGGGTTATCTTGATTCGCTGTGCTTGTTACTTCAAGCTCACCGTTATTAACAACTAGCCAAGCCCAACCAGATCCGAAACGGCCTTTTGCAGCATTTGCAAACTCTTCCTTGAATGAATCAAGGCTTCCGAATTTACTGTTGATGCGTTCAGCTACTTCACCAGTAGGTTCGTTGGATCCGCCTGGTTTTAGGATTTCCCAGAATAAGCTGTGGTTCGCATGTCCGCCGCCATTGTTGCGTACAGCTGTGCGAATGTTTTCAGGCAATGCATCAAGATTGGAAAGAAGGTCCTCTAGGCCTTTGTTTTCAAACTCAGCTTGGCCTTCAAGTGCTGCGTTCAAGTTATCAACATACGTTTTGTGATGACGGTCGTGGTGAATATTCATTGTAGTCTCATCAATGTGTGGTTCCAGTGCATTTGCAGCATAAGGTAAAGCAGGCAGTTCAAACTTTGCCATGATCAATCTCCTCCTTGGTATGTAAACATTTTTTATATTTCATTTTGGAGAAAAAACCCCAAAATTGAAAACATAGTTAAACAACAATAATGTTTAATAAGTATCCCAACTCATACATTATCAGATTTACCCGGAACTTTCAACGATTAACCCTCTTTAATCAAAGTTTATTATGTACATAGCTGGACTTCTTTTATCCCTCGTTATGGGAGATATTAAAACAAAAGTTTTCTCATTAAAAACAAAAAACCTTCACCACGTTGGGCAAAGGTTGACTATGTATGAAAATGGTGGCTCGAGACGGAATCGAACCGCCGACACGAGGATTTTCAGTCCTCTGCTCTACCGACTGAGCTATCGAGCCACTTTAGATATTATGGTTGCGGGGACAGGATTTGAACCTGCGACCTTTGGGTTATGAGCCCAACGAGCTACCAGACTGCTCCACCCCGCGATGATATTAAGTTTACGGACGAGGTCACTCCTCCGCAGTTATTACTGTCTCTTCCTCTACAAGCATATTCCTGAAGTGTATCCGTCGAGACAAGCCAGCTAAGATGCTGATTCAAGGACGAAGGCTTGCTCCACCCCGCGATGATATTAAGTTTACGGACGATGTTATTCCTCCGTAATTATTGACTGTCTCTCAGAGGCTTTACCTCTTCCTCTACTCGAGTAATCATTGGAGTGTATCCGTCGAGGTACTCGCAGCATAATCATGCTGTAACGCTCGTTGCTCCACCCTGCGATGATATAAAAATTAAGAAATTATGGAGGAGGTAGAGGGATTCGAACCCCCGCGGGTTGTTACACCCCTGTCGGTTTTCAAGACCGATCCCTTCAGCCGGACTTGGGTATACCTCCATGTGCTGAAAAATGGTGGACCCTGTAGGACTCGAACCTACGACCAATCGGTTATGAGCCGACCGCTCTGACCAACTGAGCTAAGGGTCCATTTTATGTATTAAGATAGTTATGTAAATAAAAATGGGGCGACCGATGGGAATTGAACCCACGAATGCCGGAATCACAATCCGGTGCGTTAACCACTTCGCCACGATCGCCATCGCCTAAAAAAATATGGTAGCGGCGGAGGGAGTCGAACCCACGACCTCACGGGTATGAACCGTACGCTCTAGCCAGCTGAGCTACACCGCCATAATTTGGCTCCACAGGTAGGACTCGAACCTACGACCGATCGGTTAACAGCCGATAGCTCTACCACTGAGCTACTGTGGAACAATGTTGTCCTCTAAGGGACAAGAATTACTATATCATTTTTAAGCTATGTAAGTCAAACCTTTTTTTCATGACCATTTTGAAAGCCCTCGGTGAGACAGACATAAATATAGCACGTCTCCAACATTTTAGCAAGCACTATTTTTATAATACAACAAAAAGAAAATAGCCAATCATGATCACTTGAATGATGATCTTAGCAACCGTTCCTCCCAAAAAACCAAGAACTGAGCCAAACCCTACCTTAGCCGCTTCTCCTATTGATTTTCGCCCGATGATCAATTCTGCAATAAACGCACCCAGAAACGGTCCGGCGATGATGCCGGCAACAGGAATCACAAATGGGCCAAGGAGCAGGCCGATCGTGCTGCCCCATACGGCCGCTTTGGAACCGCCCCGTTTTTTTACTCCAAACAAATTGCTGAAATAATCCACTACAAAAAGAGTTGCCAGCAAAAACACTTCTACACCGATGAAAAAGGGCGTAAATGGCTGAAAGGAATAAAAAATTCCATAGAGCACAAACCCAAGAGCCAGAAAAAGCGCTCCAGGCAGTATGGGAAAGATCAGGGCAGCGAATGCCAGAACGAACGACAGGCCGATTAATATCCAATATACATAATCCATCAGTAAGCCTCCTGTAGTGTTTTAAGTAGGTTTATCGATCAAGCACTGCTTCTGCAATATTGACAGAATGGTCTCCGATCCGTTCTAGATTGCTGATAAAGTCAACATACACCACACTTTCTTGGCCGGTGCTTAAATTGTTGTTGATGTCCTGAATGTGTTTCTTTCTCAGTGTTTTCTCCATTTCATCAATATCGTCCTCAATGTTCAGAACTTCCTCAGCCATCGGTTTATCGTTCTTCTCAAGAGAAATAATCGCTTTTGTCAGGCAGGATTGGGTCAGGATCATCATGTTTTCAAAGTCGCGTGACGTTACTTCCGAAAGTTTAATATTATTTCGTGCCATAAAGCAGACCAGATCAATCATATTTTTCATATGATCCCCGATTCTTTCGATGTCCTTGCACAGATTGAGAAGCATCGTATGCTCTTTAGATTCATTCTTGGACAAAGAATGAATAGAAAGTTTAACGAGAAACTTGGTGATTTGCCTGTCAAACCGGTTAATCTCTTCTTCATACTGCATGGCTGTATCGGCATGCTTATTTTTCCGGGTTTGGAAGAAAAGCAACGCCTGGCTGAGACCCTCCCTTGAATAATCAGCCATTTTCAGCAGCTCCTGCCTAGCTTGATGCAGGGCAAATTCCGGAGAACTGTTGATGACTTTCTCGTCCAATTTTACCGTCTTGCTGTCAACAGACCATTGATCATCTTTAATCAATTTTGAGACTGTAAAGACCAGCAATGAAATAAATGGAAACAGGATAATAACATTGCCGATGTTGAAAATTCCGTGCGCAAAGGCAATTTGCATGGCAGGCTCCAGATGGAGACTGCTTGAAATCCATTGGATCAACCCTTTGTAAGGGATAAAGATAATCACAAAAATAATCGTCCCTATGAGATTGAACAGCACATGAACCAGTGCTGCTCTCTTGGCATTCTGAGAGGCCCCGAACGATGCGATCACAGCTGTGATGGTGGTTCCGATATTATCACCAAAAAGAACAGCAAGGGCACCGTTTAAATGAATCAGGTCCATTGAAAACATCTGCTGCAGTATGCCCACGGTCGCGCTTGAGGATTGAAGGATCATCGTTGCCAAAGTTCCAATGGCGATGCCCAAAAACGGCTGATCGTTTAAATGTGCCGTGATGTTTTGAAAATCAAGGGAGGACTGCAAAGGTTCCATCCCTGCTCCCATTAGCTGAAGGCCATAAAATAGCCCGCCCAGGCCGAATAAAATTCTTCCGATGAAAACATATTTGTAACTCCGGATAAAAAAAACGAAGAATGCCCCTGCCGCAAGCAGTGGCAGACCAAATCCCGCTGCATCAAATCCAATGATAAAGGCAGTGAAAGTAGTACCGATATTGGCCCCCATAATGATCCCAACTGCCTGTCTAAGCGTCAGCATTCTTGCATTTACGAGCCCTACCGTCAATACCGTTGTGGCAGAACTGGATTGAATGAGCATGGTTACGAATAAGCCAGCCAGAATTCCTGTAAATGAATTGGTCGTCAGACTGTCCAAAAGGTTCCTCAGCCGATCACCGGCAGAGTTTTGCAGACCCTCACCTAAATATTTAATTCCAAATAGAAAAAGGCCGAGCCCGCCTAAAAATTGAAACAGCATATCCTGAACACCCAATAGAATTACAACCCCTTTTATCTAATCATTCTTATGCCATTATCTAGTTTTATGAAGGTCATGTAAAGTCGCTTCGCAAAACCTTTACAAAGGAATGTTCTCCTCATTGTCTGTTTCCTCATAATTCGCTAAAATTAATATAGACCATTCAGGAAATGAGGAGTTCAATGAGAATTTTCAACCATTTTTTCAAAAGCCTGTATTCCCCTCCAATGATTGCCCGTCTCCGTTTTCAGGGAATCGGCAAAGCCATAGGCTATGTATTTTTTTTGATCCTGCTGACATCAATCCCGGTGGGTATTGCCTTTTCTTTAGCCTTTAAATCGGGCATAGAAGAGTTCAAGCAATCGATGACTTCTGAGATTCCTGACTTTTCGCTGCAAAACGGAAAGCTAACATCCGATCTGAAAAAGCCTGTTGTTCATACAGACAGCAGTGAAACCTTCATTTTTGATACAACAGGATCAATAAAAGAAGATGATCTCTCAGATTATACAAACGTGATCGCTCTCTTGCATAACGAAGCAATCGTCATATCTGGCGGGGAAACTCAGAAGGTTCCTTACAACACCCTCGGCGATGTGAAGTTGACAAAGAAAGATATCAGCTCCTGGACAAACACCTTATTCGATCTGCTGCCTGTTCTGATACCTTTGTTATTTTTATTTATCTATGTCTTTACGGTCGCGTTAAAGTTTATCGGGGTTACGGTTTTGGCCGTCATCGGATTAGTGCTGCAAAATATCAGCCATCGAAAGCTTTCTTACAGGCAGCTGTGGATCATGTCTGCCTATGCCGTAACACTTCCTACTGTTTTCTTTGCCATCATGAAACTTTTACATACAGACGTCCCCTTCTCTTTTCTCATCTATTGGGCAGTGGCTTCTGTTTTTCTTCATCTTTCCATTAAAGAAACTCCACAGCCAAAAGGATAAAAAAAGAAGGAGCCCTAACCAGGCTCCTTCTTTGCTTTTTCTTATTTTTGGAACAGGCCTTTTATGCCATCAATTATGGAAATAATAAAGTCGATGAACTTTTGGAGAAAAGATTGCGTTTCGTCTTTATTTAAAAATCCATCCAGGTTATCACGGACATTCTGCAGCTGATTTTGAACATTATCCCAATTAATGTTAAGATCCTTCATTTTGTTAAATAGTGAAACGAGTCCGTTCAGCTCTTCATCTGTCAGCTGAATTCCGAGACGCTCAGCTACCCGTTTGATGAGATCACGAAGTTCATCTTCATTATTAACCGGATGTTTGGCCAGCTCTTGTTTGATTTCTGTAATAAGCTGTGTGGCTTCCTTCGTTCCGATTCGATCACCAAGCTGTGCCGTTCTTACAACCTCTTCATTGGCAACTTGCTTCTTTTCCTCAGGGATATTCACGTTAGCTTTCTGTTCATAGGCCTTTAGGATTCCTGTAAGAGCAGCTGTTCCAGACACTTCGAACGGAGCAGTAACATAGATGTCTGCATCCTTTACTCCTGCTGTTACAAGAGCATTAACAATCATGCTGTCGGTTACCCAGTTGATGTTTTTCGAATCCACATGCAGCCCTTTACCCTTCTCAGCAAGTGTGATTTTTGAAGATGAAATAGCACGTGTTCCTAATTGCGCTTTGGAAATATACTTACCGAGATATTGATGCTCTTCTTCGTTCGTTACATTTACGGAATCAACGTTAGAGTCAACACCCATCTCTTCTAAGATTTTTGCCTTTTGGTCCGGTGTCAGATCTTCGCCAAGTGTTACGATTACATCTCCAGGCGCTGCATCAGCAAATGCTTTTAAAGGTACCATGAATGTAAGTAAGACCATTATTGGCACTAACCATTTTGCATTCCATTTCATGTTTATACTCCACCTCATTGTTTGTATTTCCCTTTTTGACCCTGTATCTTTCTCTTTTTCTTGCAGATATACTTCCATTTTACACCACATAACTTTCAAGGAGCAATTTAATACTTGAAAAATAGGTGTCTAAAGGAATAAACCGAGAGGCCGCAGCATATATATTCTCCATATATCAAAAGGGGGACAAGCCTTTGAAAAAATTTCTGCTCTTCTGCCTGTCACTAGTTATTGTTTATACCATTGCTTATGATCTCAAAATTGGAACTCTACAGTCCTATAGCTCAAAACCAGCCCCCGTTTCTGCGGTCAGTATAAAAAATAGCACACCTTATAAAAAAGTGAAAGTTTCTTCTGGAGATACCGTTCTTTCGATCATTGAAAAGGTGAACCCCGCTCCCCTTTCCAAGCCAATTCCTGAGATTATTAAGGACTTTCAGAGATATAATCACAATATCCGGCCTGAAAGCATTCAAGTTGGAAAGATGTATAATTTTCCGGTCTATAAAGAACTAAAACACTAGATTTCTTGCCAAACTAAAGGAACCCTTGATAAAATGTACTACTGTACAGATGTTGCTTTTTATCTGTCATACTAGAAATTAAAGGAGCGGTTCACCAATGAGTGAAATTACGCATCGTTCAAAAACGAGACCTGTCAAAGTCGGCCCTTTAACAATCGGCGGCAACGACCAGGTAATCGTTCAAAGCATGACGACTACAAAAACACATGATGTTGAAGCTACTGTTGCAGAAATCAAACGCCTGGAAGAGGCAGGATGCCAAATTGTCCGCGTCGCCTGTCCTGACATGCGCGCAGCAGAGGCTATTGCCGATATAAAAAAACAAATATCCATTCCGCTTGTCGTTGATATTCATTTTGATTATAAGCTCGCTCTTAAAGCGATTGAAGGCGGCGCCGACAAGATCAGAATCAACCCGGGCAACATCGGGCGCAAAGAAAAAGTAGAAGCTGTCGTTAAAGCAGCAAAAGCTAAAGGTATTCCGATTCGTATCGGTGTTAACGCGGGCTCTCTCGAGAAGAAATATCTTGAAAAATACGGATACCCGACAGCAGAAGGCATGGTTGAGAGTGCACTTGATCATATTAAGATTCTCGAAGATCTTGATTTTCATGACATTATCGTGTCCATGAAGGCTTCTGATGTTAACTTGGCAATAGAAGCGTATGAAAAAGCAGCACAAGCCTTTGACTATCCTCTCCATCTCGGCATCACCGAATCCGGTACTCTTTTTGCCGGAACCGTAAAAAGTGCAGCAGGATTGGGTGTTATCCTCAGCAAAGGAATCGGAAACACACTCCGTATATCTTTAAGTGCAGACCCTGTTGAGGAAGTGAAGGTGGCAAGAGAGCTGCTGAAATCGTTCGGATTGCTTTCTGATGCAGCTACACTGATTTCTTGTCCTACATGCGGAAGAATTGAAATTGACCTGATTTCAATCGCCAATGAAGTAGAGGAATATATCTCTAAAATTCGTGCGCCGATTAAGGTTGCTGTACTCGGCTGCGCCGTTAACGGACCAGGAGAAGCGCGCGAAGCTGATATTGGCATCGCAGGCGCAAGAGGCGAAGGTTTGCTTTTCCGCCACGGAGAAATTGTACGCAAGATTCCTGAAGATCAGCTGCTTGATGAGCTGAAAAAAGAAATCGATAAATTGGCTGAAGAACATCATGCAAAACAACAAGCTGAATTTGTAAAATAACAAAAAGCCTGCCGGTTGAACCGGCAGGCTTTTTTTGCTCCTGTATTTAAAAGAAGGGGGCAAATAATAAACTGATGACAATGGAAGCAATCCCAATTCCGATCGCCCAGTAACCTGAAGTAGTTGCTCCCCGCCTAGCTGCAATAAAACCGCCGATAATACCGGCAGCCCCGAAAAGGACAGGAAGAATGAACAATGACAGAACAGACAGGATAACGGAAAACATTCCGATTACCCTTCCTGCCTGGCCGCGGTCATCTCTTTCTTCATGTCTTTCTCTTTCTACATGCTCACGTTCGTCTCGGGGACGATCATACTCAGGAAGAGCTGCTCCGCTCGTGATCGGGACAACATCAGCAGCCATTTCCTCTCTGTAATCCGAATCCCGGTTAACAGGTTCTCTTCTGTATTCCGATTCAAATTCTTTATCTTCTGCCATACCGAATCCCTCACTTTCTTTGGTGGAGCGTTTTTAGTATGGCTTTAAACAAGGTAAATATAGTTGTTAATTTAATGAAAAGCTGAAACGGCAAATAAAAAAGGAGCGGTAAACGCTCCTTTTTTATCATTGTTTTCGCTTGAATGTATGGCAGCAGGTTTCAGCCGGTTTATCGGCGTTGTCTTTGTGATTGGCATCTCCGCTCAGATCACCGCTTGCTTCCATATCGTATCTATTGTTGGCATGCTTATCGATTTCAACAAGGATGGCATCGGCTACACAATTGTTGCCTTCTCCCCAATATGTGCAGTTGGCTACATTACATTTTACTGTTGGCAAAATGACTCTCCTCCTTTACGGCTAGGATGCCACATTTAGAGGAAAGTCATACCTCAATCCTCGATCAGTTTACACATACCTGGCAGATACCATAAATTTCGAATTTATGTCCGGTAACGGTAAAGTCCGACAAATCTGTGGTTACATTTTCCATAGGACAGGCATTGATTTCCTTTGTCTTTCCGCACTTCAAACAGATCAAATGATGATGATGTTCCTGTGTAGGACAAGTGAACCGGAATTTTTTCTCCCCTTCCAGTTCAGTCTCTTCTAATATATCCAGGTCTGAGAAGGTAGAAAGATTGCGGTAAATGGTATCAAAACTCAATCCAGGATAATTCTCTTTCAGTGAATCTTGAACATCTCTGGCGCTTAGATACCTTTTTTCATCGGAAAACAATTGAAGGATGTCTTTCCGTTTATCGGTATATTTATAGCCCTTTTTTTTCAATAAATCAATGGCGGTTAAAACGTCCATACTGCACCTCCACTATTGGTTAATCGCTATTTTTCTTCTGGAACGCAGCTTTTTCCACAAGAGCGACAGCAATAAAATGATAACCGAGATCATTACGATAGTGCCGCCAGGGGCAAAGTCCAGATAATAAGACAGAATGAGGCCAAGAATGACCGCTGTTTCGCCAAAGATGACAGACAAAACAAATGTCTGCTTAAACCCGTTCGCAAGCCGGATACTGGCTGCAACCGGCAATGTCATCAAAGAAGAAACAAGCAAAATCCCTACAATTTTCATGGAAGAAGCAATGACAAGAGCCACCATGACAATGAATAGAAACTGTATCCACTTTCCTCTAATCCCAGAAACAGCAGCCTGCTCCTCATCAAAGGAGAGCACAAATAATTCTTTATATAAAAACAGTACAAATGCAAACACAAGCAAAAGAATAAAAAAGATTGTCCATACATCGGATTCTTTAACAGCCAGTACGCTTCCGAATAAATAATTGAATAAGTCCGTGTTAAAACCATTCGCAAGTGAGATAAAAATAACACTCAGTCCGATTCCGGCTGACATGATAATTGGTATGGCAAGTTCTTCATAATGCTTATATACTTTGCGCAGCTGTTCGATCCCCACTGCGCCCCCGACCGAGAAGACCATCCCCATATATAGAGGATTAAGCCCGCTGAAGAATCCGACGTTACGGCCCAGCAAAAGGTTTGCTGCAATTCCTGCCAATGTAATATGCGACAGTGCATCTGCAATTAAAGATTGTCTTCTAACAACAATAAATACACCAAGTACAGGGGCCAATAGACCAATCATAATTCCTGTAAGAAATGCATTCTGCAAAAAATCATATTGAAAAAACGGGAATGACATCCACTCTTCCTCCGGTTAATGTTGATGTTCTATTACATGGACATGGTGCCCATACATTTGTGAAAAGCCTTCTTTAGAGGTTTTCTCAAACTCAGCTGTATTTCCATGAAAGTGCAGCTGTTTATTCAAACAGGCCACATGGGTGACATAGTCAGACATGACACCTACATCATGTGTAACAAGGAGCAGTGTCAGGCCTTTCTCGCGGTTCAGGTTTTTCAGCATCTGATAGAAGCTGGAAACCGATGCAGAATCGACACCGACAGTCGGTTCATCCAGGATAAGCAGATTCGGGTCGCTGACAAGCGCTCTCGCGATGAACACCCTTTGCTGCTGGCCGCCCGAAAGTTCACCAATATTTCGGTTCATGTAAGGTGTCATGCCTACGGTTTCAATCGCCTCAATGATTTTCTGCTTATGTTTCTTGGTCAAAAACCGGAACAGGCCAACCTTGCCGAACAGCCCCATCGATACCACCTCATAGACAGTCGCTGGAAAAGCTGTATTAAAACTATTGGCTTTTTGGGACACGTACCCTATCTCATCCCAGTTTCTAAATTGGCTCAAGTGCTCTCCGAACAAAAAAACTTTGCCGGATTGCGGTTTTAACAGCCCTAAAATACATTTGATCAAGGTGGATTTGCCAGAGCCGTTCGGACCGACAAGTCCCATAAACGATCCTTCAGGAATCTCAAATGTAATATGTTCAAGAACGTTTCGGTCTCCATAATGGAAGGAAAGATCCTCTATCTTAACGGCTGGTTTAACAGCTTGCTGTGACATACGCGCCTCCATCTAATAGTAACGGTTACGATTTAAATTCCAATAAAGTATACAAGAAACCTCTCATTTTGTAAAATAGCGAGCTTATCCTCTCAGCTTTCTCAGCAAGTACTCCTTCAACCTCCCATGATCTTTGAGAATTTCATCTGCCCTGGACTGCTTTTCTTCAGGAAGTGTGGTCAGTAGCGCAAGAACATAGGCACCGGAATCATCAGCGGCCTGAATACCAAGCGGTGCGTTTTCAACGACAATCCATTCTTCAGCTGAATACGAAAACTGCTTAAACACTTTTTCATAAGGCTCTGGTGAAGGCTTACCTTTTTCAACATCATCGCCTGTAATTACAGCATCAAATGAGATCCGCAGCTTTTCAAGTACTTCCTGTACAAACTCTTTTCTGCTCCCTGTCGCAAGAGCGATCGGTATCCCTGCTTCCTTTAAAGCCAGGATGGCTTCAACGGTTTCGTCATAGAAGGCATAGGTAGAATTTTGTATAAAATGCGACCGTTTATTATGATAGATTTCTTCTTGTTCAGTATCAGATAATTTGAGCAGATGGCGGTTATTGACATGAAGAATGGTCTGCATCCCCGGCATTCCTTCCAACTCGTAAAAGTAATCTTCACTAATGATGTGGCCCTGCTCACCAAAGGCATAGTTCCACGCCTTTGCATGGTCTTTCATCGTATCAACCAATACACCGTCCATATCAAAACATACTGCTTTATATGTCATTTCTATCATCCTTTGCTCTGTTTAATGCTACTTCCCCTCCACTTTGAAACCTTTAAAAAGAAGGAGTAGTCAAGAAGGAGGCATTGCGTTATAATTTTTAATTGGCAGCTCTTGGCTGCTGGGTGGGAGAGGGATAAGTAAATAAAGAAGGGAAACACTTGAACGTATCAAAATTTTTTCAGTTAGAGAAACACAGCAGTTCCATAAAACAGGAAGTACTTGCTGGTGTTACATCATTTTTCACCATTGCTTATATTATTATCGTCAATCCTTTAATACTGGCTGATGCAGGAATGCCTTATTACGGCGTACTTCTTGCCACTATCCTGACCTCTGTAGCCGGATGCTTTTTTATGGGATTCTATGCGAACGCTCCGATCATTTTAACGCCGGGTATGGGCGTAAACGCCTTTTTTACCTATACCATCATACAAGGTATGGGGCTTTCATGGAGAGAAGCGCTTGCTGCTGTTATCATCTCAGGTATTTTATTTTTGGCTGTTGCCTCAACCCGGCTTAAGGATGTACTGTCAGAAAGTATTCCAGCTTCTTTAAAGCATAGTATAACGGTTGGCATTGGATTATTTCTAGCATTTATCGGCCTGCAAAAAGGCGGAATTATTGAAGCCAGTTCTACTACTTTTGTGAAGCTTGGACACTTAGGGCATCCGACAACTTTGCTCACCATCATAGGGCTGGTCGTAACCTTGTTTCTTTTTTCAAGAAATGTGAAAGGCAGCTTCTTGATTGGAATTGCGCTTACTTGCCTGATCGGTTACCTAACCGGCTGGGCGCATGGCACGGAAGATACTCATAATAAGCTTGAATTGGCGCCCTTTATGGAGCTCTTTTTCGGAGCAGATTTCAAAGGAATCTTCAGCCTTCCATTCTGGATTGCTACGTTTTCACTTACGATGATTGTTACATTTGAAAACATGGGGCTCCTTCACGGCCTTCTGCCAGATCGCGGAAAATTCCCAAAAGCCTTTCAGGCAAATGCCGTGGCATCTCTCATTTCAGGCGTACTTGGTACAAGCCCTACCATTTCTACAGTAGAGAGTGCTGCTGGGATTTCCGAAGGAGGCAGAACGGGTTTGACGAGTGTCGTTACAGGGATCTTGTTCCTTGCCTCGATTGCTGTCACTCCATTCCTCAGCATGATACCAGACGGAGCAATCGCGCCGGTACTGATCATTATTGGTGGTCTTATGGTCCAAAATATACAGCATATCCCGCTTTCTGATTTTACAGAAGGATTTCCTGCGTTTTTGATCATCGCGCTCATTCCCTTAACATACAGCATTGTTGACGGGCTGGCCTTCGGTTTCATTGCTTATCCCGTTTTGAAAATGGCAGTGGGGCAGCGCAAGCAGATCCCTGCACCACTGTATGTAATCGCCTTATTATTTCTGATAAATTTCATGTTTCATTCTGTGATATAAATTACTAAAAAGCCGCTCTAAGCGGCTTTTTTCTGTTCACTTTTTTTCCGCTCCTTCATAGGATAGGGTGAATAGGAGGGGATAAAATGAATCCTTTTATGGTCCACATGGTCAACTCGAAATTAAATCAGCTTACTGCCCAGGAACTCGTTCAATTGGCAGGACAGTATCAGTTTCCGGTTTCCATGCAGGAAGCCAATAAAGTGATCGGGATTTTAAGAAGATACAACATTAACATAACAAATGCTGCCCAGCGTGCAGAAATCATTGAAGCGATTGCCGCAGAAGTGAGCCGCGAGAAAGCAAATTACATCCAATACTTAATCAACAATTATTTAAACAGATAAAAAAGAGGCGTTTTTCCGCCTCTTTTTTTATACAGTTAGGAGCTGTTCCTGCAAAGTCGGAACAAACTCTTTATTCTTCAGCATTTCGATCTCCAGTTGATATGGAGGTTTTTTATTGTTCTTATCTGTTCCAACATAAGGTGTCTCTAATATTTTAGGGACATAGCCAAGCTGCGGATGGTGGACGATATAGTTTAATGCATCAAAACCGATCTTTCCGAATCCGATGTTCTCGTGGCGGTCCTTTCGGGCGCCGCGCTCATTCTTGCTGTCATTGATATGAAGAACCTTCAGACGATCAAGGCCGATCAATTTGTCAAATGTGTTCAGCACTCCATCAAAATCATTGATGATATCATATCCAGAGTCATGCGTATGACAAGTATCAAAGCAGATGGAAAGCTTACCGTTAAGGTGAACCCCATCAATAATAGAGGCCAATTCTTCAAACGTACAGCCGCATTCCGAACCCTTTCCTGCCATAGTCTCCAGTGCAATCTGAACATTTTGTTCAGGTGTCAGCACCTCATTCAAACCTTCAATAATTTTCTTGATCCCATCTTCTGTTCCCGCACCAACATGGGCTCCGGGATGAAGAACGATTTGCTTTCCGCCAATGGCAGCTGTACGTTCGATCTCAGAAGTAAGAAAGTCAACGCCCAGCTGGAAAGTTTCCGGTTTGACTGAGTTTCCGATGTTAATGATGTATGGTGCGTGCACGACCAATTCTGTCATGCCATTTTCTTGCATATGCTTGATACCCGCTTCAATGTTCAGATCTTCAATCTTTTTTCTGCGGGTATTCTGAGGCGCACCAGTATAAACCATGAAAGTATTGGCTCCATAGGAAGCTGCTTCTTCACTTGCCCCAAGAAGCATTTTCTTTCCGCTCATTGATACGTGTGATCCTAGTTTCAGCATACCTGATCTCCTTCTCTAACCTTGATGATTATCTTTTATTGCGATTTTGCCTTTTTTCCATTCTGCGTTTTTCTTCTGCCATCTTCTTTTTATAGCCTGGCTTCACTTTTTTAGGTTTCTGTACACTTGCACCTGTGCTTCCTTTTTGGACAGTGGCCTTTCTTATTCGAAGGGGCACCTCTTTCCATTCCCCGTTCTTCAGCTCTTCTTGAACAAACAGAATTTTTCGATTCTGCAGTTTTTGAATAGCGAGCTGATCAGAAGGTTCAATGATGGTTGCCGCGATGCCTGACATTCCAGCACGGCCTGTCCGGCCTGTACGATGGATATAATAATCCAAATCGGCTGGGAGCTCGAAGTTAATGATATGACTTACCCCTTTAATATCAATGCCCCTCGCTGCCAGGTCAGTCGCTACAACATATTGAAACTCTGCTTTTTGCACTCGTTTCATGATATTCTTCCGTTCACGCGGAGGAACATCGCCGTGCAGCCGCTCGGCATTCATGCCTTCTGCGAGCATGGCATCCGCTACTTCATCTGCTGTTTTCTTCGTGTTGACGAAGACTAAACAAAGGTAAGGATTATACGCTTTTGCAACTTCGATCAAAGTCTTTATCTTGTCCTTATGCTTTAGCGGAATCAAAACATGTTTGATTTCTTTCGCTGTCGTCTGTTCAGGGCTCACATGAACATGGCGCGGATTATTCATATATTTTTTAAGCAGCGGCTGCAGCTTTTCCGGGATTGTCGCGGAAAACACAAGCATTTGAATTTTTGTTGCCATACGTGCTGCCACCTGGTCGACATCTTCAATGAATCCCATATCGAGCATTTGATCAGCTTCATCAACAACGAGCGTCGTTGCCGAAAAGATATTGATTCCTTCATTGTTCACCAAGTCTTTAATGCGCCCTGGTGTACCGATGATCAAATGCGGAGCATTCTTCAGACGGTCGGCCATTCTTTTTCGGTCGGTTCCACCAACGACCGTCTTCGCCCGGATGAAATCATCTTCAGGAAAGTATTCCGACAGCTTTTCATACTCGTCAAAGATCTGCTGTGCGAGTTCACGGGTAGGCGCCGTGATGATCGCTTGAATTTCATTTTTTTCGGTATTGATCTTATTCAGTACCGGCAAAAGGAAAGCTAAAGTTTTACCTGAACCGGTCTGTGACTGTCCGATAATGTCATAACCGTTCAGAATTCCCGGAACAACTCGCTCCTGAATATCTGTCGGTTTTTTGAATCCTTGCTCGATCATTGCGTTTAATAAAAACGGTTTTATATTTAAACGGTCAAACGCTGTTTTCATTTTTTATCACCTGACTTTTTTCCATTTGTATTGTCTACTTTTAGTATTATAGATGAAGTCTTGAAAATTAGCTATGAAGAAAAGGAATTCTGCCGTTTTGCCAAGACATCCGCACACCTTTGAGCCAGACTTTCATATCTTTAAGTGAAGGGTATTTTTCTGAAGGGAGGGTCAAACAATGCATCCATATCCCCCTATAGGTCCTCAGCGCGGACGATCGGCGGGTATACCGCCTGGACAGCGATTCACTCCTCCAGCGGGCATGCGTTCTCTAGCCGGTCTAGGCGGTGCGGCCAGATCGCCGTTGAACGTTCTGACCATGGTGGAAAACGTTCAAAAAATGCTGCAGGTTGCTGAAACAATGGGTCCCATGGTAAAACAGTACGGGCCAATGGTAAAAAATCTACCGGACATGATGAAGTCCTTAAAAGAATTTAGAGATAACACAAACAAAACGATAAAAGAAAAAAAAGAAGCCAGAGACGAAAGAACAAAAGCAAAAAAAGAAGCAGCTCCTCAAAGCAAACCTAAAAAGAAAGAGAAACCCAAAACTGAAGCTAAGCCTGTAAAAGTTGCAGTAGACAGCGAGATGCTGGAAGAAAGCAGCTTTCCTTATGATATACCGGCAGGCACTCCAGAAGACGCTAAAATTATTATCGGTCCTGCAGCCAGAAAAGTAAAAAATGTTGGAAAGCCGCCGAAATCATCGAGTAAAAGACCGGTCACACGCCTGCAGCCTCCACCAAAGCTGTTCATTTAGCTCAAAGTCCGCTTCATTGTTTTCTTATACGCTCTCCTTTATAATGGGAAGAGGTGTTCAGACCATTTCATCTGAACAGCCGATCTTTTTAGTTTATAAGGGAGAGATGAAAATGAAGGTTGTTAGAATATCTCCTCGAGGTTATTGCTATGGCGTAGTTGATGCCATGGTATTAGCAAGACAGGCGGCTAAAGATCCATCATTGCCCCGGCCTATCTATATTTTGGGCATGATTGTTCATAATAAACATGTTACCGATGCTTTTGAAGAAGAGGGAATTATTACGCTGGACGGGAAGAGCCGTTTGGACATCATCCGCAACATTGAGTCGGGCACTGTTATTTACACAGCTCATGGAGTATCTCCAGAAGTGAGGCGCATCGCTCATGAAAAAGGGCTGATCGAAATTGATGCAACGTGTCCAGATGTTACCAAAACACATGACTTAATCCGGGAAAAAGAAAAAGAAGGATATGTAGTCATTTATATTGGCAAAAAGGGCCACCCTGAGCCGGAAGGTGCGATTGGCATCGCTCCCCATGCGGTTCATTTGATTGAAAACACGCAGGACATTGCCAACCTGACGATTGAGAACGCCAAGATTCTTATTACGAATCAGACGACGATGAGCCAGTGGGATGTAGCTGAGATCATTAAACAGCTGCTGATAAAATACCCAAACGCCGAGGTTCATAAAGAAATCTGTTTGGCTACACAGGTCCGACAAGAAGCTGTTGCAGAGCAGGCAAAAGAATGTGATCTTGTTCTTGTTGTAGGCGATCCGAAAAGCAACAATTCGAACCGTCTGGCACAAGTTTCACAGGAAATTGCAGGAACACCAGCTTACCGTATTGCCGATGTCACTGAAATTGAACTGGATTGGCTTAAAGATGTGAACATCGTCGGCATCACATCCGGCGCCTCCACCCCTACCCCCATCACGAAGGAAGTTATCTCTTTTTTAGAGCAATATGACGATAAAGATCCTTCGACTTGGGAAAAAGAAAGAAAAGTAAGCTTAAGCAAGATCTTGCCAAAAGTAAAAACGAAGCAATAATAAAAAGGCTGACATAACCAAGTGGTTTGTCAGCCTTTTATTTTTTTAATAGAAAAGAAATGGATCGGTATGAACTGCTGAAGAAATGACTTCTGTAGTGTAGCCCTTTTTTTTCAATTCTCCTGATAAAAAAGTAGAGAGTCCTGTTTTCATGATCTTCTCCACATTATGTCCGGGATCGATTATGGACAAGCCTGCTGCCTGGGCATCATGGGCATTATGATAATACATATCCCCTGTTACGAGCACATCTGCCCCCTTCATGATGGCAGCAGATATGAACTTGTTTCCATCACCGCCTACCACAGCAACCTTTCTGACTGGCCTCGAGTGCCCTTTCACCGCACGCAAGGCGGATACATCCAATGTTTGTTTGACGTGCTGGATAAAATCTTCAAACGGCATTTCTTCCGCAAGACGGCCAATCTTTCCAATCCCGAGGGTTTCTCCTTCGTTTTTCAGTTCATACAGATCATAAGCCACCTCTTCATAGGGATGAGCTTTCTTCATGGAGGATATGACTTGTTTCACCAGGTCTTCAGAAATCACCGTTTCTATTTTGATTTCATTTACCCTTTCAATCTTTCCTTTCGTGCCGATAAAAGGATTTGTCCCCTCAAGAGGCTTGAAGGTACCTTCACCTGACGTATTAAACGTACAATGGCTATATTGACCGATATGACCTGCTCCTGCCGCGGCCATGGCTTCTCTGACAGTATCCGCCTGTTCTTCCGGCACATATACCGCAAGTTTGACCAGGGATATCTCTTTGGTGCCTTTAAGAACTTCTGTCTGTTCGAGGTGCAAGGCCTCAGCCAGCCAGTCGTTCACTCCGCCCTTCGCTACATCCAGATTCGTGTGTGCTGCGTATACTGCTATGTCATTTTTAATGAGCTTTTCAATCATTCTTCCCTGCGGCATGGAGAGATCAATTTTTTTCAGCGGTCGGTAAATCATCGGGTGATGGGCGATGATCAATTCCGCTCCTTTTTCAATCGCTTCATCCACTACTTCTTCCAATACATCCAGGGCAATCATGACTTTTTTTACAGGCTTGTTCAAATTTCCGACCTGCAATCCGATCGGGTCTCCTTCTTCCGCAAGATGTTTTGGTGCCAAGGCATGCAGCTCACCAATGACCGAGTGCCCGTTTGCGTATTTATTCACGATTCCAGCTCCTTCTTTACGGATTCTATTCTTTTCATCAATTGCCGTTTTCGCTCCATCGAATCAGGAGATTGGCTTGATTCCATTTGCTGAAGGATTTTGGTCCACTGCTCAAGCTCGCCTCTCCATTTTTCAATGAATGCCTCATTCTTTTGCTTCATCAAAAAAGGGCCCAGCAATAGTTCAAGCGTTTCATTCTCAGTATATGGCTGGTTCCCTTCTTGGCGATCTGCCACCAGTACTTCATAAATCTTGCCGTCTTCTTTTAAAATTTCCTCCTGAGTTAAGGTCCATCCTTCATTTTTAAGCCAAATTCTGACCGAGTCTGCACCTACATTCGGCTGCAATATTAGTCTTTTAACACCTTCCAGCTTGGATTTCCCTTTTTCTAAAATACTGGCAATCAGTTGACCGCCCATTCCGCAAATGGTGATTACATCCGTTTCGTTGGGAGAGATCACTTCAAGACCGTCTCCTTTGCGGACTGATATTTTAGTCTGGAGGTTCGCTGATTGTACTTCTTTTAATGCTGATTGATAGGGACCCTCATTTACTTCACCCGCAATCGCATATACAACTTGGTGTTCAAGTACTAAATAGCATGGAAGGTAGGCATGATCCGAACCAATATCAGCTATCACTGCCTCCCGGTGCACATAATTTGCTACTGTTTTAAGTCTTAAGGAAAGGTTATCTCGTTTCATTTTTATCCACCTGTTTTTATTATCGTACTACTTATTATTATCATGTCACAGGAAAAAAGTAAAAAAGCCGACTCAATCATAACGCCATAAGGCTGTTGATTGAAGTCAGCTTCTTTTATTTTTTCTCTGAAAGCCATTTTGCAATGATTTGTTGCTCTTCGCCTTTTACGACACCAGCGGGCATTCCGCCAGGTTTACCATTTTTAAGAATATTAGTGATTTGCTCTTTTGAATATTTGGCTCCGACTTTTTGAAGGTTAGGACCAACCGCGCCTTCCAGGTTTTGGCCATGGCAGGAAGAACAGTTTTGTTTAAAAATTGCTGCAGGATCAAGTGCAGCCTGTTCTTTTTCCTTTTTCGCTTGTTCCTGATTATGTATTCCCCAAAATGACATGCCGATAATGAGAATAATGCCAATTACTCCTGTAAAGATAAAAGGAATAAGCGGATTACGTTTCATCATTTTTCCTCCTTCATCTGTTATACATTTGATGTACATTTTGCCTGCTTATGTAAGTGCTAACAATCCATATCCTATTTTACTTGAAAAAAGAGTCGAAGGAAAGAGAAAGTTAAACTTTTACTAGTTTTGTAAAAAGCCTTCAAACTTGGAATTAAACATAGTGTATGGATTTCATATTAAATGATCACCTGATGCAGCAAAGAAAAAACGCCCGCAGTTGCGGACGGTCAGGTCACTATACCTTGTTCTGCTTCAATTTGCTTTTTAGCCTCCTCACGCAATTTATACTTTTGAATTTTACCAGATGCCGTCATTGGATATTCGTCTACAAAAATCATGTATTCAGGAATTTTGAACTTGGATATCTTTCCTTGGCAATAGGCAGCCAGTTCTTCTTTCCCAATACTATGCCCCTCTTTTAGCTGGATGCAGGCAGCCACTTTTTCTCCAAATGTTTCGTCCGGAACTCCGATCACCTGAACATCGAGAATTGAAGGATGCGAATATAAAAATTCTTCGACTTCTCGCGGGTAAATGTTTTCACCGCCGCGGATGATCATATCCTTCAAACGGCCTGTGATGGCCACGTAGCCCTCATCGTCCATCACAGCCAGATCACCGGTATGGAGCCAGCCCTCCTGATCAATCGCATCTCTGGTCGCATCAGGCATCTTATAATATCCTTTCATCACGTGGTAGCCTCTTGTACAGAGTTCCCCCTGTTCTCCAAAAGGTACCGTCTTGCCTGTTGCAGGATCGATAACTTTGATTTCAACACCCGGGTGCTTTTTCCCAACCGTCTCCACCCTCTTTTCAATAGGATCATCAGGTGTCGTTTGAGTAAAGACCGGCGAGGTTTCTGTCTGTCCATAAGCAATTGTGATTTCTGACATTCCCATTTTACTGATGACATTCTTCATGACTTCAATTGGACAAGTAGATCCTGCCATCACTCCTGTCCGAAGCGAACTTAAATCGTACTGCTGGAAATTTTCATAATTCAGTTCTGCAATGAACATTGTAGGTACGCCGTGAAGCGCCGTGCATTTTTCCTTTTCGACGGTCTCCAGGACTTCCTTTGCACTGAATTGAACGATGGGTACCATAGCTGCTCCAGCGGAAACTGCTGTTAACGTTCCGATCACACACCCAAAGCAGTGAAAGAACGGTACCGGAATACATAGACGGTCCTGTTCAGTTAACCTCATGGCTGCCGCCAAACGATGAGCGTTTCCAAGAATATTACTATGCGTCAGCATGACCCCTTTTGGAAAACCAGTCGTGCCTGACGTGTACTGCATGTTAATGACATCTGAAGGCTCCAGGCATTTTTCTCTCTCTAGGAGCTCCTCATCGGAAATGTTTTCTCCTGAACGAAGCATCTCTTCCCAGTTTGACATCCCTTCTGGCTGGCCATTGCCTATATAAATGAATTGATCCAGCAGAGGGAATTGTTCGTTTTTGGATTGAACAGCCTGAGCCATTTGTACATAGGACGTGTTTTTGAAGCCCTCTATAAGAAATAAGGCTTTTGAATCTGACTGTTTTAGGAGGTATTCCAGTTCAGTCTGCTGGTAGCTGGTATTTACCGTTACTAATACCGCCCCCGCTCTTGCTGAGCCGAATTGCAGCAATATCCATTCCGGCACATTGGTTGCCCAGACTGCAATATGATCTCCCTTTTTAATACCGAGTGACATTAATCCTTTAGCTACTTTCGCAGTTAAATCGTAAAATTCTTTATAGGAATACCGAATTCCTAAATTGCTGTATACAACAGCTTCACGAGAGCCGAATTTCTTCACTTGCTCTTCAAGATATTTTCCAATAGTTACGGATTGCAGCTCTGTCATAATTCACCCCATTCTTTAGAATTAACAGCCGATTTCTCTGGATATTACCATTCTTTGAATCTCAGACGTTCCTTCACCGATTTCAGTCAGCTTAGCATCACGGAAATAGCGCTCTACATGATAGTCTCTCATGTACCCGTAACCACCGTGAATCTGAACCGCTTCCGAACAGATCTGCATGCAAGCCTCTGAAGCGTAAAGCTTCGCCATTGCTGCTTCTTTGGAAAACCTTTTCCCTTGGTCTTTTAACCAGGCGGCTTTGTATACCATGTTCCTCGCCAGTTCAATCTTCATTGCCATGTCAGCAAGTTTGAATTGAATCGCCTGAAATTTAGAAAGAGCGGTCCCAAACTGCTTTCTCTCTTTAGAATAAGCAAGAGCCTTGTCATAGGCAGCCTGTGCAATGCCTACTGCCATCGCACCTATACCAATACGTCCGCCGTCAAGCGTGATCAGAAATTGCTTAAAACCATCTCCACGCTGTCCGAGCAAATTCTCCTCTGGAACTTTTACTTGGTCAAGGATTAATTCAGTAGTGTTTGAAGAATGAAGCCCCAGTTTCTCATAGTTATCGATCACTTTAAAACCTTCAGAGTCAGTTGGAACAATAATGGCACTGATCTCTTTCTTGCCGTCATTTTTCCCTGTAATTGCTGTCAGTGCGAGATGCTTGGCATAGCTTGCATTTGTAATGTAGCACTTGCTTCCGCTGATCACCCATTGATTGCCTTGTTTCACAGCGGTTGTTTGTGTTCCCCCAGCATCTGAGCCAGCGTTCGGTTCAGTCAGACCAAAAGCACCCATCGATTCTCCTGTACAGATTGGCACAAGATATTTTTGCTTCTGCTCTTCTGTTCCAAACAAATAGAGGGGAGCTCCGCCAAGAGAAACATGTGCCGAATACGTGATACCGGCAGAACCGCATGCACGGCTTAGTTCTTCTACTGCGATCGCAAAAGAAATGGTATCTGCCCCTCCGCCGCCATATTCTTCAGGGAAAGGCAAGCCCATGATTCCCAGCTTCCCTAGCTTCTGAAAAATTCCAACAGGAAACTTTTTTTCTTTGTCCCTCTGTTCTGCGCCAGGCGCAACTTCTTCATCAGCAAATTCCCTCATCATTTTTTGTATCATTGCTTGCTCATCTGTCAATGCGTAATTCATGGATGACCCCACCTTTTGTATAATTTCACCATTGTGTGTAATCGCTTTCAAGTTTATTATAGATATAAAGGCAGAATTTTTACAACATTAACATTATTATTTTTACGTTTATTTTTCCTTCTTTTGGAAGTCTTTTTTTATCCGGGTGATTTGCATTCAGCAAAATTTATCAGTAAAATGGATAATAATAACTGGTAAAAATGTTATTATGTTCTATTTTCCTGCATTCGTTCAATAAATCATTGAGCAAAATAAAAAAGCCTGCCGGCAAGGGCAGACTTTATCACTGATCTATTTTATTCCAAGAAATCCTTCAATCTCTTGCTTCTGCTTGGATGGCGGAGTTTACGAAGTGCTTTAGCTTCGATTTGGCGGATCCGTTCACGGGTTACTCCGAAGACTTTCCCAACTTCTTCCAGAGTACGTGTACGGCCGTCATCAAGACCGAATCTTAAACGCAAAACATTCTCTTCTCTGTCGGTGAGGGTATCGAGTACATCTTCGAGCTGCTCTTTTAACAGCTCATAAGCTGCAGCTTCAGAAGGAGCTAGTGCGTCCTGGTCTTCAATGAAGTCACCAAGGTGAGAATCGTCTTCTTCACCAATTGGTGTTTCAAGAGAAACAGGTTCCTGGGCGATCTTCAGGATTTCGCGTACTTTGTCCGGAGTGAGATCCATTTCCGCACCAATTTCTTCAGGCGTCGGTTCGCGGCCCAAGTCTTGCAGTAGCTGCCTCTGGACGCGGATCAATTTATTTATTGTTTCTACCATATGAACAGGAATACGGATGGTTCTTGCCTGGTCAGCGATAGCTCGTGTTATAGCCTGTCTGATCCACCATGTGGCATACGTACTGAACTTATAGCCTTTACGGTAATCAAACTTCTCAACCGCTTTAATAAGTCCCATGTTGCCTTCCTGAATAAGATCAAGGAAGAGCATCCCGCGGCCTACGTAACGCTTGGCAATACTTACAACCAGCCTAAGGTTCGCTTCAGCAAGGCGGCGTTTTGCTTCTTCGTCACCTTCTTCGATTCGTTTAGCAAGGGAAATTTCTTCTTCTGCAGAAAGAAGATCCACGCGGCCGATCTCTTTTAAGTACATTCGGACAGGGTCATTAATTTTCACCCCTGGAGGAACGCTGAGATCGTTGAGGTCAAACTCTTCTTCTTCCTTGCCTGCTTCAAATTTAGGCTCTTCTTCATCAGAATCAGATTCATCGGTTACTTCTACACCCTGTTCTTCAAGGAAGTTGTAGAACTCATCCATTTGCTCTGAATCCTGATCAAAAGGCGCTAGTTTGTTGGTAATGACCGTATAGGTCAGCGCACCATTCTTTTTCCCTGCTTCAATTAATTGCTCTTTTACTTGATCGATGGTTAATTCGCCCTCCGTCTCGCGACGGTTTGGTTTCTCAGCCATTCGATCCCCTCCTTCCACACTTCAACAAAAAATAATCAGCCTTTTAATTCTTTTTTCATTTGAAGTATCTCCATTGCTATTTGGGCCGCCCTGGCAAAATCCTGCCCGCGTTCCGCTTCCTTTTTGTGCTTTTCTTTACCCTGTATCACCAGCCATTTAGGATAGTTGGTGATCTGTCTTATATAATCACTCATTTCCTTATCGGAAAGATGTTCATTGACAGTCAGCATCGCCAGCTCGGAAGCAATCTTTTTTAACCTGTCATCTTCAATGCGCTGCAGGAACAAACCAACATTGGGCAAATTTCCTTCTTCATAGAAGGCATATAAATAAGCTGCAACCGCATTGTGTTCTTCAATGTTAAATGATGCTCCCAGTAACTCCTGAACCCTGATGGCAACGTCTGTGTTTTTCAGCATATGCGCAAGTAGAATCCGTTCAGCATTATGATAGGCAGGCAAAAGCGGTTTGTTATAGTAAGTATTATTCCTAGGATTATTATTCCTGTTTGTGTCAACATTATCCTTTTTTCGCTTTTGCTGCTTAGCTGTATAAAACTGCTGCTGCTTTAGAGCTTCCAGAGAGAGGTTAAATTCATCAGCAAGCTGCCTTAAATAATGGTCTTTTTCAACCGCATTAGGCAATTGGCTGATTTCCTTTATTATCTCTTCGATATAGAGCATTCGTTCTCCTTCATCGTTGAGATTTTTACCTCTTCTGTAATATTGAATTTTAAAAGCCATTACGGTTAAACTTGCCCCTATTACATCCCTGTTAAACTTCTCGGCTCCATATTTTTGGATATAGTCATCGGGATCAAGACCGTCTGGCATTTTCGCAATTTTCACATTGCATCCTGCTTTTAATAAAATCGATGAAGCTCTAAAGGAGGCTTCAACACCTGCATGATCCGAATCATAACAGATAACGACAGAAGGTACATTTCGTTTCAGCAGTTTTGCCTGATCTTCTGTCAGAGAAGTTCCAAGTGTAGCCACCCCATTTTCAACGCCTGCTCTCCAGGCAGCAATCGTATCAACATACCCTTCAAATAGAACAGCCTGCTGTTTTTTCCTCATTTCCGGACGGGATAAATGCAAGGCATACAAGTTCTTGCCTTTATTAAACAGCAAGGTCTCAGGGCTGTTTAAATATTTGGGTTCCCCGCTGTCCAAAATTCTGCCCCCAAAGCCGATGACTTTACCGTTTTTATCCCAGATTGGAAACATGATCCGGTTTCTGAACCGGTCAAAGAATTTACCGTCAAAGTCCCGTTTGCCAAGCAAACCGGCTTTTTCAGAGAGCTCCAGCGAGAAGTTTCTTCTGCTGAGGAAGTTGGTGGCCGCATCCCAGGAATCAGGTGCAAACCCGATTTGAAACCGGGAGATGACTTCATCCGAAAACCCTCTGCCCTTTAAATAGTCGAGAGCTTTCAAACCTTGCTCAGTATTGAGCAGATAATGATGAAATAGTTTCGCCAAAAGTTCATGAGCCTCGCCCATGACTGCCCGGTTATCTGAGGATTTGCTGTTTCCAGACTGCCGTTCCAGTTGAGGTAAATCTATTCCCGTTCGCTGTGCAATATGCTTCACTGACTCAAGAAATGAAAATCCTTCGATATTCATTAGAAAAGAGAAAGCATTACCGCCTGCTCCGCAACCGAAACAGTGGTAGATCTGCTTATCAGGCGAAACAGAAAAGGAAGGGGATTTCTCTCCGTGAAATGGGCATAAGCCAAAATAATTGCGCCCTTGTTTCTTCAAAGTTACATAGTCACTGACTAGTTCAACAATATCTTGAGATGTTCGAACTTTTTCTATCAGTTCGTCCGGAATTCGTTCTGCCATGTTTAAACACCGCTTTATTTACTTTCCTCTGTAAAAATCACACAGGTTATAGTTATTCGTTAAGAGTTATTGAAATCCTTCAATATTCGACAACATTTTTTTAAATTGTCCGGAGAAACGTTCAAGATCAGAATCCTGAAACTTCGCTGGTCCTTTTGTACGTTTGCCGGCTCTTCTTTCTTTCCCGGAAATGTACCTTTCAAAAAGCATTTTTTCCATATCTTCCTCCCGGTATAAAAAACCGCGGGGATGGAACGTAATCACACCTTTTGGGACCAGGATACTGGCCAGGCCAAAATCCTGAGTAACCGCAATATCTCCTTTCATTGAATGATTCATTAAATACAGGTCTACTTCTTCACGGTTGGCATCGACCAGAATCCATTCTACACCAGGTGAAGGGGCTGTATAATGGGCATATGAAATGACAAAAAATGCCGATAAATTAAATTCCCGACAATGTTCGATAATAGAATTCCTAATCGGAACCGGGCATGCATCTCCATCTACCCATACTTTTGATTTTGAATTAGACATAAATTAAATTTCTACATCCTCCATAAGAATCCTTCTACAAAATAAACATGTCGAAGAAAACCTTTTTTTGTTTTACGTCTTGTTGAAGAATGCTGTTTCATAGAATCGAATCAGTCTGTCCCGTGCTCTGGAAAGAACATTCTTATCCTATTCTAGGTTCCATTGCTAACTTTTAATCACAATTTTATATTATAGCTAAAAATTTATAATAATGCCAGAAAAATAACTTCCGCAGAAAAAAGCGTACAAAATCAAACGATTTCGTACGCGATATGGTTATCGGTAGTTTTTGCCCGTATAAATGTTATAAATGAGATTTGCTGATTCCTCTACGGCTTTGTTTGAAACATCAATGACCCGACAGCCGATCCGGTCTATTGTTTTAGTGAAATAGTCAAGCTCCTGCCTGATGCGGTTGATATTGGCATAATTAGCCTCAGAATTTAACCCAAGAGCCATCAGTCTTTCTCTGCGGATATCGTTTAGTTTTTCAGGAGTGATGCTTAAACCGAAACACTTTTTAGCAGAGACTTTGAACAATTCCTCCGGTGGCTCGACTTCAGGAACAAGCGGAACATTGGCCACTTTCAGTCGTTTGTGAGCCAGATACTGCGACAAAGGTGTTTTAGACGTCCTTGACACTCCTACCAAAACGATATCGGCTTTTAAAATTCCCCTTGGATCTCTTCCATCATCATACTTAACAGCAAACTCGATGGCTTCAACTTTCCGGAAATAATCATCATCCAGCTGATGTACAATTCCTGGCTCATATCTCGGAACCTGCTGAAGAAGCTGCTGCATCTGGTTCATCATCGGACCGATAATATCTACTGCAACCACTCCCGAAACCAGTGCCTGCTGGAGGAGAAACTCCTTCATTTCTGGTATGACAAGTGTAAACGCGATTAGAGCCTGATGTTCTTTAGCTAATGCCACTACTTCTTTAATGGTTTCCTTATCTTCTACATATGGAACCCGCTTAAGCTCAATGGCAGTTGAATTAAATTGGCTGGCCGCGGCTTTTACAACAAGCTCCGCAGTTTCGCCAACAGAATCGGATACAACATAAATCATTGGGCGATTTATATGGTCAGTCATCATTACCTCCTGATTGCGAAGATCAAATAATCATTTCATCCCTGGCCAATTCAACAAAGGCCTTTGTAATATTCGTTTTCGTGATTCTTCCCACTACTTCATACCCTTCGTCATTGGGAGCTTTTTTTACGACCGGCAGCCCGTCAATCTGCTTTTGGATGAGAATATGGGCAACATCCAGTAAATGGTCTTCTTTAAAACAGTATGTGATATTCGGCATCCTGGTCATAATAATGTTGATAGGGACGGCATTTAATTCCTGTTTTCCCATACTGGCTCTCAATAAGTCTTTTCTTGAAACCACTCCAACAAGATGAGAGTTTTTATTCACAATAAACAAAGTTCCCACGTCTTCAAGGAACATGGTACAGATCGCTTCATATACGGTTGAAGATTCAGGAACCACAACGGGGATCGATGAAAATTCATGGACTTGTATCTTCTTGATTTTTTCAGTCAATAGCTGGGAGCCTGTTTTGCCTGTATAAAAATAGCCAACACGGGGTCTGGCATCCAAATAACCCGCCATCGTTAAAATGGCTAGGTCAGGCCTAAGCGTAGCTCTTGTCAAATGCAAACGGTCTGCAATATGTTCCCCCGTAATAGGTCCATGGTCTTTTACGATCTGCAATATTGTTTGTTGCCTTTTATTCAGTTCGATTGTTCGCACCACCTTAGCAAACTTGAAATGTGTTATACTCTTTATTAAACATTATATACTAATTAAGGGAGCAAACGAAGCTAAAAGGTATAAAAGCAACATTATTATTCAAATTTATTCAATTGATCCAAAAACTTTTTAGATTTGAAGAACATCCCTGAATACTCATCAATGTAGGTAGATAGAATAAACTGAATTTCGTTCTTTGTCTGTTTTTTTAACGATACATTTCCAAGCCGGTTTAAATCAAAATGATAAAACAGGCGAAGGAGTCTTGCAGTTGGTCGAGTCAGCGGAATCCTGTTCGTGTCCAGGTGATAGCACCTGTCACAGAGAAAACCACCTTCCCGCACGGAAAAGGCAAATTCCCCTTCGGTTCTGCCGCAGTTGGCGCAGTGATTTACTTGGGGGCCAATGCCCGCTTGCTGCAGCATTTTCATCTCAAAAATAAACGTGATAACTTGTGGATCTGCACCTTCATTTATAAGGTTGAAAGATTGCCAAACATGTTCAAATAAATAGGGCTGAGTTTTTTTCTCTTCTGTCACCTTATCAAGAAATTCAACCATATAAGCACAATAGGCTGTTTTAAACAAATCTTCCTTGATGCCTCTGAACGAGTCGATGATTTCACCTTGACTCAGAGAACCCAGCCCCCTGCTTTGCTGAAAAACAAAATGACCGTATGTAAAGAGCTGCGCAACAGAAGAGAGGCGACTTTTTGGTTTCTTCGCCCCTCTTGCCATAACTCCTATTTTTCCGTTTTCTCTCGTAAAAAGAGTAAGAATTACGTTTGTTTCACCGTAGTCCACTTTTCTGATAACAATTCCTTCAACCTTTTGCAGCATGATTACACCACCACCAGGTCATTAATGAAGGCACCCTATTGGATGGGAGAGTCAATATGCGCTTGCTGATCTTCTAGCTGAGCCACACTTGTTGACATGTCGACCTCAAGTTCTTTAAACAACAAATAGGTATCGATACTGCCCGTTTCGCAAAATACCTTCCAGGTAAATTCTTTCATGGGAATGCTCCACCTTTCAAGTTGTTTTATAAAACTCCCTTGTCCTTAGGTTTGCCTTATATATCTTTTTCATGTGAAGGAAAATATGGAAGATCAATATTCGTCTTCGTTGAATCCGAATTCCTTTAGATTACTCAGCTTGTTTCTCCAATCATTCTGTACTTTCACGAAAAGCTCCAGAAAAACTTTAGATCCAAGCAAGTTTTCAATATCTGTACGGGCTCGTTTTCCGACCTCTTTCAGCATCGAACCTTGTTTTCCTATGATGATCCCTTTTTGAGATTTTCGTTCAACGATGATGGTGGCGTTTATAAATACCACGTCACGGTCCTCACGTCGCTGCATCTGTTCAATGACAACAGCAATGGAGTGAGGAATCTCCTCTCTCGTCAGGTGCAGTACTTTTTCACGAATCAGCTCACCGGCAATAAATCGTTCAGGATGATCTGTAATCTGGTCTTCTGGATAATATTGCGGACCCTCCTCCAGATATTCTGTAATCTGGTTCATGAGCGTATTCACGTTGTTGCCCTGTAGAGCAGAGATCGGAATCACTTCCTGTACATCAACCTTGCCTCTGTAAAAGTCGATCAGCGGAAGCAGCTGGTCAGGGTGGATCGTATCAATTTTATTGATCACAAGGAAGATCGGCTGTTTGATGTCCTGAAGTTTATCAATGATAAACTGATCTCCTCTGCCATACCCTTCTTCTGCATTGATAACAAAAAGAATCAAATCTACTTCCCTTAATGTCTGCTGAGCGATTTTTGTCATAAAATCGCCTAAACGGTGCTTAGGTTTATGAATACCCGGAGTGTCTATAAAAACAACTTGTGCTTGATCCGTTGTATACACTCCCTGGATCTTATTCCTTGTTGTCTGCGGCTTGTCACTCATAATGGCGATCTTTTGGCCGATGATATGATTTAACAACGTTGATTTCCCAACGTTCGGCCGTCCGATTATAGAAACAAAGCCTGATTTGTAACCTGTTTTATTCATTCAAATCCCCCGGTGAAAACGCCCCTGGAAGCAATTCTTCCACAGTCGTTTCCATGATGTTTCCTTTTAAATTTGTCAAATAAACTCTCATGCCTGGCGGGCATAGTTCTGATATGACTTGTCTGCAAGCTCCGCAGGGCGGAACGGGCCGATCTGTATCTGCTACTACGGCTATGGCAGCAAACTCTTTATCACCTTCAGAAACGGCTTTGAACAATGCTGTCCGTTCTGCGCAGTTTGTTACACTATAAGCAGCATTTTCAATGTTGGATCCTCGATAGACCTTGCCGTCTTTTGTTAAGAGTGCAGCACCCACTTTAAAATTCGAATAAGGCACATAAGCATAATCTCTCGCTGAAACCGCTTCCTCAATCAGTTTTTCTTTTTCCATCTCTTGTTCCACCTTTCAACACCAGCCTTTACTTATTTCAAGCGGCTGATATCTAAGAGAAATAGTGTAAGGCAGGTTTTAAAAATAGCAGTAATCCGATTATAACAGCAATCACCGAAAAAACCAAAACTGCACCAGCCGCCATATCTTTGGCCTGCTTTGCTAACGGGTGGTAATCATTCGTGACCAAATCGACGAGGCGTTCAAGTGCCGTATTTACGATTTCAAGACAAATCACATTCCCAATGACAATCAACAGAATGGAAAACCTCTCAGCTGAAAATTCAAGGACATAGGCCGCCAGTAAAACGATACAACTCACAGCGAGATGAATTTTAATATTCTGCTCACCTTTAACTGCAGCCTTAATTCCTTCCCAGGCATATCCAAAACTTCTAACAAATCTGCGGGCTGATGGCCGCATCTTATCTGGTGAGACCGTATTCGTTAAGAATTTCATCTTGCCTGCTGAACATTTTCTTTTCTTCTTGTTCGTTCAGGTGATCATAGCCTAAGAGGTGAAGAAAACCATGAACGGTCAAAAAGCCAAGTTCTCTCAAGAATGAGTGTCCGTATTCTTCTGCCTGATTTTTAGCAATCTCTGCTGAAATAATAATGTCGCCAAGAATTCTCGGTAAATCATCTCCAGTTATTTCCAGTTCCCCCTCACCCATTTCTTCCATCGCAAAAGAGATCACATCTGTTGGCGTATCTTTGTTCCGATATTGTTTGTTGATCTCATGGATCCGCTCGTTTGTTACAAAGGTAACAGAAAGCTCAGTCTCATCGGGAATGTCTTCCATGACCGCTGCCTGATTTAAAAGGTTCGTTAACTCCTCGATCTGAGCTGGGGAGATTTGTTCGGTTTCGTCTGTAAAATCAATGTGTAAGCTCATTATAAGACCACCTTCTTTTTAATTTGCTGCTCAGGATATTCAATTCTTGAATGAAAAATCCCGTTCAATGTTTCACTGAGTGTCTTTGCTACCGTATTTAATTCTTTAAACGTAAGATCACATTCATCAAACTGCCCGTCCTCAAGGCGTTCAGTAATAATCTTGCGGATAATGGCTTCAATTTTAACCGGTGTCGGTTTGGAGAGGGAACGGACAGCTGCTTCCACACCGTCTGCAATTCCTACTACCGCGGCTTCTCTGGATTTAGCTTTCGGACCGGGATACCTGAAATCTGTTTCCTGGATCTCGGCATCACTCAGTTCAACTGCCTTGTGGTAGAAATATTGAAGCAGGGATGTCCCGTGATGCTGTTCAGCTATATCAATAATTTCTCCAGGCAGCTTATATTCTTTCAACATTTCTGCTCCGTCATACGGATGGGCAATAATGATGGTCTTACTAAGCTGCGGTGTCAGTTTATCATGCGGATTCTCCATATTCATCTGGTTCTCAATAAAGAAATGAGGCCTTTTTGTTTTGCCGAGGTCATGATAGTAAGATCCTACTCTGGCAAGAAGGCCGTTAGCTCCTATGGATTCACAGCCGGCTTCTGAAAGGTTGGCCACCATGACAGAATGATGATAAGTGCCAGGAGCTTCAATCAATAGTTTCCTTAACAGCGGGTGATTAGGGTTCGAAAGCTCGATCAGCCGTGTCGTAGATAAGATGCCGAACCAGGATTCAAAAACCGGCATCAGCCCCAAAGCTAGTACAGATGCCAGGCATCCGGATAAAAAGCCAAATCCGATTTCCACCCCAATCTGTACAGGAGAGTACTTTCCATTTTGAAGCAACAGAATGATCAATATGGATAAAATATTGGTAAATGAAACGAGAACACCAGCCTTTAATATTCTTGATTTTAAATGCCGTTTTCCCAGATAAATGATTCCTGCCACACAGCCGAGCAATACGTAGATGCCAAGTGGAAAATTAAATGTTCCGGTAGATCCTTCATTAAAAATAAGTGTCGCGCAAACTGCAAATAGTACACTGGAAAGAATAGCTGTAAATTCGTTGAGCAGCATTTTAATCATCATAGCTCCTGCAGCGATCGGAACCACAAAAAAGATTCCTGTGATCTCCAGTTTATCAATGAAGCTTGTCAGTTTCATTACGATCAAGGAAAACGTGATCAGGATGACATACAGCAGCATCTGTTTTTTTTGCAGAGGCGCCGTAGCTTTTAAAGATTCTTTAATAAAATAATACAGGCCTATGACTAAAATAAGAACAAAAAGTAAAAGTCCTAAATACGGATATATCGCAACTTCCTTATCAAGAAGCCCTACCAGCTTAAGCTGCCTGAATTTTTCAGGAGTCACAACGTCTCCCTCTCTGACGATGATCTCTCCTTCTTTAATCTCGACTGGTTCCGCTTCATCGATCGCTTTTTGTTTCGCCAATTTCGTTTTATCAACGTCCAGCAGAAAATTAGAGATGATATTGCTTCGGGTCAGTTCAACAACAGCATTTTTTAAAGAACTCGAAAAATTTGAATTCTGCTGTATTTTATCTTCTGCCCTGTCACGGAAAAATTCGATCTGATCGACCCTGATCTTATTTTTAAGCGTGTCGTTGATCACTGAGCTTGCAAGGTCTCTGCCGGTTCTGAGTTCAGACGGAGAGGCATTAAACAGGGCAGTATACGCTTCGGGAGAGATCTGGTCGTTTCCAACCATCCCCTTGATCTGATCTATTTTCTGGTCAAGTGTCAGTGGGTCTTTATCTTTTTTATTCTTGCTCTCCGCTTCGTTGATCTTTTCGATAGCCTTAAAGATTTCATTGGACTTTTCCGCCTGTTTCAGCGGACTGTCTTCATCATAGGAATAAATATTCTCTACTTTGTCCGCTGCATCGTTTTGCTTTTTCAGCGTTTCTTCTTTCATCTCAATCGTGATCGGTGATTGAATATCACGCGGGGAAATGGAGTACGGCCCAACATCCACCGTATCAGGGGTTACATTGCTGAGCAAGCTGGCGTAGATAATAAGAGCTAGCAATCCAAACATAAAAAAATTCCATTTATTATGCAGTCCCTTTTTTATTCGCAAACGTTTTTTGATCTGTTTCGTCACCTCGTACCATCCCCCGCCTGTCTCTCCTATTGTTATCTTCATATTAACAAAAACTGGACATAGAGGATAGCAAAGAAAAAGAATAAAAAATTCAGCATGCATTGAAGTGGTGTCCAGCTCCGGCGCATAAAGCTGAAAACGTTTTTCCTGTTTTCAGCATGGGTCCTCGTTAATGAAAAGTAAGATCTTCTTTTCATCTTAGTCGTCTTCACTCTTACTTCTCAACACAAAAGAGTGTTGTTGTGTAAGTGTTCCAGCCCTTGTCGGACCTTAGCAGGGTGCTAACGCTTTTCTTCACAAAAAAAGAAAAAGCATTCAGGTTTTCTTTCAAAAACCCTCAAGCTTTTTCTACTTCTCTGTCTTTTCGTATGCTGAAATAATTCGTTGAACAAGCGGGTGCCTTACTACATCCAGCTGCTTTAAGAATATAAATTGAATGCCTGGCACACCATTGAGCGTCCGTTCAGCGATTTTAAGGCCTGATTCTTTTCCTTTCGGAAGATCGATTTGTGTCAGATCCCCCGTGATGACCATCTTAGAGCCGAAACCAAGACGGGTTAAAAACATTTTCATTTGTTCTGGCGATGTATTCTGTGCTTCATCTAAAATGACAAAGCATTCATCCAGCGTCCGTCCCCTCATATAGGCAAGCGGAGCTATTTCGATCGTGCCTCGTTCCAGCAGCCGTTCCGTATGCTCCATCCCAAGAAGGTCATGAAGTGCATCATACAAGGGGCGAAGATATGGATCGACCTTTTCTTTTAAGTCACCCGGCAGGAATCCTAAGCTTTCGCCCGCTTCAACCGCCGGCCGTGTAAGAACTATCTTTTTTATTTTTCCTTCTTTTAGAGCAGCAACAGCCATAACAACGGCTAAGTAAGTTTTACCCGTACCTGCTGGACCGATTCCAAAAACGAGGTCCCCTTTTTTCATCGCAGATACGTAATGGCGCTGACCGAGTGTCTTTACCCTGATTGGTTTACCTTTGACGTTGGTTGTAATCTCCTGCTGATACAATTCGGTGATCTCTTCAAGCATCCCCCGTTCAGAAAGCTGAACAGCATAAACAATGTCTCTTTCTGAAATATGGATCCCTTTACGGATAAGGTTTAGAAGTACGATTAAGACATCCTCCACTTTCTGAACCGTGTCGGATGTTCCACTGACAGAAATATCTTCACCTCTAGTGACAATCGTGACTTCAAGCTTATCTTCAATTATCTTCAGAAAAGCATCGTTAGGTCCGAAAAGCGCTTGGGCTTCCCCTTGATTTTCTAGTTGTAATCGCTGTAATTTAATGGGTTCTGACAAACTACTCAGTCTCCTTGTTGGATAAGTATAGGTTGTTCAGATGCAATATTTTCAATTACCTGGTAGTGCATCGATAAATTAACTTTACCATTAGATACTGACTGGCGCAAAATTTTCTCTTCTTTTATCTGAGCATCATGAGCAAGCAGTTTTCTCACTTCTTTTTTTGCCATGGCCCTGCCTGCTTGCACAGCTTCTTCCTTCGTATAGACCCTTTTTACACCATCTGTTTCCCTGATCACTTTTTTAATATATGAGACGGGGAGCGTCCATTTCCAAAACTTCAGAGGTGTTTCGTTTTCACTGACATCTTTGGTTTTATATTCCCCGTCTTTCCATCCCCAAATCGGGATCCTGAGACCAAAAAGGCGGAGTTTATGCTGTGTCACAGTGTTGCCTGTATACGTCTGAAATTTCGTTGCAAGCGGGATGGTCACATTGGTCGTATACCACGTTTCACCAAGGACTACTCCTTTTGCAGGGACAAGCTTGGTTTTTCCTTCTTTACCGATATATCCAGAGACAAGAAGAGCCCCTTTATAAACAAATTGATGCGGAGCCACAACAGGTTGTCCCTTTTCAACGAACATGTCATAGATCACAGCATCTTTTTTTGCCACTAAATGTCTTGGTGATAGAGCTTCTTTCCGCTTTGGGATCTCTTTTTCCACCACTTGAAAGTTATAGGTTGTCCCATTAAGGCTTACTCCGATCCACGTCACATTATCCATGGCGTTCGTTAGCTGCTGCTGAAGCTGCCTGACATTCGGCAGGAGAAAGATAAATTTCCCTTTCTTAATGCCCAGTTCTTTTGCTGCTTTTAGCAACTGGTATTCTGTTTTAGGATTTGCTCCTGTCACATTAATATTCCAAACCATGTTAGATAATAGGAATAGAATGACTAAAAAGCCTGCAAGACCTAAGATAAGGCCGTTTCTCCTCCACATTCTGGCTGCCCAGAACGGCAAACCGTTCTTTTCTATAAAACGAATTTTGCACCCTGTCTGTTTTAAGAGGGGCCGGAAACCCTTAATATTCTTAGTATAAAGATAAGCTGTTACGGCGTTCTCATTCGTCCGCCTAATGTTCCATATCGAGATATTTTGAGCGAGACATTCGTTAATAAAGTCTTCGATGTTTTCTCCCCGTATTTCAACTTTCACATAACTGTTTATAGGTTCCAGCCAGTCCTTTTTCATAACAGCCTCCTGTCCACAGGTTTACGTGGCTTTGTCATAATAAACTCCATCTATGCTGCCCTCAAGCAGAATTTCTTCCGGCAATATCGTTTTAATTACAAAATCCTGGCCCTTGATCACGAGGTTGCCCTGCTTCAAACGGAGTTTTAATTCCTCTTTTGAAAAAGCTATGACTCCCCTGTGATTTTCTATATAAATATGTAACTGGCCAATCATTGTAATACGGGGCAAATCCATCATGGCATCCGCAGGGAGATCCAATTTTTCCACAAGCCACTTTGTTACCTGCTGTCTCCACTTTGCCATCCGCAACACCCCTCTCATCTCATTTTTATGAAGACGTGGGATAAACTATCACACCTAAATGAAAAAAGACCGCCAAATCTGGCAGTCCTTTTCGTCTAATCTTATTTTTTTCTTCCGTGCAGTGGATTGATGGCCCTTGGTTTTCCTAATATCTCTGACCAGATGATACCTTGCACAAGGTTCTCTTTTTTTACTTTAACTGTAAAGATCTCATTGCTTCTGTCTTTATAACGGTTACTCTTAAGTGGTTCTATTGTAAAGGTTTCCTGAGCACTTCTTCTGGCTTGCTGGTAGGTCGCTTCATACAACGGAGGCGCTTTTTCCTTTGATTCTTTCGTTTCAGGATGAGAAAACGTGCTGGCACTTCTTTGCGGCTTGGCCGTGCGCTTTGGAGGGGTTGAAAACTTCTGCTCCAGTCTTTTTTTGATTAATCCTAACATCCCGACAACCACAAAGATTAAAAAAGGGATCAGGTCACCAATGGCATCCAGGATATGATCCATCGGTTATTTTCCTTTTTTTCCTGGAAGTTCATCGTCACCATTCGGATCTGCAGATTTTCCGATGGACTCCCGCATCGAAGTATCAGCCATCACATTTGTTAAGTTGGCATAATCAAGAACTCCAAGCTTTCCGGAACGAAGCGCTTCAGCCATAGCTAACGGAACTTCAGCTTCAGCTTCCACTACTTTCGCTCGCATCTCCTGTACTTTCGCAATCATTTCCTGTTCGTTTGCAACCGCCATCGCTCTTCTCTCTTCAGCTTTTGCCTGTGCTATATTCTTGTCGGCGAGAGCCTGATCTGTCTGCAGTGCAGCACCTATATTTTTGCCGATGTCAATATCCGCAATATCGATGGATAAAATTTCAAATGCAGTGCCTGAGTCCAGACCTTTTGAAAGAACAGTCTGTGAGATCGTATCAGGGTTCTCCAGCACTTTCTTATGATTTTCACTTGAACCAATGGTGGATACAATCCCTTCACCGACCCTTGCAATAACCGTTTCCTCACCCGCACCGCCGACGAGCCGTTCGATGTTGGCTCTTACGGTAATTCTAGCCTTCGCTTTCACTTCAATCCCATTGAGCGCTACACCGGCAATGAACGGAGTTTCGATGACCTTCGGATTAACACTCATCTGAACCGCTTCCAGTACATCCCTTCCAGCCAGATCAATAGCTGCCGACCGTTCAAAGCTCAGTTCGATATCCGCCCTGTGCGCGGCTATTAAGGCGTTTACAACACGGTCCACATTTCCCCCTGCCAGGTAGTGGCTTTCCAGCTGATTCGTCGTTAAGTTAAGCCCTTGCTTTCTGAGCCTTGATCAGCGGATTGATAACTCTGGAAGGGATAACCCTTCTTAATCTCATTCCAATCAATGTAAAGATGCCAACCCGCACACCTGCAGCCAGTGCAGAAATCCAAAGAGCAACTGGAACAAAGGTAAACAAAACGGCCAGGACGATAACGATGACTCCTATTAGAACCAGTGTAGCAATAGGTCCTGTAAACATTTACATTCCTCCTTCATGATGATCTTTCACTTCTCTTACTACAATTCTTGAACCTTGAACTTTTACAATCTTAATCCGCTTTCCTTTTTGAATGAAAGACCCTTCAGTCACAACATCCAAGTATTCTCCATCCAGTTCTGCTGTTCCGGACGGCCTCAGCGGGGTAATAGACTCTGCAATCCTTCCGGTTAAATCATGCCTCTGCCTGCTTGAAACATAGCCTTTCTCGGTACTCGTGCTGTCGAACAAAACAAGTTTTCGGAGCGGGCCTTTGTATCCGAAGAATCTAAGGAACAAGAATGCTCCAATGATTGTCACGAGTATGGCGATGGCGATTGAGGTCACAATGGTGGTTAATGACCCTGCAGCCATGACCAGGCTGGCAATCACCGCAGTCAGCCCTAATATCCCGACAATACCGCCCGGAACAAAAACTTCAAGCAACAGAAAAATGATTCCTAAAATAAATAAGGCAATCGATTCCCATCCCGCTAGCCCTGCAAGAAGGTGTCCGAAAAAGTATAGAAACATTGAAGAAAGCCCAATGATTCCAGCTACGCCAAAACCAGCTGTGAACAGCTCGATAACCATTCCGAGGAAGCCAATCGAGAGCAAGATCGGAACAACGACCGGACTGGTAACAAACCGGGCAACCCTTTCCGCTAAACTTAAATCTTCTTGTGTGACAGAAGCATCATCCAGTTTTAAATAAGAGAGCAATTCAGAACGGTCTTTTACAATCTTTTCTGCATAGCCGACTTTAACCGCCTGATTAGCAGTCAATGTTAATAATTCTCCTTTTTTTAGGGAGAGCTCTTTTAACTCCATATCATCATCAGCCATCGCACGAGCGTACTTTGGATTTCGGTTATTTAACTCTGCTGCTGCTTCCATTTCTGCGATCCATGCTGATTCTGCCTTTTTTCCAGCTGTATTCCCGTGCGAGTCTATAACAGCTGCTGAACCTATCGTTGTGGAGGGTTTCATCACAATTTCATCTGCATTCAATGCAATATATGCTCCTGCAGAAAAGGCATCCTTCACTATGTATGCTGTAGTAGGTATCTTAGTATCTCTTATCACTTCAGCGATGTTATTTGCTGAATCCACCCTTCCCCCAGGCGTATTGATTTCAAAAATGATATGGTCTGCCCCTGCACTTTCTGCGTCTTTAATACTGCGTTTTAAAAACGCTTCCAGTCCTCTCTCAATTTCCTGCTGAACAGGGATAACGTACACCTTTTTACCGCTTCCCTCACCGCTTACAGGTTGAATTGAAACCATCAGAGGGATCATGATTAACGCAAGAAAAAATACGAATCGGACTTTTTTCACTATTAGCCCCCCCTTTTGTTCCCTCTTTAATGATTACGCTCGACGAGTGAAAAAGTTTCAAATATTGGAAAGAACTCATATTTATTTTACAGGATGTACTCTTGTAGGACCAGAACTTCTCCAGCTTTTAACGCATGCAAAAAGACGCCCTCAAGGTTAGAAACCTTTCAGACGTCTGTTCGAGTTTAAGATAAATTTTGTTGGACAAGGCGATTGACAAGAGCACCATCGGCTTTGCCTTTAACTTTTGGCATTACCGCTCCCATCACTTTCCCCATATCTGCTTTAGATACAGCTCCAACTTGTTCAATTGCTGCCAGGACGATGTCTTTAACTTCTTCTTCACTTAACTGTTCCGGCATGTAATCCGTAATGATGACAATTTCGTCTTTCAACGCATCCGCCAAGTCATTACGGCCGGCTTTTTCAAATTCTTGGAGGGAGTCTTTTCTTTGTTTCATTTCACGTGCAAGAACAGTGAGCTCTTCTTCTTCATTCAGGTCGTGCCCGAGCTTGATTGACTCGTTTTGAAGAGATGCCTTCAACATACGAATCACAGAAAGCTTTTGCTTGTTTTTGTCCTTCATCGCTTGTTTCATATCCTGGTTTAATCGATCAAGAAGACTCATAACTTACACCTCTCTTAGAACTTGCGCTTTCTTGCTGCCTCAGCCTTCTTCTTACGTTTCACGCTTGGCTTTTCATAATGCTTGCGCTTTTTAACTTCTGCCAAAGTTCCATCTTTGGAAACGGATCTTTTAAAACGACGAAGAGCATCATCAATGGATTCGTTCTTGCGAACACGAGTTTCTGCCATTTTCTTTCCCTCCCTCCAGACCATTCCGGCATGAAAACCATGTCAGGAATGCGTCACATATCTTTTGCCATTATAATATACCAATCGGTAATGGTCAATAAGAAACCGCTTAGTTTTAATAATCAGAATTGGAATCTTCGCCTTTTACAATGGCAATCCCAGCACTTGCACCAATTCTTGATGCACCTGCTTCAACCATAGCCAGTGTGGTCTCTCTGTCGCGTACACCGCCTGAAGCCTTTACACCGATATTAGGACCGACTGTTTTGCGCATTAATTGAATATCTTCAGCTGTAGCCCCTGCAGAAGAAAAACCAGTCGAAGTCTTCACAAAATTAATTCCTGCTTTAACAGCAATTTCACACGCTTTAACTTTTTCTTCATCCGTAAGGAGCGATGTTTCGATAATTGCCTTAGTTAAGGCCTTTCCTTTCGCTGCTTCAACCACAGCCCGTACATCCCGCTCTACAAGATCATAATCCTGCCCTTTTAAAGCTCCAATATTGATGACCATGTCCACTTCGGTCGCACCATTTTCAATGGCATTTCTCGTTTCAAACGCCTTTACTTCCGGCGTGCTCGCTCCAAGTGGAAAGCCGATCACTGTACAGACAGCTACATCTGATCCTTTAAGCTGTTCAAAGGCTGTGTACACCCAGGTTGGATTAACACAGACAGAGAAGAAATTATATTCTTTTGCTTCTGAACAAAGTTTCAGAATATCTTCCTTTGTTGTTTCAGGTTTTAATGCTGTGTGGTCAATTAATTTTGCAAGATCCATAGCAGACATCTTCTATCATCCCTTCAGCCATTAGTACATTCTTATATATTTTACCAAAACTTCTCTACAAATTCGAGATAGTTGTGATTAAGCAAAAGAAAGCCCGGTTTCCCGGACTATACGATTGTGAATTTTATAGGTTAACGATCTGTTTTGATGACTGGTCCTCTATCACTTTAACAAATTGTCCATCACTATATGGATAGCCTGCTTTTTCGATTTTTACCAGCACCTGTTTTCCGATCATTTCTTCATTCGCAGGGAATCTAACCTTCAAATAGTTAGGTGTATACCCTACATATAGGCCTGTACCGGCTTCTTCCTTGTACGCTTCTTCAGGGATTACTTCTACCACTTCCCCTTCGTAGTCGGATGCATACTCTTTTGCCAGCTGGTCAGAAAGTTCAATCAACCGATGGACGCGTTCGTTCTTAATATCTTCAGGAATCTGATCATCCATTCTTGCCGCCGGAGTGCCTGTCCGTTTTGAATATGGAAAGACATGAAGTTCTGAAAATTTATGATCACGGATGAAATTGTACGTTTCCATAAATTCTTCTTCTGTTTCGCCTGGAAACCCTACAATAACATCTGATGTGATAGCCAGGCCAGGCAAAGCTTTTTTAAGCTGCGTGATCCGATCTGCAAACAGCTCCATCGTATATTTTCTTCGCATTCTTTGCAGCACAGTATTAGAGCCTGACTGCAGTGGAATATGAAGGTGAGGAACGATCTTATCGGAACGATCCATTACTTCAATAACCTCATCAGTAATTTGGCTAGCTTCAATGGATGATATTCGAAGACGCTTTAATCCATCCACTTTTTCATCCAATTCAGAAAGAAGCATGGCAAAATTGTAGTCCTTTAAATCTTCTCCATAGCCGGCAGTATGAATGCCTGTCAGGACGATTTCTTTATATCCTGCATCAACAAGCTGCTGCGCCTGATGGACGACTTCCTTTGAATCCCGGGAACGCAGAAGGCCACGAGCCCATGGGATAATGCAGAACGTACAGAAATTGTTGCATCCTTCCTGAATCTTGAGTGACGCACGAGTACGGTCAGTAAAGGACGGAACATCAAGCTCCTCATAGACGCGTGCTTTCATAATGTTGCTGACCCCGTTTATCGGAAGACGTTCTTCTTTATATTGAGCAATATAAAGAAGCATTTTAGATCGATCCTGTGTTCCTACAACAATATCCACTCCAGGAATCGCCATAATTTCGGCAGGCGAAGTCTGGGCATAGCACCCTGTAACACAGATCACAGCGTCGGGATTTTTTCGGATCGCACGGCGGATGACCTGCCTGCTTTTTTTATCGCCTGTATTCGTAACAGTACATGTATTGATTACATAAACGTCAGCTGCCTGCTCGAACTCCTTGCGTTCGTAGCCATCACCTTGAAACAGCTGCCAGATTGCTTCTGTTTCATAATGGTTTACTTTACAGCCTAATGTATGAAAAGCCACTGATGGCATTTCAATCACCTCATTAATTCAAAATGGTAAGATATTGCGGAAAGTATATAAGAGCTTGCCGTTTCCGTACGGAGTATCCTTGGTCCCAGCCCGCATGGGATAAAGCCGGCTTCTTTTAACTCATCAACTTCCTGCTCGCTCAAACCGCCCTCTGGACCGATGGCACACAGGATGGAAGCACCTGGAGCCATTTGGTTAAAAAGCTCAGAAAGACGCTTGGTCTCCCCTATTTTAGCCTCTTCTTCATAGGCAACGATCTTATAGTCAAATTCCGCGGCTTGTTTTAATAAAGACTTAAAAGAAACAGGAGATAAAATGTCGGGTATACGGCTTCGATGCGATTGCTCTGCAGCTTCTTTTGCTATCTTCTCCAGCCGCTGTGTTTTTTTCTGCCCTTTCTTTTCATCCCATTTAACAATACACCTCGAAGAAGAAAAAGGCAAAAAGGCCATAGCACCCAGTTCTGTGCCTTTTTGGACGATGGTTTCAAGTTTGTCCCCTTTTGGAATTCCCTGGGCAATGGTAACCCGTATTGGACTCTCTTTACTCTCCTGAATAGACTCTATAATGCTGGTCTGTACGGTATCACGATCGATTTCCGTTATTTCGCAAAGCGCCACTCTGCCTTGATTATCAGAACAGATGACATGGTCGCCGATTTCCATTCTCATCACCTTAACAATATGGTTAGCGTCGTCTCCGATAATGGTCACGGAAGAATCATTCATCTCTGCAGATGAGACAAAGTATCTCTGCATGGGTTAAACCTCTTTCGCAAATGGTCCATCATTTCGTGCAATGATGGCTACCCAGTCTTCCATCTCTAAAATTTCAACAATTGAAAAACCGCTGCGTTTCAATTCTTCCTTCACATCATTCTTTTTCCCTTGAATGATGCCTGATGTAATAAATAAACCGCCTTTTTTAAGTACCCTTGCCGCATCTGGGACAAATCGCAAAATAATTTCCGCGAGCAGATTTCCTGCAATTAAATCAATAGGACCTTCAATTCCGTTCAACAGATTATTTTGTTTTACAGTAACAGAATCGGCTACTTTATTTAATTTTACATTAAGCCTGGCACTCGCAACTGCTACATCATCCAGATCATATGCCTGAACATGCTTTGCTCCCAAGTGGGCCGCAGCGATACTTAAAACCCCGGATCCTGTTCCAACATCAATGACTTCATCATCTTTTTGCAGGTATTTCTCGATCGCCTGCAGACACATGACAGTCGTTGGGTGGGTCCCGGTACCAAATGCCATCCCCGGATCTAGTTCGATGATGACTTCATCAGAGCTAACCGGCTTATAGTCTTCCCATGTCGGCGTAATGGTTATTTTTTCAGAGATCTTAACGGGCTTGTAATATTTCTTCCAAGCCGTTGCCCATTCTTCTTCATTTACTTCACTGATCGTAACCTTATTATGTCCAAGGTCAATATCGTAGGTCATGAGATTATTGATAGCTTCTTTAATCTCATCAACCGTTTCCCCGAGAAAGCTGGTCACAGGCAGATAGGCCTTAACAATAACTCCCTCATCAGGATAATCATTAGGATCGAGTTGATAGATTTCCCCATAAACGGATGATCTCTCTTTAACTAAATCTTCCGGGTCCTCAATGACGACTCCGCTTGCACCTGCTTCGTGTAGAATGTTTGAGATTGGTTCAACCGCTTCCTGGGTAGTGTGAATGCTAATTTCTGACCATTTCAATTCTATCAACTCCATTCCTATGATCCTTTACTCGCCTTTAAAGGCTCTTTTCACTTTATCAAAAAATGATTCTTCATGTTCATCAGGCACATCGCCGCCGATTTCAGCAAAATCACGGAGCAGCTGTTTCTGTTTCTCAGATAATTTCGTAGGAGTCAAAACTTTTACCTGGATATGCTGATCACCCTGGCCTCTTCCCCTTACGTTTTGAACTCCTTTGCCTCTTAGGCGGAAATGAGTTCCGGTCTGCGTTCCTGCTGGAATCTTAAGCTTGATCCGGCCATGCAGGGTAGGGACTTCAATTTCGTCACCTAATGCGGCCTGAGCATAGGTAATCGGCATTTCACAGAAAATGTCGTCTCCGTCTCTCTCAAAGAACTCGTGAGGAAGCACCCTGAAGACAACATAAAGGTCGCCGGCTGGACCGCCGTTCACTCCTGGTTCTCCATGCCCTGAAAGACGGATCTGCTGTCCATTGTCCACTCCCGCAGGAATCTTAACTTTGACTTTCTTTGTAGTCGTTACCTTCCCTTTTCCGTGGCATGTTCCGCATTTTTCTTTTATAAGCTTGCCTGTTCCGCTGCAATATTGGCACACACGTTTATTGACAATCCTGCCAAACGGTGTGTTTTGTTCAACATTCAGCTGGCCCGTTCCTTTACAATGGGTACAATTTTCCGGATGGGTACCCGGTTTAGCACCTGAACCGTGGCATGTTCCGCACGTTTCTTCTTTAGGAATTTCAATTTCGGTTTCTTTTCCGAAAACAGCTTCTTCAAATTTCAAGTTCATATTATACTGCAGATCGGATCCCTGGCGAGGAGCATTTGGATTTCTTCTTCCACCACCGCCGCCGCCAAAGAACATATCAAATATGTCTCCAAAACCGCCGAAGTCGGCTCCTGCTCCTCCAAAACCGCCGAAACCCTGGTTTGGATCGGTATGCCCGAATTGGTCATACTGCGCTTTTTTTTGTGGATCCTTTAATGTATCGTACGCTTCACGGACTTCTTTAAACTTTTCAGCTGCATCCGCTTCCTTGTTAACATCCGGATGGTATTGCTTCGTCATTTTCCGGTAAGCTTTTTTTATTTCATCGCTGGATGCGTTTTTATCCAGTCCTAGCACTTCATAGTAATCTCGTTTACTCATAGAAATCCCACTCCCGAATCTTCACATAAAAATTATCTTACCATTGTTCCTTTTCTTTTTTCAAGAAAGATCTTTAAATATGTGAAGGGTTATTTAGAAAAGCGCAAGCGCCCTGCTAGGTCCGACAAGCGCTGGAATTCTTACACAGCAACACGCTTTTTGTGTTGAGGGGTAAGAGTGAAGCGACCAATTGTTTAATTCGTCCCCGAGGACCTATGACGAAAATTGCAATTCATTTTCGTACTAGGCGCTGGAGCTAGACATTACATCTTAAAACGGAAAAAAAGTCAAAGCCAAGATGCTCGCCTGACTTTGACTTTTTCCTCACTGAAAATCAGTTATTATTTCTTTTCGTCGTCGTTCATTTCTTCGTATTCAGCATCGACTACGTTGTCATCGGTTTTTTTCTCGCCTTGTTCTTGGCCTTGAGCTTGCTGTGCTTGTGCAGCCTGCTCATAAAGCTTGACAGAAAGCTGCTGAACGATCTCGTTCAAAGCGTCTTTCGCTGTTTTAATTGCTTCGATATCTTGGCCTTCAAGCGCTTTTTTAAGCTCATCTTTCGCGTCATTTGCTTTTGTTACTTCAGCTTCTTCCACTTTTCCTTCAAGATCCTTCAATGTCTTGTCAGTAGCAAAGATCAGCTGATCAGCTTCGTTTCGAAGATCAATTTCTTCACGTTTCTTTTTATCTGCTTCAGCGTTTTCTTCCGCATCTTTTACCATTTTTTCGATTTCATCATCTGAAAGGCCAGAAGAAGATTTAATCGTAATGGATTGTTCTTTGTTCGTTCCAAGGTCTTTGGCACGAACATTTACGATTCCGTTTGAATCGATATCAAATGATACTTCGATTTGCGGAACTCCGCGCGGTGCTGGAGGAATATCCGTAAGCTGGAAGCGGCCCAATGTTTTATTGTGAGCAGCCATTTCACGCTCACCTTGCAGTACGTGAATGTCTACAGATGGCTGATTGTCTGCTGCTGTTGAGAACACTTGAGACTTCGTTGTAGGGATAGCCGTATTTCGGTCAATAAGCTTCGTAAATACGCCGCCAAGTGTTTCAATTCCTAGAGAAAGTGGAGTTACGTCAACAAGAACAACATCTTTAACGTCTCCTGTGATAACACCGCCTTGAATCGCTGCACCAAGTGCAACTACTTCATCAGGGTTAACCCCTTTAAACGGATCTTTACCAGTAAACTTCTTGATCGCTTCTTGTACAGCAGGAATACGTGTAGAACCACCAACTAAGATGACTTTGTCGATATCGTTTGGAGAGAATCCTGCATCATTAAGCGCCTGACGAGTTGGCCCCATCGTGCGTTCAACAAGGTCAGATGAAAGCTCTTCAAATTTCGCACGGCTCATGGAAACCTCTAAGTGTTTAGGTCCTGTAGCATCTGCTGTGATGAACGGAAGAGAAATTTGAGTTTGTGTAACCCCTGATAATTCCTTTTTCGCTTTTTCAGCAGAATCTTTTAAACGTTGAAGCGCCATTTTGTCTTGAGATAGATCGATGCCGTTCTCTTTTTTGAACTGATCAACAAGATAGTCGATAATGACTTGGTCAAAGTCGTCTCCGCCCAGTTCATTGTCACCAGATGTAGCAATTACATCGAAGTTTCCGTCGCCGATTTCAAGGATGGATACATCAAATGTACCGCCGCCAAGGTCAAATACTAGAATTTTTTGATCGTTGTCTTCTTCTAAACCATAAGCTAGTGCAGCTGCTGTAGGTTCGTTAATGATACGTTCAACTTGAAGGCCTGCAATCTGGCCGGCATCTTTTGTTGCCTGGCGTTGTGCATCGTTGAAGTATGCTGGAACCGTGATAACGGCGCGCTCTACTTTTTCTCCAAGGTAGCTCTCAGCATCATTTTTCAATTTTTGAAGAATGATTGCAGAGATTTCTTGAGGAGTATACTCTTTTCCTTCTGCATCCACTTTATGGTTTGTTCCCATATGGCGTTTGATGGAGATGATTGTATTTGGGTTCGTGACAGCCTGACGCTTTGCAACTTCCCCTACTGAACGTTCGCCATCTTTAAAGGCGACAACTGAAGGAGTTGTACGGTTTCCTTCAGGATTAGGGATAACTGTTGCTTCTCCGCCTTCCATAACGGCAACACAAGAGTTTGTTGTACCTAAGTCAATTCCAATAATTTTGCTCATGTTACATACCCTCCACTTTTATATGTAATATTAAGAACTTAATATTACTGATTTACTTTAACCATTGCTGGACGAATGACACGATCCTTAAGTCTGTAGCCCTTTTGCAGGGTTTCAACAACGACATTGGATCCGTATTTTTCATCCTGGACTTGCATAACTGCCTGATGCAGTTTTGGATCAAACGCTGAGCCTTCGGAGTCGATCACTTCCAAGCCTTCACTCTTCATGGCCTCAAGCAGCTGGCGGTATACCATCTCCACCCCTTGAAGGACAGAAGCAGCTTGAGCATCCTCAACCTTCACATCCAATGCTCTTTCGAAATTATCAAGAGCAGGCAGCAGCTGTGTCAAAAGGCTCTGTGATTTATATTTTAACTGAGCGGCGTTGTCTTCACGTGTACGCCGCTTAAAGTTTTCAAAGTCAGCCTGTACGCGGAGCAATCGGTTTTCAGTGTCAGCAAGATTGGTTTCAAGCTCTGAAATTCGTTGCTTCTCTTCAGTTGTCTCAGCCGTTTCCCCTTCATTTTCCAAAGGCTCAGAGCCGGCTGTTTGATCAGCTTCCACATACGTTTCAGCGTTTTCCGTTTGTTCAAATTCAGCAGTTTCCTTTTGTTTGTCTTCCATGTTGTCACCTCCCTAAAATAATCGGAGTTTATTGTTATTGTTAGAACCTAGCGTTAAATAAGTTCGTAAACTCTTTGCTGATCGTGTCAAGCAGACCGATTACGCGTTTATATTCCATTCGGGTAGGCCCGATCAAGGAAATCGTGCCGATATGCTTGCCGTGAAACGAATAGGAAGCTTTGATCAGGCTGCAGTTTCTGACAGCTTCTACCTGATTTTCCTGTCCGATCGTTACGGTTATGCCATCATTATTCGCTGTAAGCAGCTGTTCAATGACCGCCTTTTCCTCCAGGGCGTCCAAAAGAATACGAACTTTTTCTACATCCCTGAATTCAGGCTGATACAGCATTTTGGTTTTACCGCCAAAAAATATCTTATCTTTGTTGCTCCATTTAAAGATATCATCAATAAACAGGGAAGCCTGCCGATGATTCATCAGATGCTTTCTGAAAACAACGTTGAGTTCATCCTGGATTTTTTTGTGAAGTTCAGCGAGAGGCACCCCTGCCAGCTTCTCATTTAAGATATTGAGCAGCTTCTCAATCTCTTCGGGCGCAATTCCTTCGGGCAGGATCACATGCCTGTTTTCAACATGTCCCGTACTCGTCACAAATATAGCAACGGCCTGCTGGGATCCTAAAGGAATCAACTGAATGTGTTTTAATGTCGTTTCAATCGCTTCCGGTCCAAGGATGATTGATGTGTAGTTGGTAAGTTCAGAAAGAATTTTAGCAGATTGTTCAAAAATACGTTCGGTTTCTTCCAATTTCTCGTTGAATAGCGCCTGTATATTAAAAATATCCGCTGTCGAAAGAACCGTGGGGCTCAAAAGGTGATCGACGTAAAAGCGATACCCTTTCTCGGACGGAATCCTGCCTGATGAAGTGTGAGTCTTTTCAAGGAATCCCAAATCCTCCAAGTCCGCCAGCTCATTCCGGATGGTCGCCGGGCTGAAATGGACATCTTCTCTTTTGGAAATGGTCCTTGATCCTACAGGTTCAACATGCTGGATGTAATCATCAATCAGCACTTGAAGTATAAAAAGCTGTCTTTCAGATAACATCCTTTCACCTCCGAGGCTGTTAGCACTCCGAAAGAGCGAGTGCTAAATCTAATATTAAATTACCAAAAGCAACTGAAGATTGTCAACGATTAAACCACACCGATAAATTCCTGAAACACTTCATTCCCTAAAAACGTTCCATCCTTCGTCAGTGATACCCTGTCACCGGACTTTTTAAGCCACCCCTTTGCCAGCAGCTGTTCGATCTGCGGGCCAAATACTTCATACATGGACTTTCCGTATCTTTGTTTAAATCGGGTATCAGATACACCATCCATTTTTCTCAATCCCATAAAAAGTTCTTCCTCCATTTTAGCTGATGGAGCCAGCGTTTCAGAATGAACATAAGGAAAGCCTGTCTCATCGATCAACGACATATATTTCTTCAATGGCCCTGCATTGGCCATTCGTTTGCCATTTACATAGCTATGGGCACCGGCTCCTATGCCATAGTATTCGTTATTATCCCAGTATTGCAGATTATGCTTGCTTTCATAACCGGGTCTCGCAAAGTTTGAAATTTCATACTGGACATAACCGTGCTTCTCCATCTGTTCCATAAGGACTTCATACATTTGGGCTTCTTCCTCCTGCTCCGGCAGCAGCAAGTCCCCTTTTACCGCACGATTGTAAAACACCGTCTTTTTTTCAAGCTGAAGGGAGTAGGCCGAGAAATGGGGGACGTTTAATGAAAATGCAATTTCGAGCGTTTCTTTTAGCATATCAACGGTTTGATGGGGCAGTCCGAACATAATATCCAGAGAAATATTCTCGATGCCAACAGCTTTTGCTTCTGAGATTGTTCGAGTAACGTCCTCTTTCACATGTGTCCGTCCAAGTTCTTTTAAAAGCTGTTCCTGAAAGGCCTGCACACCAATGCTCAGCCTGTTCACTCCATAGGCCTCCATGATCTCCAGTTTCTTTCGATCGGTTTGTTCCGGATTAGCTTCTACGGTGAATTCATCGAGTTCGTCAAAAGAAAAGTGTCGGTTCACCATCTTAAGAAACGTTTCAAATTGTTCATAATCGAGTGCAGTGGGCGTACCTCCGCCGACAAAGATGGTTTTCATCCTGGAATATGGGGTCTGTCTAACTGTGTTGATCATTTCTTTTTCCATATACGTTAAATATTCGTTAACGGGCTGTCCTTTTAAGAACACCTTGTTAAAATCGCAATAATGGCAAATGTTCACACAGAACGGGATATGAAAATAAGCCGCTTCTGGCATATGATCCCTGCTTTCTTGTCTAAAATTTGTGAAAGACCGCAAAAATATGCGGTCTCGTCCTGTTGCTTATTTTATTTCGTTGTGGAATTAATCGTTGTCCATTCGCAGTACCGCCATGAAGGCTTCCTGCGGCACCTCGACTCGTCCAATGGTTTTCATGCGCTTCTTACCTTCTTTTTGCTTTTCAAGCAATTTTCTTTTACGGGAAATATCTCCGCCGTAACACTTGGCAAGAACGTTTTTACGAAGTGCTTTAATATTGGACCTTGCAATGATCTTTTGTCCGATTGAGGCTTGAATAGGTACCTCAAACTGCTGGCGAGGAATCAGTTCTTTAAGCTTTTCAACGACTACTTTTCCGCGTTCATAAGCAAAATCTTTATGAACGATGACAGAAAGAGCATCGATTTTTTCTCCGTTTAGCAATATATCCATCTTAACCAGCTTGGAAGGCTTGTAGCCGATCAACTCATAGTCAAGTGAAGCATAGCCTTTCGTGCTCGATTTCAGCTGGTCAAAGAAATCATAGACAATTTCAGAGAGAGGGATTTCGTAAAGCACGTTTACCCGGTTATTTTCCAGGTAATCCATCGTCTGGAAAATCCCGCGTTTTTTCTGGCAGATTTCCATGATGGTCCCTACATAATCATTCGGTGTCATAATCGTCGCTTTTACATAAGGTTCTTCTACCTTTTGCAGGAGCTGTGCTTCCGGCATGTTGGCCGGGTTATCAACGATCATCTCTTCACCGTCAGTTAACAAAACATTGTAAATTACACTTGGTGCTGTTGCAATGAGGTCAATGTTAAATTCACGTTCGATCCTCTCCTGAATAATCTCCATGTGAAGCAGCCCCAAGAATCCGCAGCGATAGCCGAACCCGAGTGCTTGAGAGGTCTCAGGTTCATATTGAAGTGCAGAATCATTTAAAACAAGCCGTTCCAATGCTTCGCGCAAATCATTATATTTTGCGTTATCAACTGGATATAATCCGCAATATACCATCGGGTTCATTTTTCGGTACCCAGGCAGCGGTTCGCTGGCTGGTTTGACAGCACTCGTAATGGTATCCCCGACTTGAGTATCGCCTACATTTTTAATGGCAGCAGTCAAGTAGCCTACGTCACCGACTGTTAAGAAATCCTTGTTGACAGCTTTTGGCGTGAACACACCGAGTTCCACCACCTCAAATTCTTTCTCTGTCGCCATCATTTTGATTTTATCGCCGATTTTAACCGTGCCTTCGGTTACACGGATATACGTTACTACTCCCCGGTATGGATCATAAAGCGAGTCGAAAATAAGAGCTTGAAGCGGGCCGTCCGGATCTCCAGATGGCGCTGGCACCTTTTCGACAATCTGTTCCAGTATTTCTTCAATCCCGATTCCAGCTTTCGCTGAAGCTAAAACAGCTTCGGATGCATCAAGCCCGATGATATCTTCAACCTCCTGCCTCACTCTCTCCGGTTCAGCACTCGGAAGGTCGATCTTATTAATGACAGGAAGGATTTCCAGATCATTCTCTAGTGCAAGATAAACATTAGCAAGGGTTTGGGCTTCGATTCCCTGGGCAGCGTCAACAATCAGAAGCGCCCCTTCACAGGCTGCAAGGCTTCTTGATACTTCATACGTGAAGTCAACATGTCCTGGAGTATCAATCAGGTGAAATGTATACACTTCTCCATCTTTAGCTTTGTAGTTTAACTGAACAGCATTCAGCTTTATGGTTATCCCCCGTTCACGTTCAAGGTCCATGGAGTCCAGAAGCTGTTCTTTCATTTCTCTTTGAGTCAAGGCGCTGGTTTTCTCAAGGATCCGGTCAGCGAGCGTTGATTTTCCATGGTCAATATGAGCAATGATGGAAAAATTGCGAATCCTTGATTGCCTGTCCAGTTTTTGTTCTCGATTCATTCATTTCACTCCTACATTTTGCGCAAAGTACACTATTTTAGATTATAGCAATACAAAGACCGTTGTTCAATGCTGAACCAAATGAAAAGTGGAGACGCCTTGAAATGTTCCACTGGATAACAAACATGAAAAAACAGTTATTTTTCTTAAATGAAAATAACTGTCAGCTTAATGATCCAAATATCTGTGAAAGTATTGCGGAGATAAGACCGATGACCGCTCGAAAAAGAGATGAAATGAGAACAGACACTTTCTCACCCAGCGAAGAAAAGAAGTTGAAGGCTTTAGACTCTTCTAATTGTTTCTGTTTCGCCGTTAAATCTTTAGCATCTATTGCAGCCCCCAGTACTTCAGCATCAGTATGTCCTTTGCTTTCCTTTATCGCTAAAGCTTTACCTGTGTCCGTATTGCCTTTTAAATGATTCATCCCTACTGAGGCCCTCTGCATTCCAAGCAGGACACCGAAAAACAAAACAGCCGTGATCAGAAAACACTTCAGCATAAATTTACCCACAGGACCCACCCCGTTTACCATTGGTTTCTTTACATCCTATGAAACAGCTTGTCCTTTTATGTGTCAGTGCGTATAGGAAGAACTGTTGGATTGGTCAACCTGTCTGTGAAGCGCTGTGTTCAATCCTACGGCAAGAACATTTGCCATGTCCTCTATAAATGTATCCACCTCTTTTGGCGTTACCATGAGATTATGTCCGATTGGAGAGAGGACCTCCCGAATCAGCATTCTTTTTTCATCTTCATCAAGGGTTCCTATCATTCCCAGGAAGGATTGCCGTTCCGCTTCTGGCGGAAGATCGTCCTCTTTCAGAATTTTCTTTTCCCCAAACGTCATCCATGTTGGTGCGAGAGACTTGGACGGCTTATCCTTTTCTTTGATCTCCCTGCCAAAATGTTTGAGGATATAATCAATGGCATCGCTCGTGATCGTAACGGCATCGACAACGGTAGGAATACCAATCGCGATAACCGGGATACCCAATGTGTCTTTGCTCAGCTCTTTTCTTTTGTTGCCGACACCAGACCCTGGATGGATTCCACTGTCAGAGATTTGAATAGTCGTGTTTACCCGCTCGAGAGATCTCGAAGCCAGAGCATCGATCGCGATCACAAAATCAGGGTTAACTTTTCGAATGACGCCTTCAATAATATCGCTCGTTTCGATCCCTGTTATCCCCATGACCCCAGGCGAGATGGCACAGACCGGCCGGAACCCTTCTTCCACATTTTCAGGCGACAGAGCAAATAAATGTTTTGTGATCAATAGATTTTCCACTACGTTGGGTCCTAGAGAATCAGGAGTAACATTCCAGTTTCCAAGACCGACAACCAGGCACGTGTCATTATCCTGAATTCCAAGTTCATTAATAAAGTTTTTAAAGTCACGGGCAAAGACCTCCTGCACCCGTTCCTGAAGCTCCGAATCCTTTTCCCTAATCCCCTGCATCTCGAATGTTAAATATGTACCCGGTTTTTTCCCGGTAGCCTGTGCCCCATTTTTATCTATCTCTACCCTCGTATATTTAATTCCATCATGATCCCGTTCTTTAATGATGATGCCTTTAACAGAGCTCTCCTTCTCCTTCATCTTCTCTTCATTTACCAGCATTTCATGTGCTTCGATCGCTAAGTCTGTCCGAATGGAATAGTTGTTCAGATCCAAATCTTTGTTGTTCATTTTGGCACCGTCCTGTGATAGAGATATATTGTCTCTATTTTTGCCATTAAAAAGCCATTTCATTCTTGTATTGCAATTGAAGAATTAAACTGATAAAATACTCTGTGTCCTATTTTTTTGCAATCCAGTTGCAATGTTAGGGAGGTGAATGGATTGGCTAATATTAAATCTGCTATTAAACGTGTAAAAACAAATGATAAGAACCGTGCTCATAATGCTTCTTTAAAGTCTGCTATGCGTACAGCTGTGAAAAACTTTGAAACTAAGGTCGCTAACAAAGATGCTGAAGGTGCTAAAGAGGCTTTCACAGTTGCTACTAAAAAAGTTGATAAAGCGGCAACTAAAGGACTTATCCATAAAAATGCAGCTTCCCGTCAGAAGTCTCGTCTTGCTAAAGCGTTAAACGGAATCAACGCATAATCACGGGAAATGACACGAAACGGCCTTACAGGTCGTTTTTTTCATGTCTTTTTTTGAAAGCTACTGTTAACAGTCGCTTTTCAAAAAAATGACATCCATATTAATAATAATAATAAAAGATACACCATGTTGTCCGTGATGTTCTGGTTTAAAACGAATGCGTTGAACCCTGTCGTAAGTTGTCGCGTATAAACGACTTGAAAATAAAAGCGTAAATTTTAAACATAAATCGGTATTTTTCATTTCCCTTAAAAAAATGACCCTATAATTGCCAAATGGATGGTTTTTGGCAACCTAAAACAATATCAACAGTATGATTTAAAACAGCATGAACAAAAAATGTCCAGCCGATATCCAATCGGCTGGACGTTTTTTAATTTGCCATCTTCAGCATAATCAGTTCCAAAATAAGCTGTTTATCCATTTTCCCTGTTTTCATCTCATAATCCGCCTCAGCTATGCGATCCAGCATGCTGAGAAGCTCTTCTTCCTCAAAAAGCCTCGCTTGTCTGGAAGCCAGCTTTACTGCATAGGGATGCAGCTTTAAAGCTCCTGCAATCTGTTTTTCTCCATAGCCTTTTGAAAAAAGTTCTTTCACCCCATATATAATACGAAACTGTCTTGCCATTAGGGAGAGAATTTTAATCGGTTCCTCATTCTGCTTGGCTAGGTCATAAAAAGTTCTTAGTGCAGCGTCAATTTTTTTATGAACAATATCATCAATGAGCGAAAAAATATTATCTTCCAGTGTTCTCGGTACAAGTTCATCAATGACGGGTATCGTGATATTTCCGCCATCCCCAACGAATAATGCCAGTTTGTCCATTTCCTGAATGAGTGCCATCAATTCATTTCCTACCTTGGCCGTCAAATATTGCGCTGCATCTGTATCGATGTGCACTTGCCGCTGAATCGCCCGGTCCTTAATCCATTCCACTGCCGAATCACCGCTTAAAGGGGTAGCTGCGATCAGTTCTCCTGACTTTTTCAGCGTTTTAACTATTTTCTTTCGTTCATCTAATTTCTCAGCTGGGACCACGAAAACGAGAAGCGTAAACTCAGCTGGATTCTGAATATATCTTTCAACGGTTGCAAGATCATGCTCAACTTTGCTCTTGTCCTTTACCCCCGTTAGAAAATAAGCATTTTTCACGACGACAACACGCCTGTCCCCCATAAACGGGAGCGTTTCCGCATCTTCCATAATCGCTTGTATAGGAGTTTCCATATAATCATATACAGAGAAGTTAAAATCCTTATCCTCTTCATTCAGCGAATGCTTCACAATGGCGGATATGGCTTGCTCAATAATATAAGATTCAGTTCCGTACAGAACATAATACGGAGAAAATTCCTTCTGTTTCAACTTTTTTTGTAATGGGACGATCGACAAAACCACTCACCTCAAACTTTCTCTGTTCCTATCGTATGCCGTATAGCTGTTTTTTTCAATAGGAATCAAACCAAAAAGAAGAAGCAGCTTTTGCTGCTTCTTCATTTATATTAAACGCTGATCACCAAGACCCCGGGACTCCCAGTGAACAGCGAGTAAACCGCTCTATTCCTTGTAATGTTATGATATCCTATGCCAATCTGCAGTATTGGTGACAACAGTTAGCAAAAAAGGAAAAGAATATGCATTTTATAGACAACGCTTCCAATCAAATATGGATTTTTTTATCTGAATGACTTATACTTATTATCGAAACGGGAGGGTTGCGGAAATGAATCATTTCGAAAAAGACGTCCAAAGCAAACGCAATGATTTAATCGATTCAGGCATGGGCTTCGTTTGGTCCTTTGGTTTTTTCACGTTAATCTTTGCAATTGGAGTTATTATCAAACTTATCGCTACATAATCAATAAAAAGAAGCCTGAAAAAGGCTTCTTTTTATTTGGATCCGGTTACACTGTGATGTATCTTTAACTTGTGACCCAGCATTTGGATCTCGATATCCCCAAGCTGATCGGTACGCAAAATGACAGCAGCATTTTTTTTGAAACGTGACACAACATCCGGATGTGGATGTCCGTACCGATTGTTTTTCCCGGCTGATATGAAGGCATAAATGGGATCAACAGCGTCGATAAAAGCCTGTGAGGACGATGTTTTACTCCCATGATGGCCAGCCTTTAAAAAATCTGCCTTTAAAGGGATATTTCCACTTAAAATACGCTTTTCCCCTTCTTCTTCTAAATCCCCAGTGAATAGAAAGGAAAAACGCTTCATCTTTGCTAATAGGACGATGGATTGGGCATTGCTCTCTGTCTCATCACCATAAGGAGAAAGTACATAAAAAAGATGATCCCCAACCGACCACCTTTGCCCGCGCTGAGTAACACGAATAGGAATATCCAGACTGGCCGCATGATTCAGCACACTGGTTTCCAGCACTCCGTCAATTGTGCCTTTTGGATACAACAGTTCACCTATCCTGACTCCAGACAGAACCGTTTCCGCCCCGCCGATGTGATCCATGTCTCCATGCGTCAATATCAATTTATCGATCTTCCGGATTCCCCGCGCTTTTAACCCGGGCAGAACGACCTCTTTCGTAAAATTATAATCCACCTTTCTTTTTCTCCATTCTTCCTTTTCAAAATTCAGTGTTCCTCCCGTATCTATTAAGTAAACCCCTTGCCTGAATGGAAGTTCAATCAAGGTACTGTCTCCCTGCCCAACATTTAAATAGGTAATTGTGCTGCTTGGATCAAGGGAATGAACATTCCAATGAAAAACACCGGCCAAAACAAGAAAGGAAGCAGGATAAAGCAGACGCTTATGACATCCATACCTTTCCCATTGTACGAACAAATTGAAGATCCCAAAATAATAGATCGGGATAAGATAGGCAGGAGGCTGTCCAAACACAAAATCAAGATTGTTCTTCTGCGCGTGAAGAAGGATTGAATTTGTGAATTTCATGAGGATGACAGGAAGATAAAGGATTATTTTAGCTGCATTGAGCGATAGGAACAAAATCGGAAGTGAAAGACAGGCAAGGGGCAGAACCACAAAAGACAGTAAAGGAATAAACAGAAGGTTCAGAGGCACTGACCATAATGACGTTTCATAAAAATGATAGATAATGATGGGGAAAGAAACAATTTGGCATATGAGGGTAGTTACCAAAGCTTGAGCTAAGTAGGAGGTATATCGGCTGAAGATCAGACGCGATGATATCAGTAAAGCAAACACATTCATAAAAGATAGCTGAAAACCAAGTTGAAAAACGTAATAAGGGTTCATCAGAAGCATAAGAAGGCACACACCACTCACAGGTGACAACGGATGAATCCTCCTTCTATATCGCCGGAACATCAGCAGCGCCATACCCATAATACCTGCACGGACGATGGAAGCTTCACTGCCGGTCATCACAACATAAAGAGGCAGGACCGAAGCGATACCTAGAGCTGCTCTTTCCCTGGTGATGCCCATTCGAAGACTGCCCGCAAAGAGCATGCCCATGATGATCGCCACATTAAACCCTGATACCGCAAGCAAATGTGACAAACCCATTCGCTGGTAGGCCTCATCAATATCGACCGGTATTTTTTCACGATAGCCAAATACCAGAGCATTGATTATCCCGGAGACATCCTCTTCAACCACTTTTTCTATCAGACGGATGCCCTTTTCACGAAAAGCAGCTGCATGCCCCAAAAGATCAGGCGGTTTATCCCGGCAAGCAGAGACTGAAAGATGGGCCGCCTTAATGCTCCAGTGGATTCTCTGGCGTTTTAAGTACAAGGCGTAATCCATTCCTGCGAAATTCCCCCGCCCCTCAGGGACGATCAGTTCACCATCAAACGTACAGACCATCCCCTGATGAAGATTCTGTTTAAGCCGTTTCTGCATCCCATGAGATGGTATGATATGGTGAACAACAAATTTCTCATGTTTTGTTTGAAGTTTGAAGGATAGTAAATCTCCGTCAATCTCCGGAATGGTCATGACGGTCCCGGTAAAGGTTCGTTCATCTCCAGAAAACTTCGTCACATTTTGCTTATCGGTAAACTGGTAATAGGCGTAAAAGAATACAAATACGGCTAAGCAAAAGCTGATGGTCAACGTATTCGCACCTTTTTTGCCATAAAAAAGAGCGATGCCAGCGATCGCCCAGATGTAATGGTAAGATGATAAAAAAACGCCTGCTGCCGCACTTATCGCGTAGAAGTATCCAGCTCTCATGTTTTATTCCAAGTGCAAAGAACGGGGATACAGATGCTGCACTTTGCTTTTCAAAGCCTCAAGTTTTTCTTGATCTCCCGCTCCACCTTCCTCTACAGCTCGCAACAGTTCAAAGGTTAATTCCATCTGTTCTATGTAATGAGGGTTGATATTATGGTCATTAAAAGGGACTTGCTTCACAACCAGTCCTGCTTCTTTAAATTGTTCAATTGCGTACGGGTGATTCTTATAATCTTTGGCATAGTAAAGTGTCTTTATTCCGCTCTGAATAATCGTACGGCAGCAATGCAGACAAGGAAAATGGGTGACATACATTTCTGCCCCCTCCACTGGTACACCAAATTTTGCACATTGCAAAATGGCATTCATCTCGGCATGGATCGTCCTCACACAATGGCCGTCTATCACATAACAACCTTCATCTATGCAATGCACGCCCCCGGATATGGAACCATTGTAGCCACCCGCAATGATCCTTTTATCCCTTACGATTGTTGCTCCCACCGCAAGTCTTGTACATGTGCTTCTGTAGGCAAGCAGATGGCTCTGTGCCATAAAATATTCATCCCAGGAAATACGGTCCATCTTTTCTCCTCCAATCTTATTTATTTTTAGTGTAGGCATTTACGCTGCTTTGAGTCAATGATAACTTAGTCAACCTCAATCTGTTCCTTCATGTTTTCCAGAGACTTTTCTCCAATTCCTGGTACATTCAGCAAATCCTCAATTGTTTTAAACGGTCCGTTCTCTTCACGATAGGCCATGATCGCTTTGGCTTTAGAAGGACCTATGCCATTCAGCGTTTCCAGCTCCTGCTCTGCTGCAGAATTAATATTAACCTTTGTTGTGCCACCACCATCCTGTCCTCCTGCATCAGGTCCAACCGGCAACCGTTCTTCGCCTTTAGCTGGGATGTAAAGAAGCATTTCATCCTTCACCCGTGCTGAAAGGTTAACTCCTTTTTCCTCCGCTTTTTTCGAAAAACCTCCTGCTCGATTAACTGCATCAATCACTCGGTCCCCTTGCTTCATCTCGTACACTCCCGGTTTCCTGACTTCACCTTTTATATCGATCTCAATTCTCTGAGAATCTGCGTCCTTTGCAATAGGGGTTATTTTACTCGCTGCCCCTTTATTCTCCATCAATTCGACCGGAATGCCTTGCGCAGGCTCTACTTCATCCGGCATTTTTCCTGCAAAATAGAAAAATGCGGCTAACAAGCATGCCGCAGCAGGAAGAATGTACCTGAGTTTGCGAACGGCTCCATCATATTTTCTGATCATCATTCGTCTCCTTTCAATACGTTTATTTCAATTTTCATATTCTGGGCAAATCAAGCATATACATCAAGGTAGGAAAGATAAGGGAGAGGAGGAGTTAAAGTGAAACTAGGTTTTATTGGAACCGGGAACATGGGGAGCATTTTAGTGTCATCTTTTATAGAATCATCGGCTGTACAGCCTTCACGTATAATGGTCACAAACCGGACGCTTTCTAAAGCAGAACGTCTGCAGTCTGCCCACCCCAAACTCCGAGTGGGAGCAACAGCTGAAGAGGTGATCCGTTTTGCCGATATCCTTTTCATCTGTGTAAAGCCGCATCAATTCTATGATGTTCTTTCTGAAAATAAAAAGTTTATATCCAAACATAAACTCGTGGTCTCGATCACGAGCCCCATTTCCTGTGAACAAATTGAAAACTTGCTTGATTGCAGTGTCGCCCGCGCCATTCCAAGCATCACAAACCGGGCCCTTTCAGGAACCTCATTGATCACATTTGGTTCGAAATGCCACACGGAATACAAAGAGAAACTCTTATCATTGATGTCGTTTATCTCTAAACCGGTGATCATCGATGAAAATGTGACACGCATCTCATCCGATATCGCAAGCTGCGGCCCGGCATTCATTGGGTATCTCGTACAATGTTTTGTTGACAGTTCCATTAAAAAAACAGATTTGACAAAAAACCAGGCGACATTGCTTGCCAGTGAAATGATTATTGGAATGGGAAAGTTGCTGGAGAACGAAGTGTTTTCTTTGCCTTCACTTATTGAGAAAGTTTGCGTGAAGGGCGGAATTACTGGTGAAGGAATAAGAATATTGAACGAGGGAGCAGGTGATGTTTTCGATAAAGTCATAGACCGTACGCATGCAAAATACCACGATGAGTGTGAAAAAATCAGTGAACAGTTCGAGGTAAAAGAGGAATTAAAGTAATCATTCGGCAGCATTTGAAATATTCCTTCAAGAATAAAATAAAAAATAAGCCAATCCATGGCTTATTTTTTATTTTTTACAGATGAAGAATATCCGTTCGGCTTCAGGCTGAATATCATCCTGAGAGAAATCTCCTGTTACTGCCAGAACTCGAAATCCGGTGCTTTGAAGCATCCTTTTATAAACCTCAATTGACAAGGTTCTTTGAATATGTACTTCATCAAATCGTATATAACGGTTTTCGTCCTCTTGAACAAAGAAACTAAGCTCATGTTCAACACTGTCTGGTTCTTCCCCTTCATAGCACTGCCAAATATACGAAAGCTGCTCTTCGTTGGATCCAAACGTGCTGCCCATAAATATGTTATGAATTTTATAAAGACTGTGTACATCGAATAAAAAGAGGCCGTCTTCTTTTAAATGCTGATAAACGGATTGAAACGCAGCCAAGACCTTTTCTTCAGAAAGAATATAATTAAGTGAATCACAAAAAATGACGGCAGCATCAAATTCCTGAAGCCCTTCCAGTTCCGTCATATCCTGCTGAATGTATTGTACGGGCACCTTCTGCTGCAAGGATTTTTCATTTGCCATCACCAGCATGTCCTCAGAAAGGTCAACGCCAGTTACGTCATAACCCTGTTTTGATAAGCGGATGGACACAGACCCTGTACCGCAGCCAAGATCCAGGACACTGCTGACGTTTCCCCCATATGACTGAACGGCCTGTTTAAAAAAAGCAACCCATTGATCATACGGTGCATCTTCCATTAGCTGATCATAGTAATACGCAAATTGTTGATAGCTCATCGCTGCTCCTCAATTAGGAAAGGATCTTATTCAGATCAACGGTAGGGGCGTCTCCCCAAAGTTTCTCCAGGTTATAATAAGATCTCTCATCACGATGGAATACATGGACAACCATATCTCCCATATCAACAAGGACCCATCTCGCCTGGTCATAGCCTTCCATGCGCTTGATGATGATCTCTTTTTCAGCTGCTACATCTTTAATTTCCTTAGCAATGGCCTGCACCTGCTTTTCGGAGTTCCCATGACAGATTAAGAAATAATCAGCAACAAGGGAAATGCCTTTCATATCGAGCATCATAATATCTTCCGCCCGTTTGTCATCCACCGCTTTTACGACTAACTCAATTAGTTCCTGTTCTTTCAAAATTATATTCCTCCATTCACTTTTTGTTTTTCACTTCAGCCAACAAGCTGTTGTACGTATAAATTGTTTCCGGGTATATCAGTTGGTTTTGTTTCATTAAGAATCCTACAGTATTTTTTAATGCCTGAATACAAGCGAGGTTCAGGTTTTCCTTAGCCTGTTGACGGACTTCATCAACGCCCGGAAAATTCCTGCCCGGTTCGATATAATCCGCAAGAAAAATAATTTTCTCAAGCGTACCCATCGCTGCTCTGCCCGTCGTGTGATAGGCGATAGCCTCGAGTACCTCAAGGTCTTCGATTCCTGCTTCTTCTTTCACCAGATAAGCACCGACCGGGGCATGCAAAAGTTCTGTACCATAATGAAGGAGGCTCTCTGGCATGCCCTGCTGCATGACTATCTCCCGCATCTCATTCTTTGAACGGAATTTGGCATAATCATGAAATATGGCTGCAAGTTCGGCTTTTTCCTTGCATGCTCCATATCGGTCTGCAAGCTCGATAGCCGTTTCCATTACACCAAGTGTATGAATGTACCGATGTTCCGTTAATTGAGCCTTAACAATTTCAAGGGCTTTTTCTCGATCCATAAAGTCCCTTCACCTCTATAATTTTTCTTACATCATCCGGAATTAAATATTTTGTGTTCTCTCCAGCTGCTATTCTCTTTCTGATCAGGGTCGAAGAAACATCAAAAACCGGTACTTCCAGCAACTGGACTCCATAAGGATTTTGGTTTTCATCAAGGGGATGGCCACTGCGGTTAATACCGATAAAGGTTACAAGCCGGCTAAGCTCCTCGATCCCATGCCAAGTGGATAACGAATCAGCCATGTCACCGCCAATAATGAAAAAATAATGATGGTTCGGTTCCCTCTTTTTCAGTTCCCTGATGGTATCTATAGTATATGAAGGGCCTTCCCTTTCAAACTCTATAAGAGAGAGGGAAAATTTAGAATTTCCCTGGATGGCAGCTTTCACTAAGTCGATCCGGTCCTCTGCTGAAACACCTGATACCAAATCCTTATGAGGCGGATGGCTTGCCGGTAGCCATTCAACCCTATCAAGTGAAAATGCGGCTAATGCCTCCTGGGCAATGAGAAGATGCCCGTTATGCGGAGGGTGGAAAGAGCCGCCGAAAATACCGATTCTCGCCATGTAATCAATCCTTTACGGAAGTACAATCTCTTTATTTTCTTTAGATTCTTTATAGAGAATAATGACATTTCCAATCACTTGCACGAGGTTGGCCTTTGCGCCTTTAACCAATGCCTGAGCGACGTCTTCCTTGCTTTCCTCGCAATTTTGCAGGATGCTGATCTTGATTAACTCACGCGCCTCAAGTGCATCTTCAATTTGCTTGACCATATTACTGTTGACTCCGCCTTTTCCTACTTGAAAAATAGGCTGAATCGGATTTGCTTTTGAACGTAAAAAACGTTTTTGTTTACCTGTTAACATAATTTCCTCCCAATTTCTCGATCACGATCGTTTCCATCAGTTCGATGTCTGGCTGCATACCTGTCCACTTCTCAAAAGAAAGAGCACCTTGAAGAACCAGCATGGACACTCCGTTGTCAATAATTGCTCCCCGCTTCTCACCTTCCTGCAAAAAAGCAGTTTTATACGGGTTGTATATGATATCGGAGAGCACTGTACCCGGTGCAAGATGAAGGAGATCGATAGGAGTGCTCCCATCATTTTTCATTCCGATAGACGTCGTGTTAATTACGATTTGAAAATCTGAAAGAACGGCAGCTGCTTCTTGTAAGCTCATCACCTTGTCATGCTCTCTCAAACACTCTTTTTGAATATCTCTTGCTTTTTCCATCGTCCGGTTAGCAATGACGATGGATTTAGGAGCCGTTTGCGCCAGAGCATAACCAATGGCTCTAGATGCCCCGCCTGCTCCAATAATAAGAACCTTCGCTTGCTCAATAGGAAAATGGACATGCCGCATTAATCCTTTTACAAAACCGGCCCCGTCCGTATTGTATCCAATCAGCTTTCCGTTCTCATTCACCACCGTATTTACGGCTCCGATCTTTTTAGCCTCGTCCGAAATTTCGTCCAGATAAGGCATAATGGTTTGTTTATGCGGAATCGTCACATTCCAGCCTGCAAAACCCTCTGTTCTCATATTGTAAACTGCCTCTTCCAAACGATCAGGATGAACTTCATATTTGTCATAATAAAAAGGAAGCCCTGATTTTTGGAAAGCTGCGTTATGCATCTCCGGTGACATGGAATGGCTGACAGGATATCCAATTAGACCGACTAATTTTTTCATTTTGATCACTCCCGGCTATATGAGTGAAGGCCTCAATGTTACCGCAACGCCTTCAGGTGCATAAGCTGCGATTTGAGCGCCCGGTTCTTTAACCGACACCCATCCAAGTCCAGAAAAGACAACATCAGTATCTTTATCTTTGATTTTAAATTCATGTCTCCTGAGCGGCGGCAGATTCTCCGCTTCTGAAGGAGGCGATAAAAGATCACCCAGGTGGTTCTTGTATAGTTCATCCGCCTTTTCAAGCTTGGTTCTATGAATGGTTAACTCATTGGAAACGTGGCAGACAAATGATCTTCGTCCCCCACTGATGTAATCAAACCTGGCAAGTCCGCCTAAAAATAGAGTCTGGCCTTCATTTACCTGATAAACCATCGGCTTGATCTCTTTTTTGGGCATGATGATTTTCAATTCATTCTTCCCGACAAAGTGAGCCATCTGATGATGGTTGATGATTCCCGGGGTATCATACAGTGCTGTTTCAGCATCAAGTGGTATATCGATCAAATTCAATGTTGTACCAGGAAAGTGAGAGGTTGTGATAATATCATCCTTCTCTGTTCCAAGCTGTTTGATCAGACCATTAATGAAAGTGGACTTTCCTACATTGGTACAGCCGACAACGTAGACATCCTTGCCATCTCTCAGTTCATCAATCCGTTCAGCTACGTTCAACAGGCCGGTGCCTTTCGCTGCAGAAACAAGGTGTACTTCTTCTGCCTTTACACCAAGTTCCTTTGCCATAGTTGACATCCATTGAGTCATCCTGTTTTTATTGACCGATTTTGGAAGCAAATCCACCTTGTTTCCTACAAGTATAAGCTTATTGCGTCCAATGTAGCGGTGTATACCAGGAAGCCACGAGCCGTTGAAATCAAAGATATCTACAATTTTGACGACAAGGGCATCTGTTTCTCCAATGCCTGACAAAATTTTCCGGTAATCGTCATCGGTAAGACTGACATCTTGAATCTCGTTATAATGCTTAAGACGGAAACAACGCTGGCAGATCACAGCATCCCTTTTTAAACTGGACGGCGGTGCATATCCTAGCTCGTCCTTATTTTCGGTCTGAATGGGTGCTCCGCATCCAATACACTTAATTTGTTCCTTCAATCTTATTCCTCCCAGTTAAGCATGCCTTTCCTTTTCATCCATGATAAAATCATTCTTTCAATTTTCCTGTTTACTCTTGTCCATAGACCATCGGTGCTTGCCACAGGTACAACCATGATCGTATGGAGATCCAGCCGATTCCCGCCAAGGACATCCGTCAGGAGCTGATCGCCGATAACTACAATTTCTTCTCGTTGAAGTTTCATATCGCGAATAGCCCGCTTGAATGCACGGGACATTGGTTTTCTGGCACTATAAATAAACGGGATTTTTACAGGATCGGAGAAGCTGCTCACACGCTGCTGCGTGTTATTTGAAACAATGGTAATTAAAATTCCCTTCTCTTTAAAAGAGCTAAACCATTTTAAAAGTTCAGGAGTAGCTTCCGGCCGATCCCATTCAACCAGGGTATTATCCAGGTCTGTAATGATCCCTTTTACATTTCGTTTCACTAGCATTTCAGGGGTTATATCAAAAATGCTCTGGACATGTTCATCCGGCAAAAAATTTTTTAACATGCTGGACACCTCTATACTATTCATTCAGATTACACTTTTACATTGTACCAGTTATTCGACGGGTAACAACTTTTTTATTGTTTTCAGTTACATTTGCCTGGAAAGGATGCATCCTTTTAAAGAAAAGTTTTCGACAAAATGTTCGCATTCCGACAATGTGGATAACTTTATTAACATTGTTCCTCTATGCAATGAGCAGAATTTTCTGTCTTATCTACAGTCTACCCACAAGTTATCCACCAAACGTTGTGGATAATCGAACGATTGTTCTGTTTAATGTTTCATGTTAAGCTGATTTTAGAAAACTACCAGAACATATAGTTTATGCGGATCTATGAGAAATCATGACACATACAGCGATGAAAATGCATCAATATGCATTAAAAACAGGAGGTGAACATGCCACCCGATTGGCATCTCACTTATGGAAAACTTATCGGACGAACTGTTGATCGAATCTTATTTTAAAGCGAAAGAACTTCAATTAAGTACAGACTTTATTTCATTGATTCAAAAAGAGATCGAACGCAGATCACTTCAGACCCGTCTCAGCACTCACTTTTGGAAAGCCCATCACTAAAAAATGGGCTTTTTTTTATGTTTTAATAGTAGGCATGCTTTCTTGAAATGATACAGTGTTCTATTCCAAAGTCTTACCTTTTTTTATTTTTCTATTAAATAGGAAGAAACAGAAACAGGGACTTATTTCCAATTATCCCCTTTCCAATTTTATAAAATTAACATATAATGATAAGAATCAAATATATTTCATTAACAGTGAATAATATTAATACACAAGTACTCTTTCCATTCAGATGAAGAAAGGTACAGGGAGCGATGTGATGTTATGTCCATGATTGCAAGAGAGCGGGTTGACTCTACAGTTAAGAAAATGAAAGGCCAAACGGCCAACGTTCTTACGCTGATCAACCTTTCACTAGGTGCTCTCGCTTTGATGTTTATTTTTAAAGATGATTTAAAAGTTGGCTTTATTCTAATTTTTCTAGCAGGCCTTTTTGACAGATTTGATGGTATGGTTGCACGGAAATTAAACATAGAATCAGAATTTGGTAAGCAGCTGGATTCACTTTGTGACTTAATTTCCTTCGGGATTGCACCTGCATTCTTGCTGTATCAGGGCTCTCTTTTCAATTTTGGGGTTCCCGGCATTATTTTTACCATTCTATTTATCGTGTGTGGAGCGATCCGTCTGGCACGATTCAATATTACCGAATTCAACGGTTCCTTCGTTGGTGTTCCAATCACAGTGGCAGGATGTATCATCGCCATGTGCTATCTTCTTATCCCTTTTGTTCCAGGATATGTTTTTATGTTTTTCATCATCGCTTTTGCTTTTCTAATGATCAGTTCGATCTCCATCCAGAAACGGTAATTAAAAACCATGGCCGACTTGGGCCATGGTTTTGTTGTGGCTTATTATTTTGTCAGGTCAAGAAATTCCTTCACATCTTCCATTGCAACCTCTATGCCCTTTTTCCAGAACGCCGGTTTGGTTACATCTTCATTCAAGTGTTTCATCGCCAATTCTTCGACCGTCATGCTTGCCGTGTCTCTGAGAAGAGCGATGTACTTCTCTTCGAAACTGCTGCCTTCTATTTTGGCAATAGCATAAATGCAGGCACTGAACAAATACCCAAACGTATATGGGAAATTGTAAAATGGAACGTCGGTAATATAGAAATGAAGCTTTGAAGCCCAGAAATATGGATGATAGCTTTCAAGAGAGCCGCAGAAGGCTTCTTTTTGTGCTTCAGCCATCAGTTCATTCAAACGCTCAACAGGTACAAGCCCTTTTTTGCGCTCTTCATAAAATCTTGTCTCAAACAAGAACCGGGCATGAATGTTCATAAAAAAGGCTACAGAGCGCTGTGCTTTATCTTCTAGCAGGGCAATCTTTTCTTCTTTTGTTTTCGCATTCTTTACTGCAGCATCTGATACGACCATTTCAGCGAAAGTAGACGCAGTTTCTGCTACATTCATCGCATAGTCAGTAGCCAGATAAGGCATATCTTCCATTACATATGAGTGGAAGGCATGGCCAAGTTCATGTGCTAGAGTAGAGACATTGCTTGGTGTGCCCGAAAACGTCATGAAAATTCGTGTTTCGTTCTTTACTGGGAAACCAGTACAGAACCCACCAGGCCGTTTACCTGTACGGTCCTCAGCTTCAATCCATTGCTTTTCAAACGCTTGTTTTGAGAACTCTGCCATCTTAGGGCTGAAGGACTGAAACTGCTCGACAATAAAGTTGGCCGCTTCATCATAGCTCATTTTGCTGTCGGCACTTGATAACGGTGCATCAACATCGTGCCAGCTTAATTTATCCAAGCCAAGGAGAGAAGCTTTTCTGTCCAGGTAGGACACGAAAAGACCTTTATTCTCTTCGATTGCCTGCCACATGGCGTTCAGCGTATCAGCGGACATGCGGTTGATATCAAGCGGTTCTTTCAGCACTTCATCCCACTTGCGATGCTTATATAGGCTGTTTCGGAATCCTGCAATATGATTTAAAGCTTCTGCACAATAATCACCCTGTTGATCCCATGCTTCCGTATATTTAGCGAAAACCGTTTCTCTTTCCTGCCTGTCCGCACTAGTCATCCGGTTTTCTGCCTGGCCGACAGAAAGCGTTTCCTTCTTGCCGTTCAGTTCTACCTCGATGCCGATTTTCCCTACGACTGTGTCATAGAGGGTAGACCAGCTATGATATCCATCCACGGCCAGGTCATTCATCAAAGCTTCTTGTTCATAAGACAATTTTTGAGACGCTAGATTACGTCTCTCATTTAAAGAAAATGCAATGCTGGACAAATATTCGCTTTGAAGGGCTTCGTTCCACTCTTCATCCGGAATTTCAGCCATCTTATTATCAAGAAGCACCAGAATGGTAGTGTAGGCCGCATTCATAGACTCGAGCTTTCCGCGAAGATTTAAAGCCTGTTTGTCATTAACATCTTGAGCAGCAAGACACCCAACATAGGATATACATTCATTCAATAAGGCAGCTGTTTCTTGAACATCCTTCACGATCACCTGAAATGATTCCTTTGAAAATTGAAAGTCTTCTACCTTTTTGTTTAGAGCCGCAAGCTGTGCTTCAATGCTGGAGATGGCAGATAAAAGCTCTTCCGATCGGCTTCCTCCGCTGAATATAGAATCCAAATCCCAGCTCTCGCGCAATCCCTGTAATAACATGGTAATCCCCCTTGTAAATAAAGTATTCGATCTTTTTCCATTATAATGAAATTCCCAATAAAAATCGACTATTTAGTTTATTTAAAATAAAAAAACTCTTCTCCCGTACAGGAAAAGAGCAAAAAACCTATTCTGCGATGCAAAGATACATGAAATAGACTAATGTCAGGATCATAACTGCAAATAACAAAACTTCCTGCATATTCCGCAGCCTCCTTATGTATATTTCTTACTTCATCTATTCCCTTTAATAATAGGTTCAATCCTAATTCCTGTTTTCCTTTTAATTAAATTGTAAATTTCTTACTATTTCGTTATATTTCAAGAGAGCTTGCTTAATTCATTTTTTTAAAGGGGGAGCACATTGAAAAGGAAAAATAAAAATTTTCATGCTGCCGGTATTATCCTTACTCACCATCCTCTCGATGACACTTGTCCAGAACTTAAAAAAGGAGCGTTCACTCCCCGATCCACATTGGAGCCGCTCCGTATCTTTGCCTCTCGTTACCAGTGAAAAGCAAATTGCCTTCACTGAAGTAAAAAACGGAAAGTATCAACTCTATCTAGTGGGTGTCCGAGAAACGAAGCATGAATGACAAATTGCCTCTTTCTCCGCTTCAGCTGTCCGGAAACACGATGATCTGGCTTGACTTTGCCGGAGAAGAAAAACAAAATGAAGACCTCTACACGTTAAAAGGAACTACGACTGATCCAAAAGAAATTGAGATCCGCCGAACTTTGACCAAACAAGATTGGATCAACGCTTGTTATTCTACCCTGATGTCTGTCATCTTCTTCTTTCTCATGCTGGTCACTGCATTAGTCTGGGTCGTACCCACGATTATTTTTCTATTCATTATGTATATAGTAAATACCAATCGATAAGCCTGCTTCCTTTTTTATTTCTTATTTGTTGCATTTTCCTGATTACTCGCATATATTATAGTCAAATCTCAAAAAGTTGAACAAAGGAAACTTTTTAACCTGAAGGACACCCTGTGACCTATTTTGCAAGGAAGGTGAGCAACAATGAATAGTAAAGCACTGGCTGCTGCTATCCCTAAGAAGGGTAAATTTCGCAGAGCGTTTCCTTTTCTTGGACCAGCGTTTCTTGTGAGTGTCGGCTATATCGACCCTGGTAACTGGGCAACCAACATTGAAGGCGGCGCCACGTTTGGCTATACGCTGTTATGGGTTCTCCTGCTTAGTAATTTAATGGCGATTCTTTTACAGATTACAGCTGCCAAACTCGGAGTAGCTACAGGGAAATCATTGGCAGAAAACTGCCGCCAGCATTTTTCAAAGCCGGTTGCTGTTTTTTTATGGATAACAGCAGAACTTGCTGCCATGGCTACCGATCTTGCGGAGTTTCTCGGTGCTGCACTCGGGATCTATATACTTCTTGGAATCCCTTTATTTCCAGCCGCATTAATCGGAGCTGCTGTAACATTTGGAATCTTGCTTCTTCATAAGTATGGATATCGTTTCATCGAACAGATCATACTGGCTTTCGTGTTAGTCGTAGCCGCTGTTTATATCATGGAATTATTTTATGCTAAACCAGATTTTGCCCAAGTAGGCTATCATATGGTTGTGCCTCAACTTAATTCAGCCAGCATCTTAGTGGCCATCGGTATGCTCGGTGCGACCGTGATGCCGCATAATATCTTTCTTCACTCTTCGGTAGTGAAAAATCGTTTGAAGAAGGACCAGCCAAAACATAATCATCGCGTATATAAGTTTGCCATCGTAGATTCCCTTCTTGCTTTGAACATTGCCTGGTTCATTAACTCGGCCATGATCATTGTCGCAGCTGCAGTCTTTTTCAAAAATGGAGTGAGCGTCAAATCGATCGAGGATGCCTATTCAACGCTTACTCCTCTGCTTGGCGGGTTTGCCAGCCTTGCTTTTGCGATCGCGCTGCTCTCAGCCGGCCTATCGTCCTCAGTAACAGGAACAATGGCAGGACAGTATATATTGGAAGGATTCTTGAATGTTAAACTGCCTATCTGGGTTAGAAGGGTTGTAACGATGATTCCCGCTCTTATCATCATTGGGATGGGAATTGATACGTGGAAAGCACTCGTTGTCAGCCAGGTTGTGCTCAGCATGCAGCTGCCGTTTACGATCATTCCGCTTATCATGTTTACACGCAATAAAAAGATTATGGGCAATTATGCGAATCGTCCATTGACGAACGTTTTATTATGTATTGTAGCCACACTCATTATCTTTTTGAATGCCCTTCTGATTTACCAGACATTCGGCGGGAATTTCTAATAAACAAGAAACAAGCCAGCATAGACTGGCTTGTTTTATTATGCTTCATTATAAGAACTTGCTGAAAATAATGGCAATAACACCCAGGAGGTTCTTTAATTTAGACCCGGCAGATTTGTGAAATAAATGAATGCCCGAAAACAGATGGGAAAATGCTTGCTTATACCCTTCTGCTTTTCAATCGGCGCTTCAATCACAACCTACAACAAATCAATAAACATCGGCTAACAGAGCTTTAACAAAAATAAAAGTACTGAGTCCATTCTCTGGCCAGCACTTTTATTGTATTTAATTAATAGGAGGGCTTTTCTTTCTGCCCCTGCTGCCGGCTTCGGTAAAATTCATGAAACAGTTTCATTAAGGCCCGCTTTTCAATCCTTGATACATAGCTCCTGGAGATTCCCAGCATTTTCGCGATCTCCCGCTGTGTTTTTTCCTTCTGAAGATCCAGTCCGAACCGACCGACGATGACTTCTTTCTCCCGATCATCCAAAACATGAATGTAATCATAGATTTTCTTTTTCTGCATTTTCAGCTGAATGGCATCGACGACATCCTCGGTTTCCGCTTTCAGGACATCAATCAAGGTGATTTCATTGCCTTCCTTATCGGTACCGATCGGATCATGAAGAGAAACATCTTTCTTGGTCTTCTTTAACGCACGCAAATGCATAAGAATCTCATTTTCGATACATCGCGCAGCGTACGTCGCAAGCTTCGTTCCCTTCCCTCTCGAATAACTTTCAATTGCCTTGATCAGCCCAATGGTTCCGATTGAAATCAGATCTTCGGTATCTTCACCTGTATTTTCAAATTTCTTTACTATATGTGCAACCAAACGCAAGTTGTGTTCGATCAGTTTGCTTCTGGCCTCCTGATCTCCCTCGGCCATCAGCTTTAAGTATTCTTTCTCCTCATTTTCGGAGAGGGGTTGCGGAAACGCATTGTTTTTTACATACGAAACAAACAGCATTACCTCTTTGAAAAAGTACGCTAACACGGCTAGCAACCCGGACATACAGACACCTCCCGGCTTTTTTCGTTACTCTTATCTGTATGCCGGGTTGGGCTTGTTAGGTGTCTGTACTATTGTATAAACATTGTCTCGATATTCAAAATTACTATAGTGGTCTGTGCAAAGCTACACTTGATTTATCAAAGTGCATTTTAAAAAATGTGGATCTGAAAACTATTCTTCCGGCATTCCTTGATCTGATCTTCCAAGATGAAGCCTTTTTTCACCTGCTCCTCTGTACTCACCCTTGGGTGTGAAAATTTGGTAACATGGTGAAAAATAGGAATTTTAACTACTTAACGTACTGTTAATCCGGTTTGCTTTGCTAATTCTCCAACTCTCCATTTTCTATTAATGATCATCCCCTCATGTCAACGATTCATTATTGCCGGCAACTTTACTATACAACCTGACGCAACGTTAGCTTCAAGTGTTTTCCTCATTTTTTATTTTTGATTTTAAGTTCCCAAAAGGATAAAGAATTTTATGCTGAATATATTGTCTGTTAATTAAATGACTCTCAATAAGCTATCTGGCCCAATACAAAAAGACGCCACCTTAATAAAGAAGGTGCCCAATTGCAGAAGATTAAAATTGCTCTTTAGTTATTGTGCGCTTAGCGGAGAGAAAGAAATGGATGTACGGTGACTCAGCCCTCTTGATCGTAGGCGGTGGGATGGCGTGGCTGTTAAATTGAGAGATCAGCGCCGCTGGGAAGCTTGATGGAGATAAGCCGACCCCAACGCTGCTCGCTGATTGGCTCCGAGATCGTGATGCCCTTAGCGGTTAGTTCTGTGATCGTCTTCTCGATATCGTCGCACATCAAGTAAAACTCGTGTTTATCAAGCCCGTCTGTAGGATGCACGGCGATTTCGGCAGGAGGCAGTTTGAAGATTAGCCAACCATCGCCGGCGTCAACCCCAGCTAACCCGAGTACATCGCGTATGAATACCCGGTCTGCCTCAGCGTTGGTACTGTAGAGAATAATGTGTGCAGCATTGATCATGATTCTTCTTCACTCTCCTGTTCATCGACAGTTTCGTTTATCGATACTTTGCTCTTCGAGTTTTCTTTACTATATTGACTCCGATTCCTTATTTAACTAAACTGCACCATTACTTTAAGTGCAAATTTCACAATCTCCTCTAAAAATTAGCATAGAGATCTAATTTTCTCTTTAAATGAGTTGCTCGACAATCTGGCCCTATAATGAAAATAAGCGCTAGTCCTTGTTTCAGGAAAGCGCCCGATTGTTGTAGAAGGATCTTCATCTTCATTGCTGAGGGGTTTTTAAGTAAACGCACCCGTTACTTCAATAAGGAATTAATCTCTATCGTAAAATCAACCGATTCTTTTTTGATTAGCCAATAACTAAAGTACAAACCGCTTTTTAGAATCGGAATATACTGAATATATGTATTAGAGTAAGGGGGTGAAACCATGAATCCTCGGTCCAACTCTTCTTGTATTAGTCAACAGGAAGTTAGTTTAAAAAGTTCCATGCGTTTAGTTTGGGAACAACACGTATACTGGACAAGATTGACGATCATAAGCCTGGCTTTTAATTTACCTGATGTAGACTTTGTTACCGCACGTCTTCTCCGGAACGCTACAGATATGGGAAATTTACTAAAGCCTTACTATGGAAATAGAATAGCCGCAAAGTTCAGCAACTTAATAAGGGAGCACCTGGTAATTGCTGTGGAACTTGTCAAAGCTGCAAAAGCAGGCGATCAAATAGCTGTAGCAGCTATAGAGAAAAGATGGTATGCAAACGGAAAAGAAATTGCCGAATTCCTAAGTACAATAAATCCTTTTATATCAAAAAAGAAATTCAAAGAAATGTTTTTTGAGCATCTGGCACTTACTACATCGGAAGCAGTATTTATACTCCAACAAGATTTTAAATCAAGTATTGCTGTGTTTGATAAAATTGAGGTGGAAGCTTTACAAATGGCGGACACAATAACGGTTGGAATTGTGAAACAATTCCCCAAAAAGTTCAAATATAAGAGTTGCTGATTGCACAATAAGATTATAAAGGGCACTAATTTCAGTGCCTTGGTTATTTAGTTTTTGTGATTTCAAATTGAACTAAACTCCCTCTATGTAGAAACGGATATCTCTCGATTCCTACACTATTCTCAAGATTTCATAAAGGATTGAAGATTGAAACGCATGGATGTTGCAATAAAAATTAAATAAAGGATAATTTTGGAGTTGAAGAGAAAAAACAATTCATAGTCAACCAAACCACCACTAACCAAAAGGTGGATATTAGTTAATTTATAATCGCACTAAGTGGATTTCCACATCTCTCATGAAGGTTAACCTTCCCATATCTCACAGAGTCTTTGCTCCAAAATTCCTTCGTCCAACCTTTCCATGAGGTGGATAATTTGTCCCTTTCGCTGGCCAGCTTCAGGGCATCTCTATCTTATCAGGAGGCTATTTTTATTCTCAAACCTCGTTTTTCTTCATTACAGGAATGCTGCCCATTGGTTTAAGTAAAACGCTTCACAAATAAACTTTCAGTATTATTACTCTTCCTGGTTCCCTCCACAATCTGGCCTTAAAATGAAAAAAGCGCAATCCTTGTTCCAGGAAAGCCCCCGTTAGTTGAAGAACTTATTTTTTGGTTTGATTTAAAAATTCTACTATTAGTGCAAATAAGGCTGAAACAAAAACAATCACCATAAATGTACCATATATATATCTATGAGCTGTAATAGTCAATATTGAAACTATAAAAGATAAAACAGTTGATAAAATCAATGATATTCGTCGCATACTTTACCTCTTTTTTTCACATAAGTAATGAACCCGTTAGTAAAATAAACCCTTTGATGATGACCATTTTTAATGTTGATAATGCTCATGCACAGGGTTTTCAACAGGGCGATGATTAATCTGCTTTTTAACATAATTAACATCATAAAAAGTAGTAATCAATACGATAACTGTTAAAATAACCATTATGAAGATTGAATTGTAGGTATGATTAAAAGTGGGAGTTTCATCACTACTTTTCCTTAAAATATTACTGATTAGAAAAAAGATTAAAGACACAACTATGATATATAGGACATCCATAAACGCTAACATTATTTTAAAGTTCCCTGAAGGTAACATTTCTCCCAGCATTGCTCCCATCATGCTACCCATTAGTGAAGCTGCCATTCCTTCAATTGTTACAAACAAGCCCAACCGTTCACCTAAAAAATATCCAACAATCAAACTTAAAATCATGGCAAGAATCGTTGAAGAAGTTAAATCATTTTTATAAACAATTCCTGAAATTAATCCAATAGCCAAACTTGACACCATTCCCAATGACATCACTATTATCATGCCTGTCATGCCTGTTAATTTATCTATATTGGAAGAAATTTTGTAAATCAAGAAAGTAGTATAACCTAATACTATTAATGTACTTATAATTAATAACATCCACTAACCCCCCCTAAATAAAGTAGCTTTCACAATGAGATCCACAATTACAGCGAGAGCCACATTTACAGTAGGGATAATAATTACAGCCAGAATTACAACTCATTTTATTTTATCCCCTTCTAAATAGTTTTTCTTATTTTATACTATGAGGGATAATAAAAATTGCTTGTACATATGTCTCATATCTTGAACCACAAAAAGACTTTTATCATAAACATAGCTTTGTAATGATGAAGCTAGGAATAAGAGAGACGCTTCATGTAATAATGGGTATAAGCGTCCACCCGTTTTTGACCAAATCATTTATTGTTTGGAAGCAAACAAAAACTCGGTATATTTGAGCAAAATCGGTCACACCAAAATGAAATATACCCTTTTTGTATGTTCGATATCATAATCCATTTCTTATTTAAGAAAATGGCCCTTTAATGGAATAACAAGGCTTTGCGTTGCAGCTTCCATAAAGGGGCAATATTTGAAAGGTTGGCATGTGTTATTAGATGTTGTAATTTCTCAGCTTTTTCCACCTGCAGCTGGTCTGCATCTGCCTCAAAGGTTAAGTTCAGATTAGCGATGCCTCCGTCACAGCAGAATTGGATGTGCTGTTAGTTTAATCCCAATTTAGATAAGTTAAGGCGGTAATCCAACTGCATGAAAAGCAGATTCTACTGTTTTTGTAGCCGTTTGGGGGATTTTTCCCCTATCAGCAAGTTTTTGTGTTGCTTTTAATACGAGTTGGACAAATTGATTGAAATTTGTCGCGGCAAACAAGTTTTGCATGGCATGGTACCATATCTAAGCCGCCTTGTAAGTGCCAATCTCCATAGACACCAGGTAAAATACTTTATTTGGTATACCGCTATTGATATGGACACCATAGTTATCTTGCGACCCTTCAAAGTAGTTTCTCATATGATCTGGCTGCAAATCCTTGCCTATTAATTTATTGTCGAAAGCTGTGCCAGGTGCTTACATAGAACGAGTGCTTGCCCTTTTAATGAGGGTCCCATTATCTCAGCACTGATTAACCAGTCTGCATCCTGTGCTGATTGTTTTAATGATATTGCTTTATAGCAATCCTAAAAACATCCGAGTGATGTTCGTTTAAAGCTCCAGGCTGCTTTTCATATTCTAGCCCGCTTGTGAACTGGGTCACTCCATGTGTAAGTTCGTGCCCAATCACATCTAGTGAGTTTGTAAAACCCAACAAAAATAGTTCACTGATTAATATATGATATTAATGATCACTGGTCATGACTCATGCCTCATAAATTGGATCTCCGTGAACTGATATTCTGCCTTTTGCTCATAATATTCCTTTACAGGGACACTCTATAATCAAAATAAACTTCTATAGGTTGGAGGCTGTCAGAATGAAGGTTTTATCAATGATCCAGCCATGGGCAAGCCTTTTTGTCCTTAGAGAGGCAACATATGAAACAAGGTCATGGAGAACGAATTATCGGGGGCCACTTGCCATTCACACAAGTAAAAAAATAGATAAAGACGTCTCTAACCATATAGCCATAAAGTCGTTGCTTGGTAAGCACGGATACACACCAGAGAATCTTCCAACTGGCCAGATCATTGCTGTATGCAAACTTGTAGATTGTTTGAAGGTAACTGAAAACAATGAGACATGGGCCATTCTGGAGGATGGTCGAATCGTATCAGGGAATGACTATTTTATGGGTGACTTTATAGTGGGAGGTTATGCTTGGGTAGTTGAGGATATGCAGATGCTGGATGAATTTATTCCAGCAAAGGGAAAGCTAGGATTATGGGAGCATGTTTTAATTTTATAGGAGCTGATACATTGCACACGATGCGCTGAATCAGCTCCTTTTTATTATAGAAAAGAAAACCCTAGGCTAGGCCTAGGGTTCCAAAAAGCTTTCAGCGTTGTATGAAAAAAACTCTCCCGAGGTGCTAAAATATTTTTGGTTCGCCAACCAAAATAACAGCATACGGAGGATTTTTTATGTCAAAAGACAATAATTGTGAAATCGACAAAACTTTAATGTATTTTTATTCCATACAATCTTTCGCCTGTTTTAATAGGAATTTCTGTTCCTGTACATTTTGTGTTAACGAAGCAGCACGCTGGAATTCTTCAAATGCTTCCCTCTTTCTCCCCAGCTTTAGAAGAAAATTACCCTTTACGCTCGGAAGCAAATGATAGTTCTTCAACGCCTGATCCAAAAGTAGAGAATCAACAATCTTTAACCCTGCCTCTGGCCCAAATGCCATCGATATAGCAACCCCACGATTCAATTCCACTATGGGAGAAGGTGCCACCTGGGCAAGGGCATCGTATAGGGCGGAAATTTCTTGCCAATCCGTTTCCGTTGCTGTTCGTGCCTTGGCGTGACAAGCAGCTATAGATGCTTGCAGTGAGTACGGACCATAGGTACCACCAATTTGCTCAATCCGCTTAAGCGCCGAAAAGCCACGGTGAATCAAAAGATCATCCCAAAGCACCCGATTCTGATCCTGAAGCAATATCGGCTCTCCCGATGGACCAATGCGAGCTTTGAAACGTGAGGCCTGGATTTCCATGAGGGCAATCAGGCCATGCACTTCCGGTTCCTCAGGGAGAATTTCCGCCAAAATCCGGCCAAGACGTATGGCTTCATTACACAGTGTTGGACGAATCCAGTTCTCACCGCCGTTTGCAACATATCCTTCATTAAACATGAGATAGATCACTTCCAGAACTGATGAAATACGGCTTGAAAGCTCAAGTCCATGGGGAACTTCAAAAGGTACCTTTGAAGCAGAAAGTGTACGCTTTGCTCTGACGATTCGTTGTGCAATGGTTGATTCCGACATAAGAAATGCTCGCGCAATTTCATCAGTCTTTAATCCGCATAACAGTTTAAGCGTTAGCGCGACTCGAGCTTCCCTGGAAAGCACCGGATGACATGTGGTGAAGATGAGACGCAGGAGATCGTCATTGATTTCCTCTTCAATTGAATCATAGTCCGTTTTTATTTTGAATTCCATATTACGCCCGATTTCCTCATACTTTTGATCACGTAATTTGTTTTGACGCAGAAAATCAATCGCCCGACGTTTGGCAACAGTCATAAGCCATGCTCCCGGTTTTTCCGGTATGCCTGACTCCGGCCATTTTTCAAGTGCAATGGCCAACGTATCTTGCGCTAAATCTTCTGCAATACTGACATCTTGAACAATTCGGGCAACACCAGCAATGATCTTGACTGATTCGACTGTCCAGACCCCTTCAATGGTACGATGGGTTTCATATGTCTTCACTACTTTGATTTCTCGCGTAATTCAGCTTCTTTTGCCAACATTTCGGTCAGCTCCGGCGCCTCAAAAACTTGACGCAATTCAATCTGACCTTCCCCATGTCCTTGCGGGTCCGGCATCCGCATCGCCCACTCAATGGCTTCTTCCCTCGACTTCACATCAATCAGAATGAACCCGGCAATTAATTCTTTCGTTTCCGTGAATGGGCCATCAGTCACCACTGGCTTTTCCCCTGGTATTGGATAGGAAATGCGAATCCCATTTGAGCTTGGATGAAGTCCTTTAGCTGCGACCCGGACACCTGCCTTAACTAATTCCTCATTGTACTTACTCATAGCTTCATTAAGCTCAGAACTCGGGCGATTTCCAGCTTCCGAATTTTTCGAGGCTTTGACAATCAACATAAACAGCATACATCTTCCTCCTTATTCTTAGTCACTTTCTTTTTAGAAGACCATTCATGCTCGGCCTTTGTATAAATACAACGAACAAGAAAAAGCAAAATCGACAACAATCATAAAAAATCTTTGTCAAATTATCTAAATGGAAATATGGGCATGTGAGTATTATTTATTCCAAATAGATTAGCTGTTATTTCACAGAAAAGCTTATACAGATCATGGTGACCACATTTAGACGTTTTTTTATAAGATTTGTACTGAATTTCGGATAGCAATACAATGTTTCACTTTTGTGATAAATACTGAAACATTTTATTTTAGAAAAACTCCTCGTTAGTTTAATAAATTCAATAAAAAAGTGCATATCTCCTTTTTAGAGAAATGCATCCGTTTGTGGAAGATCCAATCTTAACGACACGATCACCCGACAAACTGAATTAGACTGACTCGTAAAAAAAGCAGTGACGGACTAGGAACTCGAAAGACCTAGACTGCCGCTGCTTTTATTGTGCTAACGTAATCCGGTTAGCGTAATCTACTTTAGGAGACAAGTTCATCTAACCGTCTGGTAAACGAGGCCTATGGCTCCAGAATCAAATGTCTTGTTTTCGATAAGTTTAAGAATGATCTTCTCCTTGAGACCTTGGAATAACGGCAACCCGCTGCCAATCAGGACGGGTGAAACCGTAATTTTATACTCATCTATTAAATCAAGCTGCATAAGGTAGTGTGCGAACCTAGGACTTCCGAGGATGACCATATCCTTGCCTGGCTGCTCTTTGAGGTTCTTGATCTCTTTCTCGACATCTTCTTTCACCAGTCTGGAATTGTTCCATTCGACTTTCTCCAGCGTCGTGGAAAAAACGATTTTGGATGTCTTTTCGATCCACTCGGCATGATCCCGTTCATGCTGCGAAGCTGATGGGTTCGAAGGCACAGATGGCCAGTAATTGAGCATCATCTGATAAGTCCCACGTCCCCAAATAACAGTGTCGGCAGTACTCAGAATTTCTTTCGCGTGTTTCTCCAATTCAGCATCGTAGGAAACCCAGCCAATGTCCATTTCACCGTTCGGCCCTTCTACAAAACCGTCGAGCGATGCGTGCAGAAATAGAACGAGCTTTCTCATTTTCAGTTCTCCTTTGTTCATAATATTTTTGAATTAGATATTGAAGAGGGTGCATATGACGTTGTTTATGATTTGGGTTGCTTTCACCATATTGCTCCTCACCGTAGAATGAACTACATAGGTCTAATCAAGAAAGCTTTAAAACTGAATGGCTTCTTTGCAATCACCTGTTTTCTACAAGGTGGAGACTTAGGCGTAGCAGACATATACGATTGGAAAGTCTTGCAACAAAGAATCCAACATTTTTAAAACATCTTCATACCCATAAATTGTCTCGTCCAAAAATACCCCTTCCATCATACCCACACCCCACTGACCCTAATGTCTTAATATTAGATTTATTCTAACTTAAATTTTCTTTAATTAACAGAGATATCCAGTGTCCGTTATTCCATAATCCTGCTCGTTTGTCCAATAAGCTCAATAAAAAAGTGCAAATCTCCTTCATCGAGAAATGCACCCGATCGTAATATAAGGTTAGCCAGAATCTCTGTTTGACCTTTTTATGGAATAAGATTAACAGTAATAATCAATGTTTGTACTATATAAATCTCCATATAAAAAGCCTTGGCATATTCCTACACCAAGGCTTTTCGTTATTTAACCGATTGAACCTTTCATCTCGAACTTGATTAGTTTTAGGTTTTCAGGTGTTTTTGTATCTTTTCAAATCATTGGTATAATGGGATTTTTGATATTGTTTTATAATATTTCAAATTAAATAAAATAATTGTGGGTACTTTGTGGGTATTTAAAAAACAGACCTTAAAAGTTTAACAACTACTCGAGAAAGTCGAGAACCCGCTTGATCACAAGTTTCGTCGCGTCAGCATCGTAAGATGGTAAACTGCTGTCGGTGAAGAGATGTTCCTTGCCTTCGTACAGAAAAAGTTCAGCGTGATTGGCCGACGCCACAAGCTCACGGGCCGCGTTGATGTCGCCGTCTTCAACGAAAAAAGGATCTGCACTCATGGCGTGAATTTGCACAGGCAAGTCGGCCGGCCACTGAGATTCGAACGCCGAGGTCGGGAGGCAGGCATGAAAAAACAGTGCGCCTCTGGCGCCTTCACGAGTTTGAGCGAGCTGCTGTGCTGCCGGGACACCGAGTGAAAAACCAGCATAGACGACATCGCGTGAAAGCTCGCTGGCTGCCCGAACGCCGCGCGCCGTCACTTCTTCAAATCCTATTTCCTTAACAAACACCAAGCCTTCCTCCAGCGTGGAAAACATGCGGCCGTCAAATAAATCTGGCACGTGTACAGTATGTCCCGCATCTCTCAGTTGATCGGCGATTGCTTCAATCCCCTTCGTTCGGCCTAAAACATGGTGTAACAACAAAACTTCTGCCATCGTTTTTTCCTCCAATTTAATGAATTTCATAGGTCTAAGTTTCGACAAGAAAGCCTGTTTGACCTGCCAGAACTTTACGCTTTAGAAATATCTACCTTAATAAAACCCACCCTTGCTTATTCAATAATCCTGCTCGTTTGTTCAATAAGTTCAATAAAAAAGTGCAGATCTCCTTCTTAGAGAAATGCACCCGATTGTGGAAGATAATAAAGATAAAGTATCATATACAACAAATGATCTTTTTCTTATCACCTAAACATAGTTAAGCTGTCAGGCGGTGTGCAATAATAACGTATTCCAGTCCTGGACGATCAGGGGCTTCTCTTACACCTTCAACAGACAGTCCTACATCCCAAAGAGATTTGCTAATTTCCTTAAGACTCCTAAACCGCAAAGTAGAGTCTGATGTGATTATTGCACCATCGCTCTCAAAAACATAAGTCCATCGAAAAGACACCAATGAGCCTTGAACATCGGTAACATCAACCCGACCTTCGACAACGCCACTGTCAGGTATATCAATTCGCTTATAGGTATTCTCCCTGTTCCATTTCAGCCACGCCTGTGACTCAGGTTTCCGTGTTTCAAAGACCAATCGTCCACCTGACCGCAAAACATCCCGAATCGCAAGTAGAGTTTCTTTCCATTCTTCATCGGTCAGAAAGACTTGAGCAACGTTAGCAGTCATCGTTACAAGGTCAACCTTCAATTTTGGAAGGTCTATTGCATTGCCGTGAATCCATTTGACTCGGTCAGACCAATGTTTTGTTTTAGCCACCTTTAGTGAAGCTTCAGCTGGATCCATTCCAAAAACCTCGATTCCTCTGGCTGCAAGTCGACAAGCAAAAGTTCCTGTTCCACAACCAATATCAAGTACAGAAATTGCACTAAACTCGTTAATCATAGACTCGTAAGCGTCTAAATCAGAACGGTCTGAATCAAATGGATCATAGATATCAGCCAATCTAGGGTTTTCAAAAATTTCATCAGCCATTAAACTTCCTCCCACCCAATTAATTTGCTAATTTAACATAAAAAACGATATAAAACTCAACACTTTATCTCAAAGTTTAACCCTCTTTTACTATCTTGCACTTTACTTCAATAAAAAAGTACACTTCTCCTTCTTAGAGAAATGCACCCGATTGTGCCGGATTAGAAAGTACCTAAATATATAGCAACTATTTTACCTGAATTGCCCTCGCTCACTTGAGAAAAGGGAGTAGTCTAACCCTGTGCAGTTGGACGGATAATAATCTCGTTCACATCAACATCGGATGGCTGTTCAATCGCAAACGCAATCGCCCGGGCGATTGCATCCGGCGGCATAGCGATATCCTGGAACGCCTCGAGCCGGGCTTTCATCTCCGGATTTGTCATAGAATCCGCGGCATTCGTCCGTGTCATACCAGGTGAAATGATCGTCACCCGCAGCTTATCACCCGCCTCTTGCCGCAAACCCTCGGAGATGGCACGCACAGCGTACTTCGTGCCGGAATCCGTTAATCCTCCAAATCCAAGCAAAATTCTAGAACCTACGCTTCCTGTTTCTCCGCTATAATATATCGATAATGGATAAACCTACACCAACATTCATTGCAGCATTAATTAACCCGTCTTCTTATCCCTTTACGTACTTAGTACAACAACAATAAAAAATGACCTTCAAGTTAGCATCCAATTTAACCTCCTGAAATTCTTTTTATCTCAGTGTATATCTAAAAAGATTTTATCGAAAAATAAACAAAGGAGGTGTAAGAAATGAGGCATATTTTAAGAATTGTCATGAAGTTTATTGCAGCTGCTGTTGTTCTGGGCATTATCGATGCGTTGGGCTACGATTTGGGTGCTTCTGATATCCTAGGGATTTCAGCGGTATTAGCTATTGTTAGTTATGTAGTGGGTGACTTATTTTTTTTACGGGTTACCAATAACACAGTGGCAACTATTGCTGATTTTGCCTTAGCGTTTGTAATTCTCTACCTAATGATCGATAATATGACCTTTGAGGATGACGTGTTATCCGCTTCACTTATTGGCTCGATAGCAATCACAGCTTTTGAAATCTTCTTCCATCGCTTATTAGGAAAAGAACCTGGCAAACAGGCTTCCAATCAGCGACAAACCATGCAAACTGGAAGACCACAATTTCAAACAGAAGCGTCTTCTGAATTAACTCCTGTTAAACGGGATGTAAGAAGTGCTCAACAGGACAAGTCTCAGGAGAACCAAGATAAACAATAATAGTCAAAAAAGCATACATTCCAAAGAATGTACGCTTTTTTATATTATACCAATTATTCCGCTGGTGGATTTTCGACGGCAATTTGATATGCGTTCAAGATGGCATTGCTCTCTGCCGGGTTCGTAATTCCCACCGAAACCTATTCCGATACATATCAATTTATTACCCATTTCTTCAACTATCCTGCCCCGATAGTTGCATTAGAAAAAAGCTGCCTTAACAGACAGTTCCTATCTTCAGCTAAACCAGCAATGAGCAGTTCCTAGATTTGGCTTAATCCACAAAAAAATACAGCCTACGAAAAACCTTCCAACATATTTGGAGGGTTATTTGGCCTGTCGTAAAAAGTATACCACGAGAGATAATTCTTTTTAATAAAAAACTATTGACTCCTAGTATTGCAAAAATCAAGTGTAGGAGTTTATTTACACAAGCTATCATCGCTACTTTTGAGGGTTTTCCTTCATTTCGTTTTCGATCATAATATTCTTTTAACTTCTTGTTTCGAGAGCTTCTTATTCCAAAAAATACGGCCATATACAAAGCGTGTCGTAACCGGCTTGAACCTCGTTTAGTAATATGATTTATCGTAGCTGTAAACTTACCTGATGAATGGACACTCGGATCTATTCCAGCGTAAGCTACAAGTTTTTTTGGATGATTAAACCGGTCAATTTCCCCGATTTCAGAAATAATCGTGGCCGGGATTTTTTCTCCTATACCGGGAATTGATTGGATTATCTTACATTCTTCAATTTCTTCTGCCAGGACATCTATCTGCCACTCCAAGCTGGATAGGTGTTCTTGGTATTGAAGGAGCATAGTGATGTACATATCCAAACTGAATAACTGGCTTTCATAAACACCTTGTTGGAAAGGATTCCGTTTAGCCAAATAGGGAAAAATCCATTTTTAAGCGAGGCGGATCACGATTTCGAGCAACACTGAACAATTAACTATCGGGTGACGCCTAAAGATCAGTTCAATAAAGAAAAAAGGTGTCTCTTTCCCTTTTTTACTACGTCCGAAAACCCTCTAGCTTACTTTTTTGGCAAAGTATAAAAGTGATGATTAGATAGAATACTGTATTAGTCAGTGGTCTAATAACATTTCGGAGGAAAAATGCCAATGAATACAAAAGAGTTAAGAAATATCCATGCACTCGTAACAGGTGCTTCAAGTGGCCTAGGATTTTCCATGGCGGAGGCTTTGCTTCACGCTGGAGCCACGGTGGCGTTAGCTTCTAGAGTTGGAACTAAATTGGATCAAGCAGTAGAGAAGTTAAAGCGCGAGGGTTATCCTGCTGTTGGAATTCCTTTGGATGTTCGATCAGAACAATCCGTCAATCAGGCAGTTGAATGGGTGAAAAGAGAATGGGGGAAGCTGGATGTTCTCGTCAATAATGCGGGAATTGGGATGAGGACAGTAAATCCGCGTTTTTTAGTCGAGCCTCAGCCATTTTTCAAAGTAACACCAGAGGGGTTTCGAGATCTAATTGATACCAATCTCACAGGATATTTTTTAGTAGCTCGAGGGTTTGCTCCTTTAATGATGGAACAAGGTAATGGGCGAATCATTAATATTTCTATGAATCATGAGACTATGAAAAGAAAGGGTTTTGTACCTTATGGACCATCGAGGGCAGCCACTGAATCACTCTCATATATAATGGCAGAAGATTTAAAGGAATATAGAATTATGGTGAATATGCTTTTACCGGGTGGTGCCACTACTACCGGGATGATTCCGGACGAAGTTCGAAAAGAGATTGAATCAAAATTCCAGCTATTAGATCCAAGGGTTATGGCCGAGCCGATTGTTTTTTTAGCCTCAGCTGCTGCAGAGGGATTCACAGGTGAAAGAATAGTTGCCACCGATTTTCAAGACTGGCTTCTCAAAAGAAAATAAGTTTTTAATCACAGGGACGAATTCTTTCCTCTTTGAAGAAGTAGAGCTGTCCCTGTGCTTATTTTTTTATATTTTATGAGATGTCCAGCTCCGGCGCGGTTATATGCCAATCCGTCAAGAAGACTAAAGAGCAAACCTTCTCGCCAGCTTGTCTGGACTCACGCCTCTCATCTACGCGCTTCCGCTTTTGTTCCTCCGGGTTCTGCATAGTTTTATAACATCTGTTATCCATAGCCAAGGCAAGAATTCCTTCTTCAACTAACCTGCCCCTTTAGTTCCATAAGAAAAAGCTGCCTTATAGACAGCTCCAATCTTCAGCTAACGCACCCGATTACAGAATATTAGGCGGTTTCTGTTTTCCATTTGTTTTTGGCATAGGAATTTAAAAAATCAACCCATTGATGCCCATTAGGGTACTGTATAGTTAAAGAATCTTTTAACCAATTTCGGTTTGTATCACTTAACTTTGGTAGTACATTCTTTAAATCAATAACATCTTTCTCTCTAATAACTGAACTTTCCCCTTTATAAAGAAGCTGGATTTCAGGTCTTATATAAGGGACTCCAGAAGAAGATTCTAATCCAATATCCTTTAACAACCTTCTTATTGTACCATTTCGTTTATAAATCCAATGTTCTTCCTCTGAATCTAATATCATTACTTGGAAAGCCCACGTTGTTTCACCTTTTTTCTTTACCCATATATTATCGTATTGAGATTCAAGCTTTTCTTCCAGTCTCCAAGGTATTAATTGTCCTTTGAATGCTTTGAACAATTCCCAATCACCATACAAATACTTTTGCAAGATTAAGTGTTCAGACCTTAGTATCACAGTGTCTATGTCTCTGTGTTCACGGGTGATTCTTTCTAAATATAAGTCCAATGCCCATCCGCCAGCAATCCACCATTGCATATGAATCTTGTTAAAAATATCTTGAATTTCAGAAACAGAAAGAGGTTCCCAAGCTTCCTTATTATCGCTCATTTTGTCACCTCAGAATTGATTTTTTTGTTAGTTCTTATTCCACAATCCTGCATCGTTAGTTGAGCAAAGATTATGAAACTCTGAATGTTAACCATCTTAATTTATCATAAGTAGCCACTGTCGGAAATAAGCAGCTATCGACAAATAAATGTGACCTCCTTGGCCATGTCATTAGTTACCAAACTCCGTGAAGCCTTATCCAAGTACCTAGACATAAAAAAACAACCAGATCGTCCTGGCTGCTTTTCTATTGCTTTGGTTAGGTTTATGCATCTTTACTTGTTTTACCTTTTGGGTTTCTCAAAGGTAATCCCAGTAAATCTTCGAATACAAACGATATCACAGTTACTAATACAAAAACGGATACTGCAATACTAACGTTTTCGTTTGATAAGAAATGAGCAACAGTTTTACCATTGTATACGATAAGGTAGGTGAAGAACATACCAATGAGGGTTGCTTTTAGTACATTGCGTTTTCTCTTTTCCATGGTGATCACCTCCTTAAAGGTGTTAGCTAACGTAACGGTCTCTGATCCATTCAGCAGACGTCTTAGTTAGCTTATAGGCAATATCGACACGTAAAAGACCTTTTTTACCATCGCTGTCATAAGTGTTGTAATAGAAATCATACATGTACTTTTTATAGTATGAACTATAGTACTTCATAACTTTAATATAAGAGCTTGTTCAAAAAGCCTACTCTCATTCTAAATAACAGCAGGGTAACTAACCTGTATAGACTTCAATATTGGAAATGAAAGGGCGATATGACGGTCGGGTGTGGTTTGTGACAACATAGACACCTTGGACAGTACCCAATTTTGGACAGACTTATCCCGTTGGTGATTCATTTCTTTTTTAGGCTCTGTTATCCTTGATTGTTGATTTCTGGCCAAAAGAAAAACCGCTCTATCAATCATAAGGAGGTAAATTCTGAACTAACGTTTTCCGTTATCAATGACTCGTGGTACGGTCTTCCCCCAGTCTGTAACGGCAAAGTGCACTTTATCCCTCATACGCTTGCATCAAAGTTTTTATGTCAATTTTACTCTTCGTTTGGAGCAATGCTTTCATAACTCTTTCTGATTTTTCTGGATCTGGGTCGCTTACCATCTCGGTTAGAGTGGAAGGAATAATTTGCCACGACACGCCATACTTATCTTTTAGCCAACCGCAGTTTTGAGCCTTTTCATCTCCGCTTTCGGAGAGTTTTTCCCAAAAATAGTCCAATTCATCTTGATCTTCACAGTTCACGATAAATGATATTGCCTCTGTGAATTTGAAATACGGACCGCCATTTAAGGCTACGAATTCTTGCCCGTCCAGTTGAAATTCCACAGTCATTACGGTTCCTTCTGGTATCCCGTGATTATTTTTGCCATGGTGAGTGATTCTTCCTATCTTCGAATTTTTAAAAATAGAAGTGTACAACTCTGCCGCCTGTTCGGCTTGTGTATCGAACCAAGTTTGGCGTGATTTTTTGGATTTTGTTATTCATAATTTTTTCCTCCTAAATATTCAAGCGTTTTAGTAGGTTTATACACAATACTCTTGTAGCTTTTTGAGGGCAGCTACATGATTCGGAGGCAAGACTGTTGCCCTCACGTGCTGAATCATTCGCTCAATCAATCGGAATGCATCCCGCAGAATGAACCACTTCTCCACACGCTTGGTTGTGCGAATCGGCACCTTCTTATGCTTCATGAGGGAAGTAAGTTGATTCGATTCTTGTGCAAACGTGAGTTCCACTTGCTTTCGGAATTTCAGCATGTGCTGTTGGAGCATGCTATCCTTCGGAACGGGGCCGTTGAAGTATGGATTTTCCTTGAAGGAATAACCATTCTAATTCAGGGAGACAAGATAGTCGGCAAGTTTATCGAAAGTACCCTCAAGATTTTGTTGAAGCTTTGGAGCCATACCTTTGTAGGTTTCTTGTTCCTCAGCTGAAGCGTTCACATGGCAACCTTTTAGTTTTAAAACAGTTTTACCTTCGTCATCTTCTAGCGTTATGATATTCATAGTTTCAAGAGGCCAGCTCACGCTAAAAGGCGCTCAGACCGTATTGCCTTGCTCATCCGAAAAGGATCGGATATAAGCCACTTTCTCAGGTTCGACAACCTCCTGGTATGCAAATTTTCCCCACATAACCTGATTTCCGTCAGGAGACGTCTGAATACCTAAAAACTCGCCACCTGATCGAGCGTCCATTTTAACGATTTCGAGGGTGACCCCCTTTGGTCCCCACCATTTCGCGAAATGCCCGAGCTCTGTCCATGCTTTAAATACGAGTTCGCGAGGGGCATCGAATACACGCGTAATTGCAATCTCGAACGATTGATTCAGATTGTTATCCATGAAAATCCTCCTTGTTTTTTGAAGGAAACTATTCCCCTACTTTGCTACAGAGTGCTTGAAGCCTGAACCAGAAGATCGGCCAGGAGATCGTTATCGGGTGATATCTTCGTCTGGCCCGCCTGGGGCTTGTATAAATACATCAAGAGATACATGTTCAAGCACAATAATTTTTCTCATAATTGAGTTCCTCCAAAATCTGGATTACTAACTGGCTTAATGTACAGTATTATCAGGCATCCCAAACTAAGCAAGCCTATTGGGTTCCATTCATCAATCATTTCTTTTACAAGAATATATATATATTCACAAAATTACACCTTAAAAGTGCATTTTCAGATAATAATATTCGTCTTTCTTGTTCAACTATCCTGCCCAGTTAGTTCAAGAAGAGTCAGTAATATTGGTACTCATAACAGCACGGAAATTTGACATAAGTTATGGACCTCTTTTAGAGGGCCTTTTTTCCACTACTACACGAACAAACATTCGCATATAATAAAGAAAATAAAAATAAAGGGAGGAATAAATATGTTTCGTGATCGAGAATCCATAAAATGGACTGCTATGATGCTGCCTGAACATGTGAAAGCACTACGGCAGTTTGACTGGGACCAGGAGAAAAAGTGAAACCGGAATTAGATGAACAGCAGCTGGTACTGATGGAAGACACAATTGGTGAGGCAATGGAACATAATTTGGATTTGTGCTTTACATATTTTGAACGGGGAGATTTTCATTTATTAATCGGGAAGGTTCATGCTGTGGTTCAGCATAAAAAGGAATTGAGGATTGTTGATTTTCATGGTGATGTGATACGCCTACAATTTTTACAGTTTTTACTCTGTAGTCAAATTCTACCATGTTGTTCAAAAACTGGGTACTGAGAAAATTAATGCTCAATCATTAGATAAATGGGTCAATTCTCATGCATATTTCTCAAGTTTTAACTTAAAGGTAATACGAATTTTATGGAAAGGAAACCTGTTGCAACATCCCCTTGCAGTAAGTAACAATTTGGACAGTAGAAATTATAATTGATTGAAATAGAAAACTAACGTTAATACTGTGGTTGAGAAAGGAGTTGACTCTTTTGGCGGAGGAAAGAAGTGAAAAACCGAATGAAATTACTAACCATATGGATGATGAACAACTATTAATGGTTGTTAAAAAACCTATGAACATATAGAAGTTATTAAATACCAAGATGATAAATAGTTCCCTATGCTTATTTCAGGAAACTGCTAACTTCCTATAAAAAGAAAAGAAAGGTTGTTATTTTATGATAGATCAAAAAAAATGCAGGGATTCTTTTGTAGTAAAAACGAGCATTGTGTTACCACCTGATACAAACAATCATGGAACGTTGTTTGGTGGAAAACTAATGGCTTATATAGATGATGTAGCTTCAATTGCCGCAATGCGCCATTCCCGTAGAAATACTGTTACAGCTTCGACTGATTCTGTAGACTTCTTGCACCCTATTCATGTCAGTCATGCCGTCTGTCTAGAGGCTTTTGTTACATATGCAGGCAGAACATCAATGGAAGTATTTGTTAAAGTAATAGCAGAGGACTTACTATCAGGAGAACGGAATGTATGCGCACTTTCTTTTTTAACAATGGTCGCAGTTGATCAAGACGGTAAGCCTACCCACGTGCCAAAAGTCATTCCAGAAACGAATGAGGAAAAAGGATTATTCAATTCTGCAGCGGAGAGAGCAACGAACCGAAAAAAAAGAAGAAAAGAAAGTGGGAACCTAGCAAAGGACTTCGGTACCGGTTTGCCATGGTGAAAGCCTGATCCTTAATTAGAATGCATATTTGCAGCTTTACTGATCTCGTTAGGAACGTTAAAAAAGAATTGGTCTTTCTGAATATAGCTCCATTTCGAAAAATACTTGGTCAGGAAAGGCAAACATGTATTTTACGCATACCGTTTTCCATCCTCACGCATAGAATAGATTACAGGATAAATCCTGTAATTCTCCTTAAAAAATCGGACAACCTGTAAAAGATTATGTTTAAGTGAAGGTTTGATCTCAATATCGGTGGAGGATTGAGAGGGGGTATGGATATGACGACTATTCTTTCCATAACTGTTGTTGCACTGGCCCTCCTTCTATTCGCAAGTTTATATAAAGACAAATAAACTTTTATATTTCTATGTTTTCAGATTGTAGTATTCTCAAAGAGTGATGCTAATTAAATAACTAACCGATTGTTGTATAGATAGTAAGAGGTAACAGTAGGCAGTTAGAGAAAAAGGTGTTTCCTCATGTATGAAGAAACACCTTTGATATATTTTTACTTCTACATTTTAAGTGAAACAACAAAAACTAGATTTTGCTTCTTATTTATGATTGCGCTATTTAGAACTCATTTCGAGCAAAGTTTTTTTAGATTCTTTAAGTTCTCCGTTCAAGAATTTTCACTGTCCAATCGTCTCTATTTTTTTCTACGGTGACCTTATTTCCATCTCCTGCTAGATAACCCGCTACAAAACAAGCCTCATCATACTCTTTAAATGTTTTTTCATCGAGATCGGACGACCGCTTCATTGCTTCTATGGCCCTTCTTAAATAGCCCTCCCCTACACTGAAGAACATGTTGATCTTGATTGATTTCATATGTTGATTTCCCCTTTATGTATCTACTAGCCTTAAACCATCGAACAGCATTAGTCTTGGGAAGACTCCGGTTCTTGTGGTTCCTTTATTGAATGCTTCCAATCTTTGTAGTCCGGCTCGTCAAGCTCATAGATATCATTTTACCATCAAACTTACATTGGTCATACTTCGTTTCATATTCTCGGGTGGATTTCTTAATTTCGTTTACAACCTCTGTTTGTTAAGGTTAGGTTGTTGACGTTATTCATTTTAGAACTAACTTCGTCAATTTTACTTTCTATGTTATTCAGTTGTTTGTTTCGATTGCTTTGACTTCTAAATAACAATACAACCATAGTAATAAGAAATGCAAAGAATACGACGAACATCAAATTGAACTATTATGTCTCCTGTATTCAATCAAATCTCCTCTCTAAAATTATTCTCTTCTTTGTTTTTGTGTACATTTTCATATCCCGTCTCAAGTCTCCCGCTCCCTAACCTCTTTAACTTTTCTGTGCGGGAATATAAAGAGAAACTGATTCAAGGGGTTCCCAATTGTTATCATACAATTGAAAATGAACTAGGCGGCCTTCCTCGTTATAAAAAGAATGGCGGGATCCGACTATATTTCCGTTTACATTATAAAGATATTTAGTAATTGACACGATTTTTTGCTCTTTTCTAAATTCTTCATGTTCTATATCCAGTTCATTTTCTTTGTACTCTTTCCACTTTTCTACTGGCAGTGTTATTTGGTGCAGTCTCCGATTACTAGTATATACTTCTAATACGATGGAATTAGGATTCATAACATTTCCTCCTTCCTTTCATATAAAACTTATTATTTGCACAATTTTCTGGATTTAAGAGTTTCAGTACAAATCAATTATTTTTATCAGAATACCAATGACGCGAATAATCAGTCGTGAAAAGCGTGCATTACCATTTCAGACAAACTCGTTTTGCGTTTCTCTTCCGATGGAATATTAAGAACCCTAAACTTTTCAAAATCCTCTGGCTGGTTTAAAAATTCTTGATACCTCTGAGATAAAATGTAAAACAACCTATCCATTTCTTCAATACCTTTCCCTTCCCCTGTTTCTTTCTGCTTCCAATGGGCATATCTTTACCAGAAATAATATGAAACCAAAGTTGATCGACGATGTACATGTGAGAAACCACTTTCAATATAGAGGGGAAAACGCTCTGAATTTCTTGATGGTAAACATCATCAGAAAGCTCTTTTAATCTTTTAAATTTAATGCATCCAATAATAATTACTTTATTAACTTCTTCTGTAATAATTCCAGAAAACCTTCTTCAACTAAACGCCAGTTAGTTCAATAAAAAAAAGCTGCCATGCAGCCCTGTTTAGATTTATAGTTTCCTGCTTTATTAGACAGGTTGCTTACATTATTATACGCCCATCATATTCATTAATTGGCGGAGATCTTCTAGAGCAAATCCCCTTAAACATCTATATGCAATTAAAGCGATGATAGGTGAAAAATCAATTACACCAAGCGGCGGGATAAAACGCCGAAAGATAGCAAAGTAAGGATCAACTAATTTACTAATCCATATGCCAACCTTTGTTAATGTTCATATCCATTCTCGGTTCATGGTTTCCTCAATTTAAAGAATAATAAATATCGGTATTATATTGCCCAATTTGTAAAATGATAGTGCCCAATATTTATTTCTTCCCGTCTATATAATTATTTTAAATACCAACAAGAAAGAAGTTTTAACCGCTAAAAAGAGTTTCTAGGTATACTTTTTTATCTATACTAGTCCAGCTTTGCCGCCGTCTGCATTCGTTTTACACTTCGAGAAGCTAGAGGAGCGACTTTAAGGAGCTAGAGGAACTGGAACTTTCGTTTTTATGAAAATGGCCTTTCTTTTTAAATCTTCTATTCCAGGAGCTAGTGGAACTCTCTTTTTTGCACTTAAAGAAGCTCGAGGAAGAGGAACTCTCTACTTTGCACTTAAAGAAGCTAGAGGAAGAGGAACTCTCTACTTTGCACTTAAAGAAGCTCGAGGAACTGGAACTTTCATCTTTATGAATATGACAACGTTTTTTCATAATTTTACCACCTTTCTTTTTAAAGCTTCTATATTATATTAATTTCATGATCCTATGTATGGTTGAATGATAGAGGACAAACATACATTTAGTAGAAAAGAGTGGCCAATTATGATAGAAACAAGAATAGCTTAGAAAAAATCGGTGATAGCGTAGAACATGAGATATAAATGAGCTCAATAAGAAAAAGAATTACACCATGCCGCACATTCATCTTTTTTAAAAAAGAAGGAAATAGTAATTATAATCCATAAACTTTTGGACAAATCTGTGGACAAATATTTCTAATGCAACATGAAATCTAACGAGTGAGGAGAGTGATGAACTCTACTTTTGGGAATGAGTAAACAGCAACGTAAAATTCGATGCTGTTTTACTTAGGTAATGCCACAATAAATATGGGGTAAAGTAAATTTATACATAGAGTGGCTCATTTTAATACCTTTTCATAAGAAATCGTCGTGCACTTTAAAAGCCTATTTCCTCGGAGGTCTTTATGGTTATTGCTTGTTTGTCACATTTAAAGTACCAAGTGATGTGAAAAGGAAAAAACGTTCTTTTTAAAGGCTTGGTTCCACCATCTTCCATATTTCTACATAATATATTAAGAGATTAAGAGTTTTTCTCTTTTCTCAAAATGTTTACTGGAGGGTTTTTAAAGCCCTCGATGAACAGGCTTTGCTGCCCTGTTCGAAGGGAGGAAAAAGAAAATGTCTTCTAAAGACAATCAAAATTGCCATGTGGAAACCCATACCATCGGGGAACCCGGAAACAGGGGAAGGTGCCAATTTTTTTTTAATGGAGGTTACGAATCTGCCTCTTTTTGAAGATTTCACATGCAACCACAACAAAACATTGATCAATTTTTTCAACGGGAGCAACTCATTCCCTAGCGCCCAAATTCCTGTGATCATCACCATTCGCACAAGGGACTGCCAAAAAGCGATCGTTGAAACCATTGGCCCTAGTCAAACAAGAGTGATCCAAGTCGAGGATTTTGAAAGCTTAAGTGTGACGGCGACGGCTACTACGAATGTAACCGTATTTGTTCAAAAAACGTTCTGTATTTGCTGTGGAGAAGAAAAAGAAGAAAGCTCTAGCTCTAGCTCTAGCCACCGCAAACATCAAAAAAAAGGAAGCTCTAAATGCAATCGTTGCCACAGGCCCCACAAAAAATGCAAATGCGCCCGTGCCGAATAAAATAGCCGCTTCGAGCGGCAATACGCTCCTTTGTTCCTTTTAAATAGCAAGAAGTAAAAAAACGCTCTTTCAGGTTTACTTCCTGATGAAACATCTGGAGCACAATTTTTTAGTAATTAGTAGTTTGTCCATACCAACGTCTCTCTATATGCATTTAATAGAGTAGGAGGTGCATTTAAATGGGAGAAAAAAAGAAATCCCGAAAAAAGATTTATTGTGAACCGGAATATATTGTTAAAGACGTATATACCGAAAAAGAAGTAACATTCGTTCACCCTATCATCCGTATTAAAAAAGAGCATATCAAATATGTCCCTCGCCATGTCTATAAAGAAGAATCAATACATGAGATCATAGACCCTGGCTTTCCAAAATGTGATTGCAAGAAGAAAAAGAAGAAAGAATTTGATGAGTCTAGTTCCAGTTCCAGCTCCAGCAAAAAGCACGTTAAGTCAAGCTCCAGCTCCAGCTCCATCAAAAAACACGTTGAGTCGAGCTCCAGCTCCAGCCCCATCAAAAAACACGTTGAGTCGAGCTCCAGCTCCAGCTCCAGCCCCATCAAAAAACACGTTGAATCGAGCTCCAGCTCCATCAAAAAACACGTTGAATCGAGCTCCAGCTCCAGCTCCAGCTCCAGCCAAAAGAAAAAGAAAAAGAAGAAATATCAAGATGACATCAAAGACCCTGGCTTTCCAAAATGTAATTGCAAAATTTGCAAAAAGAAAAAGAAGAAAAATCGCTGGTAATTTAATATATCTAGAGAACGCCTTTAGGCGTTCTTTTATGTATAGAGAGCTGATCATCACGTGCAGATAGACACCCACCACATGTAACCTTTTTCCACCTGCTCCTCTGTACTCACCCTTGCATAGATCGAAATCATTGAGCTTCACCCTTCTGTACTTAACTACCGTTTTCAAAATGTTTTAAAATAGATGGGTAGCCCTGATAAATCAACTTTTTCCCTTTTTCATTTTTATAACGTATTAAGATTTTTCAAACTCAATCGGTTAACAAATGCATAACTAAAGGGATGCTTCAATACAAACGCTCTCTATCTGTTTTCTTTTTAATTATTAACTATATTTAAACAACTCCAGTATGATTAGCGTTTCATAACCTGCGACATATCCCTTATTTCCAGCAAGATAAGTCCACATACTAAAAACTTCCCCATAGTGCATTGGTTCATTTTGTGGATTTCCGCTTAAGATTCCCATAATCGTCCTCCCTATTTGCAGTAAATTCGATTTATTCAATGTGGACCACCTCTCTCTTGATATCAGGCCACAATGTATAGAATTGTCTAATCGACTAAAGGATATCCGTGAAATGTTTTACTGCAAAAGGTAAAAAATTTGTCCTTGCTTTAAGGGATAAAGCTTTACTTTTAGGAAACATTATAGATGTTTGGAAAGGAGGGATAACTGATGAATAAAATAACTGCTTTAATATGTGCCATTACTATTTCCATTATTACATTTTCTATGCCAGCATACGCAGAACGTGGAACGGACATGATGGACCGCAGTGACAGATTCACTAACGATAATTATGATCGCACTCCAGCTACTAGAAATGTCTCTACAGTTAACGATAACAACGATAATGATTCAAACTGGGAATGGATTGGGCTGCTTGGATTAGTCGGACTTTTAGGACTAAGACGCCGAGATCGAGAAGAAGCACACAAATAAGTAAAGACTGCTACAAGATTTTTCTTGTAGCTTTTTTATTAAAAGGATCACCTTTTGAAAAACGTCGGAGATTCTCTTCCCATCACATTAAGTAAGGTGTTTTTCAAGTTCCTTATGGAATAGGTAAGTATCAACAATTAATTTTATCAAGAAACAAATAGCTAATATACCTGAAAATACTTTCAACGATACTATATTAATCATTCTCTCTTTATTATTTTCCTTATTATAGTATTTTCCCCTAAATTAATCTCCCCTTAATATAGTCCTTCTTAGGTTGTTTACTGTCTGTCATAAGAAATTTCGACCTTTTTACGGTCAGAATCCTTTGAATAAACATACAAATATCTCTTTTGTAATTATAGATATCGTATTTAAGGGTTAATTTTTAACCGCTAATTTTTACAATATTTTTCGAAAATTAAAATAAAACACCTTTTTGGTATTCTGCTATTCTTCATTAAGAAAGTTATTTTACCTGAATAGACCTGGCTTTAATTACATAAGGAATGAGTTGTTCTACAGCATGTTTTTGACTCTCATATACTTCAAGTATTTCAAGTTTTTGCTTTAATATATCCACTTGTAATACTTCTTCTAGCGATAAATCAAACATAAATAAGTTTTCTTTTACTATAGAGTTCATAATTTCAGAAAGAGCTTTATGTTCAGGGTGGCCGTATTCACCTTGTAAATTGTGCGTAACAATTTTGCGATAGGGGCGCTCGTGGATTATCCGTTGTAACTCCTGTTCTAATTTCGGCCGGTTAACGTGTTCTGTCCATGCATCCTTAAAACTCCAGATTTCATATTCGGCTTCTACCTTTTTCATAGCTGCTTTAAATTCTTGTGAACGAGTATCATTATTTCCTTCTGAGATACAAATCACTTTCCAACCTTTTTCCTGTATCAATTCATCCCCGCCAAAAATAATTTCATCATCTGGGTGGGCTACAACCATTAGTTTATTAATTTCCGCCATAATTACCTCCTCTTAAAAGTGATCGCTTCTCCAAAAAATATAAGGACGATGTATAAAGGTGTCTCTTAATATCGATTTGTCTTTTGTCGTCATTTCTTTTGTGTCTTTTCCCTGTAAAAAAAACGTTAAAAAGTCCGAATGTGACAATCTGGTCCATACTTCATTCTTATAAAAACCATCTATATAATGATCTTCTGTTTTAATATATTCTAATCCGTTATCCTTCTTTATTAGGTTGTTTACTTGGTTGGTGAATGAAGATTTGGATATAATTTTCCACATGGATTCATGATGTTCAAAAGGGTATAACGTTTGATGGCTAAGATGAGTAAACAATTCATGATGCGGAGGGAGAAATAAAATCACTTTATTTTCTTCCTGTGAAAGTGCGGCCTGGTACAAGCGAAACACGATATTGGAGCAGCTCTGATGACATAATTCAATAATATCAATAGTCGCATCTGCTTTTTGAAAACGGATATACCCTGTCACTTGGTTGTGGTGTTTCGCTACTAAAAAATGATCATGTTCTTTCATACTGTTTAACTGCTGGGTCCAATATTCTTTTGTCCGTACCATCGGCCCGTTTAGCCGCTGGGAATAGTTTTGATAGATTTCCATTACCTCTGGCAAATCATTATGCTGTACGGGTGTAATTTTCATTCCATCTTCAAGAGTCTGCCCTTCACATTTATCATAAAGGTAGTGATAATTTTCAGGGATTGAGTGCCAGCCCGCTTTTTCATAAAAGGATGGAATACCGGTATATAAAAGCGATAAATCAAACGCCTCCTCTTCCATCCAAGAGAGGGCTTTATCCAATAAGCGGTGGCCTAATTTCTGTCCACGGTTAGCCGGCATAGTAGCAACATTCCCAATACCAGCTACATTAAATGTAAGAGGAGGAACATTGATACAAAAAGGAAAAACTTGAAGTACCGAACTAATCTTTCCATTAACTATGGCAACCCATGTTGTCTTCAGGTGGTAAGCAGGATTACTCTTAATTCGTTCTTCAAAAAAAGCTCTATCTTTATTGAATACCTTTTCCAACAGGACAAATACATCTTCTAGTTCACATTTGTTTTTTATACTACGGAATTCTACAGTCATACTCACCCTCCTTACTGATTTATTCCCAAATTGCAAAAACGAAAACACACCGGAAGACAACATTCTATTGATGACAGAACAGAAAAAGGAGGAAATCCCTCCGCAAATGTGTATGGAGTATAGAAAGACTAGGTCCTCCTATTAATGGGGCAAACGCACATCTTTCTACTGCGATTGCGATATCTCTACCCTCAAAAGGGTCCTGGTGTCTGCTTATGTAGGTGACACAGTATACGGAAATTGTAGTAAACGTACAAGAGTCCTAGATACATCTCTTTTGCATTATGCGGGCGAGCTTATTCCAAATAAAAAAAGCCTACAAATATAAGCTTTTTGCTAAGAGTTTATCCTCTACCTTGATTAAGTTCCTCTAATAATTCTGGTAAACCCTCCCCCACTTTCGTTCATACCGGTTGAAGATCCATAATAAAAGCTGATTGACATATCGCATATGTAATATGTCAAACACCTTGTTTTGTGTGTGATCCTGTAATAAGCGCTAATCCTTGTTACAGGAAAGCGCCCTTTAGTTGAAAAACACACAAGCCCAATACATCTAAACCAATTCTCAACACCCACACTAAATTATTATAGGGATGGGGCAACCTAACTAAAAAAGCGCAAGGCACCCTCCAATCCGCGACAAGTACCGCCCCCTGCTTAAAGGTTGTTCTTTAACCTTCTGAACAGATTGGCCTGTAGTCTCCGAACCAATGGTACCTGGAGCTAGATTCTGTGCCCCAACTGAGTTAAGAAATGAAATAAATTCTGATCGTATAAAAAAAACCGGCAGGTGCCGGCTTTTTTGCATCATAACGATATCAGCTCTTTTGAGCATTCATTACTTCCCATTCTTCTTTGCTAAAAAGGCGCTTACCTAATTAAAGATGAGCGCCCGATTGTGGAAGATTGATAATGTAGAAGTTCTGCAAAAATGGCTACTTCTAAGTTATTTTACTAACGCAATCATTTTCCTGTTTGATGGCTATCTTATCAGTAGATTGATTTATCTCTTCAACTCATTGTCTTACGAATTACTTCGCTCTAAACGGAGTCTGTCCAGCCTATAATCCTCGATTAGTTCAACCAGAAGCTCATTCTTTAATTTAGCAACCTTTATATCAATAATAATTTGTTAAAAGAACCATTTTTGCCGTGGTACAGGGAAGTATTCGCCGGCGACAAGCTCTGGAGGTACTGCTTCTTCAATTCGTAAAAGATCGTTTGAACTTAAGTTCAGGTTAACTGCACCTAGTGAATCCTGTAGTTGTGATTGCTTTCTTGCCCCAACCAATGGGATAACATCTTCACCCCGAGATAGAACCCATGCGATAGCAAGCTGCGCAACGGTTACTTGCTTTTCTTCAGCAATTTCACGCAATGCTTCTACAAGGGCTAAATTCTTTCCAATATTTTCGTTGGCAAACCGAGGACCATTTCTGCGTTTATCATCTAAATCTAACATCCGGTCTTTTGACCATGTACCGCTCAACAAACCTCTTGAGAGAACACCATAAGCCGAAAGAGAAATACCTAATTCCCTTAGTGTCGGCAAAATATTTGATTCAACACTCCGATTAAATAGTGAGTATTCCATTTGTAGCCAACTAATTGGATGTACAGCGTGTGCGCGGCGAATTGTTTCCACTCCTACTTCTGAAAGACCAATGCAACGCACATATCCCTCCTTTACCATATCTGCAATTGCACCAACCGTTTCTTCAATTGGTACGTTTGGATCGAGGCTGGCTGTCCCTGGTTGATAAAGGTCAATGTATTCAACACCTAGGCGCATTAGGGTATCCTCAAGGAAATTCTTTATTGTATGAGGATGGTTTTCACCCTCCCGATGGCTCTTGCCTTGTGAGTGTAGCTTACCATCGAATTTTACTGAAATGAACACTCTTTCTCGTTGAATTCCTTGAAAGGCTTCACGTAGAAGTAATTCATTGTGTCCATCGCCATAGAAATCACCTGTATCAAAGAGTGTAATGCCTTCCCCAAATGCCGCGTGAATTGTTGCAATGCTTTCCCTTCGGTCAGCATTACCATATAGCCATGACATCCCCATACAACCGAGACCAATCTCTGAAACCAGTGGACCGTTATGACCAATTGCTCGCTTTTTCATTGGTATATTCCCCCTATCATCGTGAATCAAAAATATATGCGAATTTCCCCTATCGTATTCCAAGTGAACCAATCTGTAACCAGTTTCGTTCCGAAGCCCTATTCCACCCTTGTATCTTTCTAAATTTATTCTTTCTTTCCTAAAATCCAAATTCCTTTATTTTATGATACTAATTGTTAGCTAACCTGCACAAACCTTCACAATCTGAGACCTATTGTTTTCGAAAGTTTTCCTCAACATTCTGGCCCTAAAATTAAAAAAGCGCTGTTCCTTGTTACAGGAAAGCGCCCGATTGTTGAATAAACTTTTTATATCCATTTTGCAAACCACGCAACATAATATGCAGCAGGGATAAAGATAAGTTGTGCTACTAATGTACCTACAAATTTTTCATCGTTAACGAGTAAACCACTCTGTCAGCTAGAACTGATGCTTTTGGATCAATGAACAATGTTAAAAGGATGGTTGCAATACCGTTAAAATGCCAGATGACATTAAAGCCGTTTGTGCATAATCTTTTGGTACCAACATTGAGGCATAAATAGAGGAAATTACGCTATAGTAAAAACCGCAGAGATTACAACATTTACAAGAAATAAACTTTTTGGAATGGTACTTAAAGTAATCAAAGAGGTTTTACTGGCACAGGAGCGCTATGAATATGGTCCTGCCGATTACCTTATTGCATCTGTTAACTTGCCAATTACCGGAAAAGTCACAAAAGCCTCTTGCGAGAATCCATATTTAGCACTCAACCTCGAATTTACTCCAAATCAAATCTTAGAGTTTTTACGAGATTCTCAACTCACTGTTAACCAGGAAGAAAATGCTAAAAGAGGCATGTATGTAAGCCAAATAGAGATCTCTCTGTTGGACGCGGTAACCAGATTAGCTCGTTTGCTAGAAAACCCTAATGATATACCGGTACTCGCCCCTCTTATCACGAAGGAAATCATCTATAGGGTTTTACAAGGGCAGCATGGAGTTACGCTGGGGCAAATTGCAATAGAAGGAAGTTCCGCATATAAAATCAGTGACGTTATCGAACATATCATGTATAACTATGACCAGTCTCTTCGCATTGAGGACCTTGCAGAAATTGCGAATATGAGCGTTTCTTCGCTTCATAGGCACTTTAAAGAGGTAACAGCAATGAGCCCTATTCAATTCCAAAAACAACTGAGGCTTGGCTTCAGGAAGCTCGTCGCCTGTTATTATCCGAGTCTACAGATGCCACTGAAGCAGCCTTCAGGGTAGGATACGAAAGCCCCTCCCAATTCAGCCGTGAATATTCCCGCATGTTTGGTTTACCACCAAAAAAAGATATAAACCGCCTGAAGGCGACATATGTATAAAAAAGTGCATTAATCCGATCCTGGATTAATGCACTTTTTCATTCTGCAAATTTACCTTTATTAAACCTTTTCCAATAATTTATTTTGATATTCTTCTCTATTAAACCTGTATCAGATTCGTTTAACTTCCGGATAAATTTCAGAACATAATGAGTCCCACTGATATATATTCCCCTGATGGATAGATGATCTATTAAAAATTCCATAGAGGACTCATCAAAGTTCCAACCAAATGGATTATATACAGTTCTTGTAAAGCATATCTCTCTCGAAAGAAGCATGCACATTGAATTAAATAAATAAAAATAGCCCACTCTTCTAAAAAAGAATGGCTTTTCATATATTTAATTCAGTTTATGCATAAGCTGTTCTTCCACAATCGTGCCCGATTGTTTTTACAATGTATCGAGCTCTTGTTTTCCATTATCTAGGGTTTTTTTCGCCTTTTTAAATTATCGATTTTGTTTACTAACACTTGTTACTTTCCACCCTTTTTGATCCACCCATTCAAGATTCACAACGTACATCCAACTATCTTCGCCGTCAGGGCTCACTTTTCCAACTGATTTTTGAGGTCCCCCGCCATTTTCAATACGCCAGATGTTCATGTTGTCCCCTAGACCTGTTGCCATTTGGATCGCTTTTACTTTTTCGTTCCAATCCACTGAATCCTTAACATAACTCGAAGTATGTGGTCCAGTCTGACTCGTTCCAATGGGTTTCGACGACCCAGGTCCTGTCACTTTCTCCTCATCTTGAGAATTATGCTTCTCGCGTTCTTCCTTGGCTTCTTTTGCTTTCTGCTCTTCTCTGTCTTTTTCTGCTTTTTGTTTTTTTGTAGCTTGTTCTTCGGAGTCTTTCTGAATTCTTTTAGCTTCTTGCTGCTCTTTAGTTTTTTTATTTTCCCTCAATTTTTTATCTTGGTTTTTTAATTCGGTCTCTTTATCTTTACTGATCTTTGTGTCATTATTTTGTTGGTTCCTTTGTTCACTTTCACTTTTGGTTAGGTTGTGTCCGTTATCGGTTGAGGCCTGATTGCTGTCTCCCCACATTATTTTTCCTGCTACAATAAATATTAGGACCAATACGACACAAATTAGGGCGTTCAGAGTAATATGCATCTTTTTTCTCTTTTGGCGTTGAAATCTTGATCTCATCTTATCTCCCTTCAGTTCTATCACTTAATCACAATGGTTTTACAAAAGTTTCGATCTCTTCTTTACACGATGCTATTCTTTTTTTACATCGAAATGATGTTGTTTAAATAATATTCGACAGGTTTTTTATAAACATAAGGGGTAAAATGAAGAGGTAAAATATTCTTTACATTGAGCGATTTAAACAAAGCCTCTTTTTTTATCTTTGATTGGGACCATCTAGTGTTAGACCATACTGTCTAAAGACTATTTTCCAATTCTTCCCTTCCGTTCTCCCCGAAGAGAAACAACCACACTAAGCCTTTGCATGTACTCTATGAATTATAAAAAAGGAAGGGTAAAAACCCTTCCTCTAGATTTATATATAACATTTCAATGGTTGGCCTGGTCTTTGTCCTGTTGTCCTTCTTTATGATTAAGTTAATATAATGGATGATTCTATGAAAAAACTATTTTGGCTGCTATTTATCCTCTTGGTTTTATCTCTAATCGGTATGATTGTCTTGCCTGCCACTTTCCCGTTTCCTACCTGGCGTTTGTTTTTCGCTTTGTTAGGACTGATCGGTTTAATGTTAGGAATTACAAATAATGAACAAATCCACAACAAAGAGACCCGGCGCGGCGGAGTTGTGGAGTAAAACCATATTTCTCACAATAAATTCGCAAATACATATCAGCTAATACTGTTTGTATGCCAAGAATTTTTCAACTTTCAAATGCAATGCTCTATATGACTAAAAATACTTATGGTAATTTGACAATTGGTAAGGAAATACAGTAAAAAGCCGATTGCCAGTGAAGTACCGGCCATCAGCTCAATGTGTTGTCATGATTTATAATATCCTCTATTGCCATCCAAAACCGCTTCGATCTCGTCATAACTTTTCAGATGGGACTTTATACAGCAGAATAATATTCCTTTAGCTCCTTGATCAAGGCGTCCCAGGTTTCAGCCTGATCATCAGATATTTCCTTTCCTTTTAACGAAGCAATCTGGTTTTGTAAACTGTTAAGACCCTGAATGGCCCTGTCATTTTGCTCTTCAAAGTGGTAGGTCATAATATCAGCTGCCTTTTTAAGGAGGCTGCTTTTTGTCGCAGCTTCAACATTTGAAGTGTAAATGGAAGAATACAATTCATATGTCGCGTAGGAAACCTTTATATGATTATAAGCACGCTCACGTCTCTGCTCATCATATTGCAAAATTTCTCCGATGATTCCGGAATAATTAGATGAGAAATTCCAGCTGCTGTTATCGGCAAAGTTTGCGTTATTCACGGTAAAACCAACAGGCTGCAGTGCATCAAAACCTGCGTACGTCCAGAAGTTATTTACTCCCTTATTCTCATAAAAACGGAACGATACATCAGCCCAGGATTTGCCGGCAAGATAGGGTTTAAGGTCTACCGTAACGGGTTTCCAAAGGAGGTCGGGAACAATTTCAGCCGTATCCTGTTCCCAGACCACCTTTCCATCAATCAGCAACTGTTTTTTATGGTAACCAGATACGTCTGCTCCAAGGTTCATCGTCTGGAACGTTAACGAATAGTTGTCGGCTTTATTCACACGTACTCTTTGAGTAGCTTGTGCGTAATTGCCAGCTGAGCTTGGGACGCCACTGCCGATAAAAAAGTTTAAATAGCCTGTGTCGTCATATGCCTTATCGTCGGTTGGTTCTGGTTCAAAGTTCTTTTTGAGGACGTAGGAGATAGTCCCTTCGATTTTTCCCTTCTTCATGTTCTCCAAGGCGATTTGGGTCACTTTTCTTACATAGTCTGCCGAAGGATTGGCAGGAGTTTTGGATAATTGAGAGGCATAAATCATCCAATACAACGGTAAGTTATATTTGCTAAGTAAACTATAAGCGCTGTCAATTTGTTCCTGTTCGGACGCATATACCTGGGTATTCCTGTATATTCCATCCCTGAAAGCAAGGATGACGCCATCGATATATGCTCCCCGTGTCTGAAGAAAAGGTTCATTTAATGAATCGGTATACATGAGAGGAGAAAAATACAGATCAGGATTAATTGCTTCGGACGTTTTCTTCATTTGGTCCATATATTCTGGGGTGAATTTATTAAGGTTATGATTAAAATCATCGATTGCCCAGCCGATTACATTCGGATATTGAACAGACAGTTTTGCTATTTCTCTGGACCAGGCAAGGTAATCTGTCGTATAAGGATAGGATTTCCGTTCACCGGTTGATTCAGTTGGGGGGACAACATAGACGACCACATCAATCCCGGCTTTTTTGGCAGCAGGCAAAAATTCGTTTCTCAAATCATCCCAATCTGTTTTCTCGTCCCAAATCAGATAATAATAAGTGTTAATATGTAATTCCTTCATCTTTTCGATGGAACGGGGTGTATCAATATGGTAGATTCCATCGGAGCGGGGAGTGGTTTCACGTATTACTCCGGCATAATCTCCAAGGATTTTTCCTGGTTTAGCCGTTTCTGCTGCGTCCGCTGATTTAGGTGCGGAAAACCCTGTGAAAAGGCTGACAACAAATGATGATAGTAGAAAATAAAACCCCAATCGTTTCATAAATGTTTCCTCCTCTAAATTTTAGTTCGTGATTTACGGTTCAGGAAATTTTTTTAAATAAACACAAGGGAAATTGCTTATATGCTACGGAGCATACGGTGTACATTATAACATTCCTCCAATAGACAATTTTTTATATAGAACACGTAAAAATCCCCATACATCGTTGATATCAGTATGCATAAACGAATGATTTATATAGAATGTAAACTTTATTTAAGGATTTTTAACGGACGGTTAAAATGCCAATATGAAAACATCTTTTATGGTACGGAAAAGGTCAAGCCATATATTTTATTAAGACGAAATACAATTCTTTTTTGAGTCTAGTTTTTCTCTTAATTACGGTTTCTTCATAATGAATCGTCTGTCAATACAGAAAGTTACCAACAAAGCTAGTAAGCCGATTAGAAGTACATTGCCGTAAGTTTCAAGAGGAAATGGTTTGCCCTCAAAATGGATACCATTCGCACGATATTCAAATCGTTTTACAGCATGCTTGGCAGTTAAAAGGTCTTCTTGTTTAGCTAAGTCTTCCAATGGTGCTTCGAATACATATCTGTTTGGTGAATCACTATGAATAAGGAGGGTCTCTTTAGCTTTACCCTTTTCACGCCAAAGTCTTACATCTGCTGCCGATAGTGATTTTGCTTCGCCACCTGGTATGATCATTTTGTCTAATTTTGGAGCATTAGATATTTGATGCCTAGCCAGTATATTAAGATGATGTTTCGTAGTAATTGGTGCATCTGAACTAGAAACGGTCAAGACTTGTGTCGTTCCGGTGTCTCCATAAGAATCAAATATAGAAGATAAAGCTATTTCATCCATATCTTTATACAGAAGTACCCCCATTTGTTTCTTATTCCAATGGAATCCAAGATTTAGCCAATATGTTGCAAATTTTATATCCACGTAAAAAGGGTGGTCCACCTTTGGATTTTGAACGAATTGGTAAGAAGGATAACTAATTTCCTTAGATATTTTTGCAGCCACAGGTTCTCCTAGTTTCTGAGATATCAGGTGAAGTACTGCATCGATACCTGCGCTTTGACCGGCTGAAGTTAAGGTATTTCCTTCGTGAACATACCTCACATCCTCTTTCCAATGTGTATCAGGATATTGCTTCATTAATATGGGTAGGAATTGCCAGTGTGAGGTGGCTGATTTCCCTTTTAATAAACCTGCATCGGCAAGATTCTGTGACCCACCACAAATGCTGAAAAAAGTGGTGGTTTTACTGCTGGAATGTTGTTGAATCCATTCGCGAGTTGGTTGATATTTCTGTTCATCTACTCCGGGCATATAAGGGACCACAATAATATCTGGACTTTTATTTAATAGGTTATCCAGTTCTTTATAAGAGTAATGTGGTATTACATCCAGTCCGCCTGATAAGGACTTAACGTTTTTGTCCGGTGCAACGGCATATACATTATAAGCATCTGTCATCGACAGCAGTTCGTAGGGAATAAGAAAATCAAAGTCTTCGGTTGGTATACTTGAATCCGCTAATATGACTGCTACTGTAGGTTTATTGGGATCGTATTGAGGTATATTCACTCCTTGTAGCGAAGGAACTGGCTCATGGCGGACGTTAAAGTAAAAATCTTTTTGATGACGATTAAAGCCATAGAACCCGATTCCCCCCACAAACACAACGAAAATCAATACATAAACAGCTAAACGTACTATTAACCTTTTCATTTTATATTCCTCCTTAATTCGCCTTTCCGGATTTGAATGTTGTTATTCTTTAACACGACAAAGATTTCCCGATTCCAATGAATAAACGTTTGATACATCCTGAACAAAAATCATATTTTCCACTTTCTAAAATATGGATATTTGGTTATTGACTACCCTTGTGAACTACACTCACATTGTTTGAACATGATAAAAACCGCACTCTTTTTGTGTATTACCGCAAAGTTTCGCGGTACCCCCATAGGGTATTTGTTGTTATCTTGACTCCATATTACCTTTTTTCTAAAGCTTTCATAATTGTGCTAAAGCCTGATTTTTATATCAGACTTCAGACTTAGCTGGTTTCAGACCACAAAAAAGACAGAGACTGAAATAGTCTCTGCCCAATATTGCCTTATAAAACCGATATCAAGTTATAAGAAATAGACCGTAACTTGAACAATAAATAATTACCTCGCTTTTTTTCCAAATATGAATTAAAAGGGAGAGAATTCCCCCTCTCTCTTCAACTAAACTGCCCTCTAACTTAGTACCAATTATTTCAAAATCATTTATTCCATTAAATAAGAAAAGCACGCTCGGATTGAATGCGCTTTCTAAAAGTATTTGGTATAGAAATCATGTCTTAGTTTACCACTCAGCTGAGCGTAAATTTTCGTGGTTTCACTCTTCTCATGGCCAATTAGACTTTGAATGACTTCAATAGGTACTCCGTTGTTTATCATATGTGTTGCATAACTATGTCTTAATTGGTGTGGATGTATGTTCTTCTTAATCCCTGCCGACTGGAGATACGTTTTATAATGTATCTTATAAGGTCAATACTCATCCTTCTTTTTGGTCTTCTCTCTGTTATAAATAAACAAGGTTCTTGATCATCACGTTTTCTATTACGATTAAATAAAAAAATCAGACACTTGTCTGATTTTTTTACTATTATTTATGTTCATGAGTTTATCAGTGCTTCTTTTATGCAAGCATATAACTCAACCTTATCTTTCGTTGAAAACAAAGATTCTCCAATCTCCCAAGTCATTTGAACGTTTAATTGATGTTATTTTTCCATACTTTGGATATGATTTAATAACGTATCTGTCCAATTAAAGTTTGATTCTACAGGTGGCACACGTAAATTGTTAATAGCTTGTCTAGTATCCTCATGGATATGTTGAAGTGTTTTTTTCATTTTGATGAAATGAGGATTGTTATCCAGATTAGCCTGTTTGCCTATTTTATTTATCTTAATAGATAATAGAAATAGTGATTGTGCGATTCCATCATGAAGTTCTCTTGAAATCTTAGCCCTCTCCTGCAAAGCTCCTTTTTGAGATCGCTCTTCATTTAATTCCGCTTGAATCTTTTCCAGCATATTAAAAAGTTTCAATAGGAAAATTATGGTGACCCCAAAAACAATCAATGGAGATAAAAAATTACCTGTTTCCATCGATATATAAGGCATTAGCAAGGTATGTCTTAAAAACTCCCATATTCCTATAGATACAGTAGGCAGCATTAAAATTAACCATTTAATTTGTTTATAAGTCATCTTTTTCACCACTCAGCATATATTTCATATTCCTTCCCTATCTTGACATATTTCTAAAAAAATCTATCACTATTTCAAGGGCGATATATTAAAGTTCAATCATTGCTAATTTATTATTTTTCATTTTTCTTCTGTAGTAAGCACAAAAAGCTCCTTAAGCATCACTTGATCTGCTTAAACAAACCTCTCTTCCAAGTCAGGGGTACATAACCTTGTCCTCTTTTTCCACAAATATATCAAGGTAATGTTCATTTTCCAAATCTATTTTTGCAGTGATTTCAAGTACATATTGATTTTTACTAAAACTACTCTTGTAGAAATAATGAATAATTGGGTAATTCATATTGGTGAACAACCTATACTTTTAAAATAAAAATGAATAGTATGAACGGATTGAAGCAGGAAATCAGGATGGCCAAATCATCAGATAGGGACATCGAGAAAGTAGGATTTCTATCTAGTAACATGATAAATAAAAAAGGTGATAAGATGGCAAAAAGAAACAAGTCCAATAATAAAAAAAAGTGTTTAATCGGACCTTTAAATGGACAAAAGCGCAGTGAGAAAGCATTTCGTGTTCGTCATAAGGCAGCATGTTCCCAGATGGAACTTCCCCTTACTGAACATCCATGTAATGGTGAGGAACTATTGTATCCAACTAAAATTGCCAGCTTTTCTAAGGGGCTGCCACATAATTCCCTTGGCGAGGTTGACCTTCATGCCTATAACCAACTTATTAAGGCTCTAAAAACGGGTAACAAAGACCATTTTGAATCCATTCCACTCGGCGGTGACGTCAAGCTTGCAAATCCTCAAGCCGTATATGTATTTGATCTTGCGGGAACGGACTGCCACAACTTGGGTATCGCTGTGCCTCCTTCCTTCAAAAGTGCTTGGGCGGCTGGTGAAATGGCTGAACTTTATTGGCAGGCGCTGACCCGCGATGTGCCTTTTCATGAGTACCGCACCCATCCACTGACCATTGAGGCAGCTTCAGAGTTATCGTCATTCTCTGATTTTCGCGGGCCAAAAGCCGGCGGCAAAGTCACAACGGGTACGCTGTTTCGCGGGATTACACCTGGTGACCTAATTGGCCCTTATATTTCTCAATTTCTTTGGAAAAACGTCCCCTATGGCGGGACAACAATCGTTCAGCGTTATCGTACAGCTTTGGCGGGGTCTGATCATATGACATCCTATGATCGATGGCTGGAGATCCAGAACGGCTCAACTCCTGCTGCACCGTTATTTGATCCCACACCCCGCTATATCCGCAATGGAAGGGATCTGGGTGAATATGTTCATCAGGACTTTGCCTTCCAGGGTCCGCTTTCCGCTTGTTTAGTTCTGCTCAGTTTCGGAAGGGAAGCATTAGATATATACAATCCCTACCTTAAATCAGAAACCCAGGATGGTTTTATTACCTTCGGCGCCCCGCATATTCTGGATTTAGTTACGAAAGTGGCGCGGGCAGCCCTTGAGGCCGCCTGGTTCCAAAAGTATCTTGTCCACCGCAGACTCCGTCCCGAGGAGTTCGGAGGACGCGTCCACAACCATATGATGGGTGCCGCAAGCTACCCGATCAACTCAGAACTCCTCCATTCCCAGGCCGTTTCAAAAGTGTTCAGCCAGTTCCGCAGCTACTTGCTTCCTATGTCGTATCCGGAAGGCTGCCCCATTCATCCGGCTTATCCAGCTGGCCACGCAGCAATCGCTGGGGCCGGAGCCACCGTTCTCAAAGCATTCTTTAAAGAATCGTTTAAGCTTCCAAATCCAGTCACCGCCAGTTCGGATGGCCTCTCATTACTTCCTTATTCAGGAAAACCATTGACCATAGGCGGGGAATTGAATAAACTTGCCGCCAATATCTCTCTAGGCCGCAACACAGCCGGCGTCCATTGGCGTTCAGATGGGATCGAGGGGATGAAGCTTGGTGAAGCAGTAGCAATAAGCATTCTCAGGGACTACAGGGCGACCTATCATGAAAAATTCACTGGTTTCTCATTCACTAAGTTTGACGGGACTCGGATCACAATTAAGTAGGTTAGCAACAAACTTTTACGAAAACAGCCTAATTTTTAATTCGATTTCCACAAAAGAAAAACCCTCATCTTTCACATACCCTTGTTCAGTATAAAACACATAATTTTTTATCAATTCTCTTTGCTCTTCCTTTTGTTTTTTGTAGCAGGATTTGCTTCTTCTTCATAAATTATATATGTATTTTTGGTTTCTACTAAAAATATGTTGTAAAGTTTGCAAGCTCTAGGGCTATGCGATAATTAACTTAATAATTTTTGAGGATGACTATCTATGAAATATTTTGCAATCGGGGACATTCATGGTTGTTTCGAGCCCTTTTCTCAACTTGTTCGAAATCATTGGAACTCCGATAACGAACAGTTAATTTTAACGGGAGATTTAATTGATAGAGGACCCAGAAGTTATGAATGTATTGTTCTGGCAAAACAGCTGCACGAAAAATACGGAGCGATTATACTTCAAGGGAATCACGAGAGCGAATTCTTAATGTGGCTAAACCACCAAAAAGATGTGGGATTGTACTGGTACGATGTCCTGGAACCGACCATAAAATCCTTCTACAATGATGAGAACGCCATTCATATATACGAAAAAGAGCAGATAGCGGCACATATTTTAAAAAACTTTCACAGTGAAATTCATTTTTTAAAACAAGCCCACCTTTACTTTGAAACACCTAAGTATCTATTTGTGCATGCTGGGGTCGATTTAACAAAAGAAGACTGGAAGGATACAGAGGAATCCGATTACTATTGGATTCGTGAGGATTTCATTAATAGAGTGAACAACACAGGAAAGCGAATCTTTTTTGGACATAATGCCACAAGGGAACTCCATTCCCTTCCATCAGATGATGTCTGGGTCTCTCCTTGTAAAACCAAAATAGGCATTGATGGTGGAGTAGTTTTTGGTGGTAAACTACATGGGATCCGCATTGATGAAGAAAATGATAAAATTAATATCATTTCAGTTAGAAATGCTCTATAAATATATTCATTAATCTTATGAAGTCATCGTAATAGCAATCATTCTCTTTAGAGTACCAAAAAGTCAAATAACTAGGAAATTCCGTACTAAAAGATATTACTATTTCCCTGACAAATCTATCAAAAAATCATTAATAAAATGACTTCATAAATTTGTAGAACATAAAATTAGGTAAATAAATTAAAAGTCCACGTTTTTATCGTGGACTTTTAATTTTGAATGAATTCGTACTAACCACAGGTTTTTTCTTTGGAAGGGAATCCATCTTTATTTAAATTACCGAAATTAAAAGAGAGACAAAAAAGAAAGGCTGTGCTGGCTCAGTGACTCCCTATTAATGTTTCTCTGTGAATTTTTACGGTAATTACTCATATCTTGTTAGTGACAGGTTACCTAGGAGGCGAAACAATTGCATATAAATGAAAAAACGTATCGAGAGTCATTATTGAAATGGTGTGAAGATATCAAAATAACTTGGGAATCAGTTCGAGAACAGTTAATAAATATCGAAAATCCTATTCTTCAACAATGGGAAGACACCTTCTTTTTATTAAAAAATGAGATAGAAATGGAAAACCACATACATGATCATCATGAATTAAGTAAGAAAGCAATTTCCTTATATGATAACCTTAATGGCTTCTTAAACCGAGCTGAACCGTTATCCGGTCATAACGAAGATGAAAGAATTCAAGTCGTCCCAATTGGGGGACATCGATTACCTCCTCTTCCTTATCCATATAATGGTTTAGAGCCTGTCATTTCAGAAGAAATCATGAGATTACATCATGATAAACATCATCAAAGCTATGTAGATGGACTTAATAAAGCAGAATTAGAAATGCAAAAAGCACGTGAAAATGGAGACTTTCATTTGATTAAGCATTGGGAAAGAGAAGCAGCGTTTCACGGTTCCGGTCACTATTTACACACAATTTTCTGGAGTATTATGAGCCCGCATGGCGGGGGTATACCATCAGATCATCTAAGTAGAGCGATATATAACACATTTGGAAGCTTTGAAAAATTTAAAAAGCAATTCTCCGAAGCAGCAAAAAATGTTGAGGCTGTTGGTTGGGCTATTCTCGTTTGGGCCCCCCGATCCCATCGTTTAGAGATTTTAACAGCTGAAAAGCATCAGAATCTGACTCAATGGGATGTTATTCCGCTGCTTGTTCTAGATGTTTGGGAACATGCCTACTACCTGCAATATAAAAATGAACGAGCTAAATATATTGATAATTGGTGGAAAATCGTGAATTGGAGAGAAGTAGAGCAACGATACAATCAAGCAAAAACAATTGTGTGGCAGCCATTTTAAAAGGTCAATATTTCGATGTAGAAAGCGTTATTACTCTTTTGGCAATCAATCTTCTGAAGTGATTATTACTTTTTTCAAAAAGCTCTTTTCTAAAAGATTGTTGCTTTTGGGTCATTTTTGTAAACAGCCTTCATTGAAAAGTTGATTGGAGTGTAAGGTGCGAGACTCCTCGAAAATGAATTTCACATTTTCTTCGTGCGATATAACGCTGCCGAAGCCTTCCTTGTCCTGCGGGAGAAGCGGGACAGGTGAGACCCACAGGCGCGTGCGCCGAGAAAGTAGGCGCTGGCGCCGGTAAGGCTCACCGCACGCTCCGCGGAAAGCGAGCATCCTGAAACGGAAATCAACCACTCCTAGAGCAACAAAGGTTACGAAAACTGCCTTTCAAAAAGAGCAAAAATTTACAACGGTTTGTATAAAAAGTGTGTGTTTTCTCTTAACACACAAAAGCCCTTAGGGCAATGGTTAGCAGCTATGCAAACCTAAACTCAAGGGCTTTTGGTCCGTTCGTTATTCAGTACAAATTCAGTTATTTTGATAGTGCGTTTGGTGAAGGCAATCCAGACAGATAGCCAACTCCACCAGTCTCCATGATGCCAATGGTTCTTTTCATTTCTTCTTCTAATTTGGCTTTGTCGACTGCAGTAATTTGTTTTCCATCAAGGTCTTCACCTGGATGTTGAAAGTTACTTAAGATATAACGGGAATCCTCAACATCGGCATCCGCTCTTAAGCCTGTTGCTTCTGCTCCAGCAGGAACGGAAAGAATTCTTGATAGTTTTTTGGTTTTTACATTATATGCCCATACAAAGTTATTCGTGTGAAGGGAACTGTCTTCTCCGATGAATAACGTATTTAAATCGTCTGAGAAGCTGATATTGTCAGGACCAGCTACTTTATTTGGATCTGCTGTATTACCATAGGCATCAGGTGTTGCTAGATCCTGTCCGACAACTAATCCTTTCATGGCTGATGGAACATAATCGCTATCGATATCATTTTGCGAACCGCCTAAATCCAGCTGATAGGTGACACCTGATTTACGTTCTGGAAGTTGAATATCGTCTCGGATACTGCCTTCCTCTTTTTTCATGCTTCCCTCTACATAAGACATTGCAACATATGCTTTTTTATCCTTTTTATTGACGGCGATACCTTCCATTTTATTAAATTCGGAGGTTGCGCCCAGCAATGCCCCATATCTGCGCGACTCTAGGAAAGCAGCGGCTTTTTCCATTCCAGGTTTAACTTTAAGGTACTCGACATTTTTGCTTGCTGCTGTTTTGACCGCCTTATAACCATCAGTCGGTTCGGAAGCAGTATCAAAAATATCACTGAACTTAGTACCCTTATCAATGATGGACTTCACTTCTTTATCGGATGCATGGCCAAGCTTTATCCATTTTAAATCTCCTGCTCCGCCATTTTCAGAGCTTGTTTGATCAAATTTGGCTGCATATAGTGTCCCGGCAGAAAAATCTTTTTCTTCATCTGCTACATACATGAACATCATCGTGTTTCCGCCATCATCACCAAATAAGGCTGTTTTGTTGTCAGGTAAAACCTGCATGACTTCATGAGAAAATCTTCCTGTGCTGTAGTGTTTTACAACCGATGCATTGCCGGAATAGTCAACGGAAATTTCTGGAATCCATCCATAAAAGTAAGGGTTGGCTTTAGATTTATCCCCAAAGTAGTAATTAGCAAAGTTTGAAACATCTTTATGAGCTTGTGAGGTTGGATCCGCTTCAAAAGCCCGTGCGTCTGGTTCATATTCTTCTGAACCAAGATGAGTGCCCCATGGTGATGTAGAACCATTACATGGAATCCATAGACCATTTACATTAGAAAAATCGATTTTTTTGGCATTATTAACAGTTAGCTCGCCATTGTCCTGATTTCGATCAACCTGAGTAAGGGTCATGGATGCCGGTAATCCAGAAATTTTGTTTCCGGCATTGTCCTGTGAATCGTACTCATAATGAGAAACAATAAAAGATTTTCCACCCGCATGAAGGAGGCTATTGGAGTCAGGAGCATCAGATACAAAATTGGATGGTTGATCTGGAACACTTCTGTCCACAATTGGATTGCCTTTCGCATCAATAGGGGTACCAGCAGCGATCATTTCGCCTTTATTTTCTGCAATTTTGTCTTTTGATAAAAAGAGCGAATGATAGTTAAGTGGTTTTTCTTTGACACTGCCATCTTTATAAGTAATTTTCATGGTAGCATCTGTGTAATTCTTCACCATATTTTCAATCGTGCTTGGAGCTTTCATTGAATTAAACTCAACACTTTGAACCGGTTTAAGGTTGTCAAGTGGTGACGTTTGATCATTGCTGGCAGCCGAGGCAATTGCGGGAAATGCACTGGATGCCATAATAGCCAATGACAGGCCTAAAGTTACTGGTTTTTTCCTCATATTTAATACCCCCTTGTGGATTTAACTATTTCATTAAAACATTTGATTGTTAATATGAAATAAAAGAAACCGCTCCATTGTGAAGAAATTACTAATATCAGGCAACATTCCGATAACATTTCGTATTAACATGTCATTAATTGGCTATAGAATAAAATCCTTAAGAGAGCAAAACAGTTGATCACACAGCCTTTGACGTTTCTTCTGACTATTTATTAGGTCATACTGATGACAGTCAAAAAATTAATAATTTAGAGATACCAGAAGAGTTTGTAGCCAAGAGGATAACAGCACAAAAAGAAGCCTTAAAATAGGCTTTTTTTTTAGATATTTATTTTTTTTGTGAGTTCTCAATTTATAGCTTTATTTTTTCAATGTTTGGAGGTATTGCTATACACGGAGGATTGATCGGAGGTTTTACAATTATTTTTATCTATGCTTGAACCAAAGGGATTTCTCAGTAGAGATTGCAGATATTAATTAGGACAGTCTATAGGGCGCTGGGAATCAATAAAATTATCTTTCCTTCATGGTTTAAAATTACCTGAAATATTTATAGATGGTTTTTATCGTCACCCCAGTCTAATCATCTACCCCTGTACTCATTAAGTATGATTTCTTTATGGATAGCTAAAAATAAAGAAATACTCAAGTCGTTACTGATGATGGAGGAAAACATGATTTATATTTATAATGACTATGGTGGAACGCATACCACTGCTTTAGCTGCTGCCTATCATTTAAAAGAATTACAAAGTAACAAACCTCTTACAACCGAAGATATCTTAAGCGTCAGATATTTTAATAAACTTAATACATCAGACATGGGTAAAATTATTTTTCATGGTTTTGATGAAGACGGAGATTCCGTTTATACAATTGGTCGAGGAAATTCGAAAGTTTTAGTTCCAAGCCTCAAAAATTTAAGTTTATTGTTACAGGAAAAATTTGATAGTAATGAAAGGATTATTTTTTCGAATACATCGCCAACGGTACCATTCGCCATGACTATTGGAGGCTTATTATCTAGAAGGCTAAAAATCGATTCATTGGGTGTTCCCTTATTAGTAAAGGGCGCCAAGCAGGCTCAGGGTGAAATTATAAGATTAGTTCATCATACTAAAGAAAAGGCTCATTCTACCCAAGAAAAGGTACTAGTGTTAGAAAACACCCATATTCAGTAATCATTTTTTGTTTAATAAAGTGGAATGTCTTTTAGGCAACCCAAGTGAAAAAAAAGAGAAAGACATGGAGTTCTCCCTCTTTCTCTACTGCTTATTCACTTACATATTTTTTAATGGTTTCCAGTAATTCTCTTCCCATCCTTGCTTCAAGTGCTCCCCTTGTCCTTCAGGAAAACCGATATGATTGAAGTATAATAAAGTATTTTCTCCTTCTGAAAACAATTCGAAATTCACTATTGAATAAACTCCTGAAACCCAGTTTCCTGCACGCCATGCTTGAACAATTCGTTTATTAGGAATGAGCTCAATCATTCTTCCGGCAATCATTCCACCGAAACAGGAAAAAGATCCTCCTTCTTCAGAATGAATTTCTGCAGGTGCACCAGTTAAATCGCTGAACTTCTTGGGATCCGTTAGCGCTTGATATAGTCTTTCTGGAGTGGTGTTAAATTTGATTTTTTCTTGAATAGTTGTAGACATAATTATTCCTCCCTTTATTTACCTTGTACTGACCAGGGATCTACTCCGAGATCATTTCCTTCTCCTAAATATTTGATACGGTCAATATAATGAGTCCATCCCTTTTGATTAGTGAGTACTTTTTCAACAGGGATGTCATAATGATTTAATATTAAAAGAGTACCCTGATATTGTGGCTTCAACAAAAATTCAACCGTCGTTGATCCGGGGGGCATTACCTCAGAATCTTCCCATCCCCAAGTAAGTACTACCTTTTCATTTGGAATGAGCTCTTTGTACTCACCAATAGCGACGTTTTCACCGTTTATGTCAATCCGGTACTTCCCTCCGATTTTTGGCTCCAACAATACATGTCTTCCCATCCACCGGTTCATTTTGTCGGGATCTGTAAAAAAAAGTGAATAACGTACTAGGACTACAATCAATCCAAATTTCTTTCCTAAGATTTTCGGTAGGCTTACTCATGTTTTCTCCTTTCTTCCTCTTCAGCTGCTTCCTTCAAGGCGAACAGGCTATTGTCCCAGAACTGATCTACGAATTCTTTTAAATCTGCGAAACCTTCCCTTCTGATTCGATAATAGCGTTTAGTTCCTGATTTGCGGACAACCACCATACCTGACTCATGCAGCACTTTCAAATGCTGAGATATTGCAGGCGCTGATAACTCAAAGTGTGCAGCAATGTCACTAGAAGCCAACTCTCGACCTCTCAATACAGCTAATATGGCACGACGTGTAGGTACGGATAATGAATGAATCGCTTTTTCAATCATAGATATAATTTAGCATTTACTTAATTAAGCGTCAACTTAAATATCCTATTTAAAAAAGGGGCTGTCCAAGAAGTCTGTAAGCTGTTGATTTCCGTTCCAGGCTGCTCGCTTTCCGCGGGGCGTGCGGTGAGCCTCTTGGTGCAAGCACCGGCGGGAGTCTCACCTGTCACGCTAGTCCCGCAGGAGTCTCGCACCTTCCACTTCAATCAACTTTTCATTGAAGATTTTCAAGCCAAAAAGGGGCAGCCTGAAGGTCAATTTTCGACTTTCTGGACAGCCCCTTCTCTATAAAATAAATGTACCCAATAGCTACTTGTTCGTACCGTGCTGCTTATTTGGCAGCTTGGTCCCTGGATTACCATTGCCTTGATGCTTTTTATTTTTTTCTGCTTTTTCCTGGTTTTCGTGCAATTTTTCTACAAAATCACTTGTATTTTCCACTAATACACAGCCCCTCTCTTATTTTTCCTTTGTTACTTTATCCATTTGGAAGTAAAATTACTCATATTTCTTTCAATACATTTTCGACACTGAAAAACAAATAGGCCAATAATTTTTTACCTTTCACACTTAACTGTGCATATATAAGGCCATCTGTCTATGTAAAGGGTTAGTCCCTGATCCCTTTAAATTTGGCAATTTTAGGTTTTGATGAATAATTCAACAAGCTTAGCAGACTTTATGAATAGAATTTCAAGCTGAGGTGAATTATATCTTGCCAATACTGGATGTTGGAGACGTTAAACTGTACTATGCTGTTCAAGGAGAAGGGATTCCCATTGTTTTTATTCATCCTCCCGTACTTACTTCCTTAAATTTTACATATCAGGCAGAGGGGCTATCTACAAAGTATAAGATTATTACTTTTGATATTAGAGGTCATGGAAGAAGCCAGTATTCAAAACGGCCGCTGACCTATCCACTCATTGCTGATGATATTATCAGCCTGTTGGATCATCTTGAAATTAAAAAAGCATTTATTTGCGGTTACTCGACGGGCGGCTCTATCGTTTTGGAGTATTTGCTAACTAATTCGAGCCGGGCGCTTGGGGGAATAATTATTGGAGGGATTTCTGAAGTAAAGGACAGACAGCTTAAGGATAAGATTTCTGCAGGAGTCAAGCTCGCGGAAATAGGTGCTGTCCCCGTTTTGGCTTTGTCCACTTCTTGGACCAATTCGATTACAAAAGAGCTGTTTATACAGATGTTTCAAGTTGGCCGGAGAGGATCTTCTCACAATATCAAGGAGTATTACAATTCTAGTTTGCACTATAATTGCACCAAGCAACTGGTAAACATTAATCTGCCCATTCTGTTGGTCTATGGTAAAAAAGATAAACCCTTTCACATTTATGCTAAGCTCCTTCATGAAAATTTGCCTTTTAATGAGCTAAAGTTCATTCCCAAAGTCAAACACCAGATCCCCACAAAAGCAGCGGATGAACTAAATCGGCTTATTGTACAGTTTGTTGAGAAGTATACAGAATAAATAAAGCTATTCAAATAATGCCTTATTGCCAGACATAAAAAAAATGAGGAAAGAGTGATCTGCACTTTTTCCTCATTTTTTAGTTCGAGCTTTTTAGAAAACTTATCTTTGTGTTGGGAATAATCTCCGAACCATCTCGCTGAATTGTTCAAAGAAACCTTTGACAGGTTTTCCGGCCTGAACATCGTTCACGTACTTTTGAACACGATCCACAAAGTCAGGGTTAGTGGACACAAATACGTCTTTGATATCAGGGTCTGTGCTTTTTACTCTGTCTGCTATTTTTTTCTCGGTTTCCTTTGTCAGCTTGCCGTTTGTTCCATCTTCCAAAACAGCTGCCACATAGGCATTATTACCAGTAACGATGACGTTCGCCTGACGTACTTCCGGAAGCTGGACAACTTGATCAGCAGCCTCATCTGCAACATCCAGTCGGTTGTCTTGGTTATTATTGTCACCTGTATTTTCATCAGTACTGATATTCCTCATATTTCTGTTCTGATTATCCATTCCCTGCTTATTATCTCGGTTATTCATACAGGCTGTTAAAACAGCTACCATGAACACGATCACCAAAAATTGAATAAGATTTCGTTTTTTATTCATATGTTCTCTCCTTTCTTTTATCGTTATCTTTTGGAATTCCCCCCGGATTATGCATCAAAGGAGAATTTCTCCGATTATTATTCATTGGTAATAATCGACTTAATTTATTCAGTTTGTTTTAGACAAAATAATATGGTTCAGCAATGGACAAAAATCTAAAAGGGGATGATGTAGATGAAAACAAATATGAATACGATTTTACCAATTATCGCTTCGGTAGGAGTGGGTATTGCTGCGTATCAAATGCTGAGTGGCAATGGAGGAAAAATGAAAAACATGATGCCGCTTGCTTCAAATATGATGGGATTGGGAACTGATATGCAGGGACAGAATCAACAACAGTCCAATAATCAGTAATGCTTTATAAAGCGGAAAATTAGGAGGGGATAAATGATGAAGTCTAAACATGATACTCATGGTCGGATAAGAATTCTTGCCTCTGATCAGAAGCAAGAGGAACCAGAGAAAATAACCAGTAATGATACTTCAACTACTGGTTTAGTGAAAGATGGGACGATATCCAGTCTGAACGAAGATTAGTCGGATATAAATATAAACGGACGAAAAATCAGGTTTAAGACATCAAAATCTATATAGGACAGCAAATCAGTGTTTCAGCAAACACTGATTTGCTGTCCCTCTTTATAAACAAAACGATGAGGCATAATTCAAAAAAAAGAGCCACTTTTTATGGCTCGTGAGAAACATGGGCTCTTATGCCCCATTGCTCCATCGGCAATCAAAATCCGATGACCTTCTATTTTGCAAGTGCCTGGATCGTGCTTTGAGCTAATGCGAACTCGAAATCAGCAATCAGGTCTTCAGGGTCTTCAAGCCCTGCTGAAAAACGGAAAAGCGTATTGGTAATTCCTCTCTTCCTTCGTTCATGCTCTGGCATTGCAGCATGTGACATTTTTGCCGGATAAGACAATATGGACTCTACTGCTCCAAGGCTTACCGCTAATACCGGAATCTGAAGGTGCGAAGTGAACGGCCTTACCAGCTGTTCGCTTTCAAGCTCGAAGGAAAAGACAGCTCCAGGCCCTTCTGCTTGCCGGCGCTGCAATTGATAACCGGAATGCTCTTTCAGCCCCGGGTAATGTACCTTTTTAACAAGAGGATGATGATTTAGGTAATCAGCGAGTTTACCAGCTGCCTCTGAGGAATGGCGAAGCCGGACATACAACGTTTTCAAACCGCGCATGAGAAGCCAGGCATCCTGTACCCCTAACACGGCTCCGAAGGAATTCTGCAGAAAATAAAGGCGTTCTGCCAGCTCTCCATCCCTTACAACCGCAAGTCCTGCAACGACATCACTATGGCCGGCAAGAAATTTCGTAGCACTGTGAAGAACGATATCTGCACCAAGCTGCAAAGGCTGCTGAAGAGCCGGTGTTAAGAACGTATTATCCACAAACGTCAGTGCTCCTTGTTCTTTTGCAAGCTCGCTTACCGCCTGTATATCCGTTACTTTCAACAGTGGATTGGATGGTGTCTCGATGTAAAAAGCTTTTGTATTCGGACGAATGGCTCTCTCAACTGCATCCAGATCAGTCATGTCTACAAAAGTATGGGTAATCCCCAGTCTTGTGAGCACTTCCGTTACCATTCGGAAAGTACCGCCATAAACATCTTCTGAAATCACAACATGATCACCCTGAGAAAGGAGCAGAAAAGCTGTCGATATAGCGGCCATTCCTGAAGAGAAAGCGAATCCCCGGCAGCCTCCCTCCAAGAGAGCGATCTGCTCCTCCAACGCTTCTCTTGTCGGGTTGGCTGACCGGCTGTAGTCATATTTTCCGAAACTGTCGAGATCCTCCTGATGAAACGTTGAAGAAAGGTGCATCGGTACACTGACCGCACCAGTTGTCGGATCGGTCTTATGCTTATGATGCAGCAATTTGGTTTGAAAATTATAACAGGAATAGTCACTCATGGGGGATTGCCTCATTCTGAACAATTTGAAGTGCTTGCGATAAGTCATCTATAAGGTCATTTTCATCTTCAATTCCAACAGACAGCCGAAGGAGCCGGTTGCACACCCCTCGCTTGATGCGAATGTCATCCGGAATATCGGCATGGGTCTGAGTGGCCGGATAGGTGACGAAGCTTTCGACACCGCCCAAGCTTTCCGCAAATGTGATCAGTGAAATTCCTTTTAGAAAGTAGGGAATCCATTCTTCGTTACGAAGCCGGAAGGAAATCATTCCACCTTTTCCTGGGTAAAGCACATCCGTAACAGCTTCATGTTCTTGGAGAAAACCGACGACCGCCTTTGCGTTTTCTTCATGCTTTTTCATCCTTAATGCCAAGGTTTTCATGCCTCTCATCAACAGCCAGGCGTCAAAAGGGCTTAAAACGGCACCCGTAGCATTATGATGATAGGACAATTCTTCACATAATTTTTCTCCTTTTGCAGCAACGAGTCCTGCGAGTACATCGTTGTGTCCCCCAAGATATTTTGTCGCACTATGGATGACGATATCTGCCCCAAGTTCTATCGGCTTTTGAAGCAAAGGCGTATAGAATGTATTGTCTACAATCACGAGGAGACCATGTTCCTTTCCAATAGAAGCAATCGCCTGGATATCACAAGTTTCCATTAAAGGATTTGTCGGGGTCTCCAGAAAAATCGCTTTGGTATTCGCAGTAATCGCCTGTTTAATTTCAAGAGGATTCGCCGTGTCTGCGTATTTACAGGACAGCCCCCATTTTTTATAGCCTTCTTCCAATAACCGATAAGTACCGCCGTATAAATCGCTGGATACGATCCATTCATCCCCTGATTGAAAAAGGGAGAGGATGGTGGCGATCGCGGCCATTCCCGAACTGCAAGCAAAGCCTTGGTCCGCTCCCTCCAGGTCCGCGATCGCCTGTTCAAGCAGCTGGCGTGTCGGATTGCCGGTGCGTATGTAATCATACCCGCTTGATTCTCCTATCCCGGTATGGCGATAAGCGGTTGAAAAATAAACGGGCGGATTAACTGATCCTGTCCGGTCTTCACTTCGGTTGCCGATCTGAGCAAGCTTTGTTTCCGTTTTATACATGGAGATCCTCCTAATAAATAAAATAAAAAAAGCCTTCTAAGAAGAAGACTTTTGAGAAATATCAATTGTCGTTCTTCTTATCTTTCAAGTTCATTAACGAACTTGATGGATTTAGCACCTTTTCAGCCATCCGCGGCTGAAGGTTGCTGAGGTATCATCGGGCCATTCCCTCTACCTCTCTTGATAAGAAAACAAATCACGTATCAAATTGTAATTTATACTCTACAATAATATTCTGAATGTTTCAATAGGTATTTCAAAAAATATTGCTTTTTTAAAATTTCAACTAACCTTTTTATTACATTGGCGGCTGTATTGGTAAGGTACTCGAAAGTTAAAACTCGGGACGTACTTTAGTAAAAGGGCTAACTCTTCTGATAAACGATGAGATACTTTTTTCTTTTTTTGTTTTTCTCAATCAGCACCTACCTTTATTACATTTACACCAGATGATTTTAGTCCTGTATTTAAAGAGGTTTTCAGAAAACACTGGTTCCATTTACCATATTCGCAGGTAAATAGTCGGTTTACGCACAGAAATTAAGCAATTAAAAGCTTTTAACCTAAATCTTCTAAGTAAAATTGAAACGTTTTTATCAGTTTGAAAAAATGTTAGGAATGGTAATATTTATTAAAAACTACTAATTAAGGGAGTCTGACAGTTGATAGTTGAGACAGATAAATACTATATGCCTGGTAAAAATCGTGTCATCTTGCTGCCTGCCGTTTGGAGAGAGGAATTTAATATAACCGAAAATGACCTCCTCACTGTATGTAAAAAAGACGACTCAATCATCATTCAGGCCAATACCATAAACGAAGTAAAGGGAGCCAAATATATAAAGATTAATAAAAAAGGAGTGATAACCATTCCGAAATCTATAGATGAACAGCTGGATATTCGATTACATCAACTGTTCATTAATTCAAAATACTGTTCCTTTTTTATTGCACCTGTAAAATAGAAATGCCCTTCGTTTTGAATGAAAGCGAAGAAAATGAAACATGCTATCACCAAAGTCATAAATTTGGTGATGGCATGTTGGCCTCTTATCTGCTTTATATGGTGCTGCCTTGGTTGGCAGGTGTATTTCTTTTAAATAAGAAATGTAAACTCGTGTTATTGGTCACCCCCTTCACTTCGGTCCTTGCATTCATTATTGATGGCTGGGGAACCCATTATTATTACTGGAAAGCAGCTCCCTCGTCAATAAACCTGTTACGTTCCAATAAAAATGGAGATACGAAAGCTACCTTCCGTATCTCCATTTGCATTTTAATAGTTATTGAATCTGATCAGCTACTTCCCTATATACTTCTGGAACATGGGAGTCAGCTACGAGTGTGATCGATTCAGTCAGCGCTAACACTGCTCGTTCTTCAGGAGAAAAGAACGCAGGTTCAACATTGCCTCATAACCTCCTGGATTGACCTTTCCCATTAAAAATCTTGTTTCCATACTCAATTCCTCCTTAATTAGCAATCACTAATAAGACAATTAACTCCCTCGTTTTGTAACAAAGATTAAAGGGTAAATTGCCAGTTTCGTGTGACTTGGTTCCGTCAACATTGGGTTATTTAATCAAAAAACAAGGCCAGTCCCTTTCGGAGCTGGCCTTGTTTCACTTTTACTTAATCTCTTTTATTATCAAATAAGCTGTTTACTGTATCTGTTGCTTTTTCTTTGGCATCGCCATAACCTTCACGGATGTTTCCTTTTGCTTTGTCTTTGTTGCCTTCCGCTTCTGTTCTTTCATCTCCAGTGAGCTTGCCTAGCTCTCTTTTTGCTTCACCTTTGGCCTGATCCATTTTCCCTTTTGTTTGATCTTCATTCATTTTCAATTCCTCCTCCATTTTATATCCGTCTACATAGGGTGTTTACCCTCTATTAAGCCATTTTAATCTTGTTGAACCTAAGCCATATTTTCTGTTTTTAAATCATAAGATAGGGGAAAACTAAAAATTAATGTAAATTTGCTGAAGGAGTGTACATATGAAAAAAAGCTGGATATGGCCTGTAGTCATCATAGGTGTTATCGTTATTTGGTTTGTAGCAAGCTACAACGGTTTTGTCAACAAGGAAGAGGATGTTGATCAGTCCTACTCGCAGATTGAGACACAGCTGCAAAGACGTGTAGATTTGGTGCCTAACCTTGTAAATACCGTCAAAGGCTATGCTTCACATGAAAAAAAAGTCATAAAGGATATTTCCGATGCGCGTGCCCGCCTGGCCGGTGCACAATCAACTCAGGAAAAGGCACAAGCCAATGACCAATTAACCGGCGCTTTAAGCAGGCTTCTTGTTATTCAGGAGCGGTACCCGAACCTTAAAGCTGATAAACAGTTTACTCAACTTATGGATGAACTTGCAGGCACCGAAAACCGGATCGCCATAGCCAGAAGGGATTACAACCAGGAAGTGGCTTCCTATAATAAAAAAGTAAAACGATTTCCTGGAGCGTTAATTGCTGGGATAGGAGGATTTGATAAAAAAGAATACTTTAAGGCCAATGCCAACGCAAAAGAGCCCCCTAAAGTAGACTTTGGAGGAAACGGATAATGCTTTCCAAAAGATTCTCCCTCCTTTTGATGGTGTTTCTCTTTTTCACCATACTAACAGCCAGAGAACCGGTATCAGCAGCAAAGATACCTGCTCCAACGGGAGATATTTATGTTCAGGACTACGCGAACATCTTAAATCAACAGCAAGAAGCAGAGCTGCTGTCATTGGGAAGACAACTGGAAGATCAGACGACAGCACAGCTTGCTGTTCTGACCGTTAAGTCTATTGGAAGTGAACCCATTGAGAACTATGCGAATAAAGCCTATAGAACGTACGGGCTTGGCACGAAGAAAGCGGACAATGGCGTACTGCTCGTCGTTGCCATGTCACAGAAGAAAATCAGGATTGAAGTTGGATATGGTCTTGAGGGTGCTATTCCAGACGGAAAAGCTGGAAGGATTCTGGACGAAAATGCGATTCCCTATATGAAACAAGGGAAGCCTGACTCGGCTGTCACACAAACGTATCAGGCTCTTGTTAAAGAGATCAAACAAGAATACAAGGGACAGGATAACCCTCCTCCTAAAGAAAAGAAAAAAGATCCTTTCTCGTGGTTTTACATTCTTATCATCGTAGTGGTTATCTTTTTGGATGTAAAATTTTTTAATGGATTTCTAACTTACATGATCCTCTCCATGATATCCAGAGGCGGGGGCGGTGGACGGCGCGGTGGCGGCGGCGGGTCTTCCGGCGGGGGCGGGGCAGGAAGAGGCTGGTAAATTTATTTTTCTTCCAGCCACTTTTTCACGTGATCCTTTGGTTCCCAGCAGTTGAATTTATAGGAAGGCTGGGTTTCATATCCAAGCCTTGTACACTCATATTTCATCCCCTGCTCCGTTCTTGAAACCTTAAAATTGATGCAGGTGGCACAGCAATGAATATCTTTTTTCATAAACGTTCAACCCTTTTAACCCTTCTTTATGATTTATATCTTCATCATACAGCAAAAGCCCTGCCTCGCACTATAATTTGCGCAAGCCAGGGCTTTTTTCTATCTATTAACGAATGTAATTCGCGTCGATTGCTTTTGCATGAGCAGCATCGAACAAGTCATTTACATTTTGCTGGTGGACATATTCTTTGTACGTCATTTCATTCTTGTTTAATGAAATGGTAATCGTAGCAAAGAAAAGGTTTAGTGTAAACATACAGGTTCCTCCTTTCCTTCCTGGTTATCCTTTCAGGTCGTATCTTTCTCCGTTATGATCCAATTGAGAAACGCCAGGTATCTTTTTACCATCATATTTATCCCTCCATTAATTTTTATTGTCAAACTTTACTAAAAGGTTAGGACCGTATTCACGACTTTATCGCGGCTGGCTTCGAACCTCTCATTCACCTCTTGCTGATGTACAACTTCTTGATGCGTTCTGATTTTTCGTTTGAAAGAAACAGTAATTGTGCCAAAAAATAATTGTAGTGTAAACATAATAAATCCTCCTTTAATTTTAAAATCAACAGGTCATATCCTTCTCCAAAGAGAACCAAGTCAACAAAGCAATACTAATCATCATTTTTCTCTCCTCCCTCAAGTTGATATTTATAAAAAAGGCCGCAGTACAAGATCCCCTGCGGCCAACCCAAAAATGGGCACAAAAAAGCCACAGGCATCGTTCAGCCTGCGGCGCTTTTTTATCCAAATGAATTGTTAAAAAAGACTACTGTCCAACGGCCGAACATCGATTTGATTTATTCAGTTGCTTCAGAGTTGAAATTGTTTTACATTGCATCATGGTGTTCGACCTCCTTCAATAAATTCTGATTTTTCTTACATGGTAATTATAACCACATCATGGTAACTTGTAAACCTCTTTTACCAAACAATTTATTTATATGCATCCTCCTTATGAAAGATACCCGTTGTTTTGCGGAATTTCATAGAAAGAAAAACATTCCATACTTACCATCACAAATTTCATTTTTTGTATAAAACACAAGCATTATGTGTACCTTTTCACAAACATTTGTTTTATAATGGATATGCCTAATAATTTGTATTTCGTAAGATAGGGGGAACGATTATGATAAGCCCTAAGACTATATTGGCCTCTACCCGGCCATTTTCATTGACGGCTTCTATCATACCTGTGCTTTTCGGTACCATTCTCGCCATGAAATGGACGGAGATCAACTGGGGAATCTTTTTATTAACACTCGCAGGCGCTATATTCATGCAGTGCGGGACCAACTTGGTGAACGACTACTTTGATTATAAAAAAGGTGCTGACCAGCCTGGCTCGCTCAGCCCGTCCGGAGTGATTGACCGTAAGGAAATGACACCTGTGCAAGTCCATATTACAGGACTCATCTTCTTTGCTTTAGGAAGTATTATCGGATTAATTTTGGCCAGTCTGACTGGCAGCTTTATTTTATATATCGGAATTCCTTCTCTGCTGATCGGGTACTTTTATACGGCTACCCGCTATGCGCTAGCCTACAATGGCTTTGGGGAATTTGCTTCAGGAACGACACTTGGAGTTTTGGCTGTTATTGGCTCCTACTACGTCCAGACGCTAACGGTTCACTGGGAAACGGTACTTATTTCACTTCCAAATGCATACTTGATCATGGCCATATTGCACGCCAATAACCTGAGGGACATCGATACGGATAAATTGATCAATAAGATTACGATTGCAGGATTAATCGGCAAAAAAGGAGCTCGAATCGAGTATTATATTTTAATGCTTGGTACGTATATTATCCTGTTGCTGCTCGTAATTGCTTCACTGCTTCCTGCATGGAGTTTGATCGCCATCGTTTCTTTGCCGATTGCATTAAAAGCAGTAGGAATAGCAGCACGCACCTGGGAGCCTAAAGAACTGAACAAAGCACTCGGACTCACAGCAATGCTTCATTTAGGCTTTGGTCTTCTGCTATGCATCGGTACATTCATCGGTATTTCAATATAAGACTTATAAGCTTTAGTGCCTTGTTCTGGCGCTAAATCCAGATAAAAAAATCCGGCAGCCCATCATGGCTGCCGGATTTTTTTATTTATTGTATCTCTTGTAAACGTTTCTTTAATCTCTTCGCTTGATAATACATAAGAGCAGTAAAACCAAGCCCTGTCATGGAAGTTGCTCCGCAGACAATCGCATCTGCTGTATCTTTCCCTGCAAAAGGAATCACAGTTCCTAAATAAAGAAACGAGCTTAATGATAAAAGGATAATCCCGTAGTGCTGATAATCCTGAATTTTAACTTTAATATCTTGAATAACTTTTGAATCCATTACTTAATCAGCCTCCTAACCTCTTATATTACAATAACATATATCAGGTGGCTGCCGACTACGTAATATTTGACAAATATATAAAAAAACTCCCGGTTCTATCTGCCGGGAGTTTTTTCTCTTATTGAAGCGCCTGCTTCAAATCTTCAATTAAGTCATCTGCATCTTCAATTCCGACTGAGATGCGGATTAATCCATCAGTGATTCCGAGTTCTGCTCTGCGGTCAGAAGGAATGGACGCATGCGTCATCTGAGCAGGAACAGAAATCAGGCTTTCTACTGCACCAAGGCTTTCTGCTAAGGTAAAGTAATGTACCTTTTTCAAGACTTGGGCAGCTTTCTCGCCACTACCTACATCGAATGATACCATCCCGCCAAAACCACCTGCCTGCGCTTTTGCGATGCTATGCTGAGGATGGCTTTCAAGTCCAGGGTAATAAATTTTTTCAACGCTTGGATGATTGGACAGAAACTCTACAATTTTCTTCGTATTGGCCTCGTGGGCTTCCATACGAAGACCGAGCGTCTTAATACCTCTGATAAGGAGCCAAGAGTCCTGCGGCCCTAAGATGCCGCCTGTAGAATTCTGAACAAAGTGAAGATCCTCAGCCAGCTTATCATCGTTTACAACGACGATACCTGCCACGACATCACTATGCCCTCCAATATATTTAGTAGCCGAATGAAGAACAATATCAGCTCCTAATGTAATTGGTGTTTGCCAATACGGAGTGCTGAACGTATTGTCCACGATAAATAACAGGTTGTTTTCTTTCGCCAATTGGGAAGCTGCTTTTAAATCGGTTACTTTTAACAATGGGTTTGTCGGTGTTTCAACATATAGTGCTTTTGTATTCGGTTTGATCGCTTCTTTTACTGCATTTAAATCGGTTGTATCAACAAAAGTGGCTTCAATACCAATTCGGTTGAGGACTTTAGATACAACGCGGTATGTCCCGCCATATACATCATCCGTCAGGATCACATGGTCACCTGAACTGAACAGCATCATAACAGCTGTAATGGCTGCCATACCAGAACCGAAAGCGAAACCTCTTTTTCCTTCTTCAAGGTCTTTAACAAGCTCTTCTAGTGCAAAACGGGTCGGATTTCCTGTTCGGGAATATTCATATCCTTTATGAACACCCACTTCTTCTTGTTTGTAGGTGCTTACTTGGTAAATCGGAAACGACACGGCACCTGTAGCTGGATCACCCGGAATTCCGCCGTGTATCAATTTTGTTTTCCTTTTCATGTTAAATGCCTCCTTCGTATATCTTTTTGCTTAAATATCGGTCACTTCCATCGGGGAAGATTGTTACGATTGACGAACCTGCAGGAGCTGTTTCTGCTTCCAGCAATGCAGCATGAAGAGCAGCACCTGAAGAACTGGCAGCAAGAATGCCTTCTTTTTGTGCCAATTCTTTCACCCTGTTAAATGCGTCAACATCGCTAACTGTATGGATCGCTTGAAAATAAGAAGAATTCATGTAGCCTGGCAAGAATTCCATACCGATTCCTTCTGTTTTATGAGGTCCTGACTGGCCGCCGTTCAAAATCGACCCTTCTGGCTCTACAATGACCGTTTTAATTTCCGATTTCTTTTCTTTTAGGAACTGTGCGGTACCCATGAATGTACCGCCAGTGCCGGCTCCTGCAACAAAGATGTCAACCTCGCCGTTTAAGTCCTGCCAAATTTCTGGTCCAAGTGTTTTATAGTACGTAGCAGGATTGGCCGGATTGGAAAACTGAGCTGGAGTAAAGGAGTTAGGAATCTCAGTAAGAAGCTGTTCAGTCTTCTTTATCGCTCCCTTTATACCTTCCTCTGTTGGCGTATTAATAATGGTTGCGCCTAGAGCTCTCATGATGTCCTGCTTTTCCATACTGAACTTTTCAGGGATAACAAACGTAACGTTAATACCTCTGTTAATAGCTGCCAATGCCAGACCAATTCCTGTATTGCCTGCTGTCGGTTCAATGATGGTACCGCCCTCCACCAGTTTTCCTGTACGGAACGCTTCATCCAGTAATTCTTTCCCCAGCCGGTCTTTCACGCTTCCTCCAGGATTGAAATATTCAAGTTTGGCAAATAGCCGCACCCCATTTGGCAACGGGAACTGAGTCAGTTGGACCATCGGTGTATTACCGATTAACTCATGTATATTTTTATAAACCGTCATCACACAAACTCCTCTTATTCAGCAAACACCTTGTTCCACTCATCTTTTTTCGCTAACATTTTTTCTGCAATCTCTTTTGCGCCTTCCAAGCTGTGATTGGCAGCCCATCCGCATTGAACTTCGTTGCAGGCAGGTACTTCCTCCGCTTTTAGAACATCATGCAATGTTTTTTCTAGGACCTCAAGGATTTCATCATAGTTGTCATGGTTAATGACTGAAAGATAGAATCCGGTTTGGCAGCCCATTGGACTGATATCCACCACTGAATCATGATGGTTACGGATATTTTCTGCCATTAAATGTTCGATTGAATGAAGCCCCGCCATATCCATATGATCTTTGTTCGGCTGGCAAAAGCGAATATCATATTTATGGATAACATCTCCATTTTTACCTTGGGTTGTACCAGCAAGACGTACATAAGGTGCTGCAACTTTAGTATGATCAAGATTGAAGCTTTCTACATTCATTTTTTTAACCATTATGTTTCAACTCCTCTATCATTAATAAAATCAATTCTGCCGAGTGCTTGGAGGCAGTATCTAAAAATTGGTCATAAGATACGCGGGCATCTTTACCGGCTATATCTGAAAGAGATCGGATAATGACAAACGGCACCTTGAACTGATAGGCAACCTGAGCAATCGCCGCCGCTTCCATTTCTGCTGCATACAATCCCGCAAGCTTTGTCCGGATAAATTCCACTCGTTCATGATCGCTCATGAACGAGTCACCTGAAGCGATCAGACCTTTTGCTACTTGTATTCCGCTTACCTTCTCCGCACTTTTTACAGCGATGGAAACAAGATCGGCATCCGGTACATAGTAGGCCGGCATCTGTGGAACCTGCCCATATTCATAGCCAAAGATGGTTGCATCCACATCATGATGGCGAACTTCCGTTGAGATGACGACATCTCCAACATTCAGGTCTTTGTGAAACCCTCCGGCTGATCCTGTATTGATAAGGCAGTCTGGTTGAAACATCTCAATCATCAACGTTGTTCCAATAGCGGCATTTACTTTACCGATACCCGATTTCAGGAGAATGATATCAATTCCATCAATCTTCCCAGTATAAAATTCACAGCCGGCGAGCGTTTTGTCCTGCCTGTGTGATAGTTTATCCCGAAGAATGATGACCTCTTCTTCCATAGCACCGATTATTCCAATTTTCATAGCGACAACTCCAATATATTCTGTTAAATTTTTTTCGTTTTAACAGCTTCCATCAGCCAGACGTAGGTATTTAATTTTTCAAAAGAAACTTCAAAACCATGTTTCTGAAAAATTTCATTCAGCACTTCAAGCGTCGTATAATATTCCGTCTGAAGATCCTGCAGCAGGTTTAAATAACCTTGTTCTTTTACGATGCGGTACCTTTCCTGCCGGTCCGCCTCATTAATGAAAGCTGTATCCGCAAATACAATTTTACCATTTTCCTTTAAAATCTGGCTATATAATTGGATAGCAGAGTCTTTTTCTTTATCTGTAAGGTGATGGAAAGCATAGGTGCTTACGATAGCATCAATCTCTCCAGGAAGTTCTGGAAATGCCAAAAAGTCTCCATCAAAAAGCTGCAGGTCTGTAAAACGGGCTTTTGTCTTTTCCCGCATGCCTTTTGAAGGTTCAATACCATAAACCGTTCTCCCGGCATCCAGCAGTTTTTCGGTCAGGTTTCCAGTACCCACTCCAAATTCTGCGACAGTTCCTGTCGTCCTTGAGGCAACCGCTTCAAGAATTTCTCCATATCGTTCAAATACTTCCTTATATTCTTCATCTTGGCCTGACACTGATTGATCGTATGATTCTGCCCACTCATCAAATAACGAAATAAATTCTCTGCCCATTTATCCCACTCCGTCTATTTAAAATATATAATTCCTATCACTATACTATGAATTAAAACTTTACAGGTTCCAAGATATCACAGAAATCAGGAATAATCAATCAAACGGCACTCTCATTTTTGGACGAAAAAGCCGTCTGAACAAATGTTCAGACGGCTTAAGCTTTTATTAATTTTTTGTAACGCTTGTGGGTTTCCAGCCTTTGCCGTCTTCCCATTGAAGCTGAACTTCATATCGGCTTCCATCTTCCTTTGAAAGGACACGTCCTACCGATTTGTCCGGTGCCCCTCCATTACCCAGCCACAATAATGTCATTTGATCCTCGGGTATTCCTGTTGCATAGGATAAAGCCTTTGTTTGTTCGTTCCAGTCCGGAGTTCCTTTATCGTACGATTTGGTGTGTGTTCCTGATTGTGAGGTTCCCACAGGATCCCATGGACCATCTGGGCCTCCCCCTTCAGGTTTATCGGTCTCTTTTTTAGCTGCATCATCTTTATTTTTATCTTCGCTGTCATCTTTCTGCGAAGAAGAATTCTGATCCGTACCAGAGGAATCTTTGTTCTTATCTTCATCTACGACGATCGAGTCGTCTTTCTTTTTTGTATCGGTTTTAGAGGAAGAGGAATGGTTTTTCTTATCCTGATTACCGTGAGCAGGAGAAGAAGACGTCGGGCTGCTGCCTCCGTTCATGAATATGTTAGCTCCGACAATTATAATCAAGAGGATAACTACTCCGATTGCAATGTTTAATGTTCGATTTTGTTTTCGCTTTTCAAAGCGAGAACGGTATTGTTTTCTGCTCATACAAACCTCCTAAAAAAGTTTTGCTATATCAATTTTACCACGATAAACGAATTCGACAAGTTTGAGATTTTGAGTATGTAGCAGAACTTATTATTTTTCTTTATCGTTATTGTAAATCTTTTTCACAATATCGGCATAAGCCGAAATAACAGTTGTACGTGCACCTGTATAATCTAAATCAATAACAACGAGCGCATATTTTGGATGGTCGGCAGGAAAATAACCGGCAAACCATTTATTTGAAGTATTAGCTTTCCCTTTCTCTGCCGTTCCGGACTTGCCCGCCACTGCATATGGCAGACCCTGTAACGCCCTCCCTGTTCCTTTTCGATCGGTTACCACGCCGTTAAGAAGCATCTGAAGCTTTTGCGCAGTATAAGGCTGTATTTTTGCTTTTTTCTTATGGTCTTGAAAAGTAAGCAAGGTATTCCCGTTTTTATACAGGATTTTTGTCGCACCTTTCACTTCCTCCACTTTTCCTCCACGAGCGATGCCAGCTATCATATTTGCAACGGATAAAGGTGTAACCTGGACATCTTTTTGGCCGATTGCCGTTTGAGAGATGGCTAATGGCTGATTTTTGTCGTAGCGGTCAGCCCAGATCGTTGCATGCTCTTCTTCCGGAAACTGTTTGAAGTCTTGATAATGATAAACTTGCCCGTTCCAGCCTGATCTGCCGGTCAAGCCAAGCTTCTTGGCATAGTCATCCAACATGCTATGATCTTTTTTCATCATATCATTAGCCAGCAGGCCGAATGTCCGATTGCAGCTTTGTGAGAAACTGCTGTTAAAGTCCAAATTTCCTAGTGGATGCTTGGCCTTCTTCCCATCGATCCCGAGGTCACAGTCAAACGTCCTCTCTTTTTGAAGATCTTTATGCTCAATGGCAGCGGCCGCCGTCACGATTTTAAAAACAGAACCCGGAGCATGCCGAGTCAGCATCTGGTTTTTGCTTAAGCCTGTTTTGTATGGCCGACTTACCATACCAAGCAGTTCATTGCTCGAAACGTCCAGCAGTACAGCTCCGCCATTTTTTATACCGCTTACGTCAACAGCACACTCAAGAATGGCCTGCAGCTTGCTGTCTACCGTGGTTTTCACACTAACTGGATAAAAGGGATTGGATGGAGCAAGGTATTTAACTTCCAGACCGAAAAGGGGAGACCCTGACCGGTCAACATGATAGATCAGCTTCGTCTCTCCTTCAGAGATCAAAAACGGATCAAACGCCTGCTGAAATCCCGTTTTTCCAATTTTTGTATTAACACTGATCATCCCTTTATCAAGTTTATCTTTATAATTTTTCTTGATCACTTCCGGGGCTTGTCCCGTTACGCCGAGCAAGGAACTGGCAAACTCCGAGTGCTTATTTCTTGCAATATAATGAGCATAAACTCCTGGAAGCTTTAATTTATTGATTCTTTCCATTGTCTGGGTCGTAATATCATCTTTCTCATCAGCGATAACGAAGGGTTCTTCGTGCCCTTCAACCGCTCTCCGAATTACAGAAGGACTTTTTCCCAGCACATCCGCCACTTTATCGATCGCCTGCGCTTCACCCTGCAAAAAAGGGAATAAAATAACAGCTGGCTTTAATTCCGCGGAGATCATCTCGCCATTTCGGTCAAGCAGCAGCCCTCTTCCTTCATTGATTGTAAAGGAATGTGTGCGTTGTCTTACACTCTCGTCAATTAGATTGACCTTATGTTTTGAAAAGGATTCTGTAGATACTAGCTGTATCTGAATCAGGCGCCCGGCAAGGAGAAACAAACCCAAAAGAAATAGCGAGCCGGAAATCACTATGCGTTTATGAATGCTTTTCATAAAGACCACCTCATTTTCATTGTGGTCTCTCCCGGCTCTAAATAAACTTGCTGCCTGCCTAAAACAAAAAACAGCGTCATCTAAGACGCTGTTTTCCTTATTTTACTTCTAAAATTCGTACACTTATTTCTCCGCCTGGAGTTTGTACTGAAACCTGCTCTCCGACTTTCTTGCCTAAAAGGCTTTTTGCCATCGGAGAATCATTTGAGATTTTCCCTTCAAACGGATCGGCTTCCGCGCTTCCGACAATCATGTAAGTTTCTTCGTCACCATCTGGAAGCTCAAGAAACTTTACAGATTTTCCGATGGATACGCTGTCTCCTGCCGCTTTATTTTCTTCAATGATCACGGCATCACGTACCATTTTCTCCAATTGAACGATTCTGGCTTCAACAAAAGCCTGTTCGTCTTTTGCAGCATCATACTCCGAGTTTTCGGAAAGATCACCGAAGCTGCGAGCGATTTTTATACGTTCTACTACTTCTTTTCTTTTTTCAGTCTTTAAATGTTCTAATTCGTTCTCTAATTTTTGCTTGCCTTCAAGCGTCATATAATGTTTTTTCTCTTCTGACATTCTGAATTCACTCCTTCAATTAATCAGTACCCTTGATAACTATATATGTCGTCAAACAGATCTGATATGTATATCGGATTTCTTACACCTTACTAAAAAATAAAGCGCTTGCCAAATTTATTGGTGGCAATAAACCGAACCATGCGGAAAAAATGAGGACTCAGCCTCATTTTTTTAGGATTGCTTTTTCTTCAAGGATAGTTTGAATTTTGGTGACCATCAAATCGATTGCTACCCGGTTTTGTCCGCCTTCCGGGATAATGATATCCGCATACCGTTTTGTAGGTTCAATGAACTGGTTATGCATCGGACGGACTACTGATGTATACTGATCGATTACTGATTCGAGCGTACGTCCTCTGTCACGAGTGTCCCTGACCATACGCCGGATAATCCGGACATCGGCATCCGTGTCGACAAATAGTTTGATATCCATTAGGTCCCTTAGACGCTCATCTTCCAAAATTAAAATACCTTCAAGAATGATTACATCTTTCGGTTCGACTGGGATAATTTTATCACTTCTTGTATGTGCTGTATAGTCATAAACCGGTTTTTCTATGGATTTATATTCCAAAAGTTCGTTTATTTGACGAATAAGCAATTCATTGTCAAAAGCCAGAGGATGATCATAATTTGTTTTGAGACGCTCGTCCATCGTTTTGTCGGATTGATCTCTGTAATATGAATCCTGCTCTATAATCAGAATCGACTGATCGGCAAACTGGCGGTAGATTTCCTTGGCAACTGTAGTTTTTCCAGAGCCTGAACCCCCGGCTACCCCTATGACAATCGGTTTGTGTACCATGTTCTTTCTCCTTCCAATCTCTCTAACGCTGCTCTTTATCCTTTTTCATGCTGATGGCTAAGCCGTCGCCGACAGGCAGAATGGCAGTTGTATACTCTTCGTGGTTCATGAGAAACTCATTGTAAGAACGAATCTTTCTGACTAAGGATGCCAGCCGTCTCGTTCCAACCCCGCTGTCATCGGCAACATAGCCTTTAAACAGAATATTATCTGAGATCATGATGCCTTTCGGCCGAAGTTGCCTTCCATAGTTCTCAAAAAAACGCTGGTATTGTCCTTTTGCGGCATCTATAAATATAACATCGAAGGGTGCATGTTTTTCTGCCTCTGCTGCTAATTCATTGGCGTCACCCAGCAATACAGTTATTCTGTCCGTAAATCCTAATTCCTTAATATTGGCCACAGCCAGCTCGTATCGTTCCGGATCTTTCTCAATGGTAACGATCGAAGCATCCGGTACAGCTTCTGCCATACGAATCGCAGAATACCCTATGGCTGTCCCTACCTCCAAGATTTTTTTCGGCTGGATAATTCGGAGGTGCTGAAGCAAGGCTTCAATGCCGACGAGCTCCATGATCGGAACACTATGCTCTTTTGCATACTCCTCAATTTCCACTATTCTCGGATCTCGATCAGGTATTAATTCTTCGATATAGTCCTGTACTTCTTTTGTGATCAAGGCGATGCCTCCTTACTTAACCCGGAACATTATATCATAAAAGCATAATGTTATGTTTTCTTTTTAGCTTTTCCTTGCGTGCGCCTGCCATTCATCCCGGTATTTTTGAACGACCTTTGTATGTTCCTTGTATGTTTTTGTATAAATCACTTGACCGTTTGGGCGGGCATAGAAAAAGTAATATCCCGACGGTTCTGGCTTCAGTGCAGCTTTAATCGACTCTTCTCCTGGAGATGCCACCGGGCCAATGGGCAGCCCTGGATATTTATACGTATTATAAGGTGAGTCATACTTTAGTTCTTTGTAGAGAACTTGTACTTTAAAGTTTTTACGTGCATATTTAACGGTTGGGTCGGAATCAAGCGTCATTTTCTTTTTTAACCGGTTGTAAAAAACACCTGATATTTTAGGCCGATCTTCTGGCCTTTGAGCTTCCTCTTCAATCATTGATGCTAAAGTCAGAACTTCATAAGGCTTTTTCTTACTTTTATTAATTTCAGCCTGGTAGTTATCCATGACCCTTTGCGTTTTTTCCACCATTTTCTTTATAACCGCTTTTACATCAGGTTTTTTCTCATCAAACTCATATTTTGCAGGGAACAAATACCCTTCAAGAGGATAATAGACCTTTTTGTCAAAAACTTTATTATCAATAATAGGAAACTGTGCCTGCAGCTCTTTCACAAATGTTCTGTTGTTCATAATCTTCATTACTTGTTCTTTGCTTTGGCCGGTGTTTTTTGCCACTACTTCGGCTACTTGCGGAATGATAAAACCTTCAGGTATGGTGAAGGAGGTTTCAGGATGGCGAAATACTTTACCGTTCTTTAAAGCGGCGATCAGCTGATCGACATTCATTGAAGGCTTAAGGTCATAGACGCCAGCCTGCAAATTTCCAGACTCTTTAGATTTGGCATACACCTGAAAGACCATGCTGCTGGTGATCAGCCCTTTGTCTTCTAAAATTTTTCCGATAGTGGAAACTGAAGAACCAATCGGTATATCTACCGTAATCTTTTTATCGTTATGTTTGTTTACAGGTCCAAGCGCATCTTTTATGTATGTATATCCATATACAGCAGCTGCGGCAATGATCACAAAGATCAGAAATAGAACGACTGCTGTATTTCTTTTTCGGTTTTTCCCGCCGGAATCAAGAGGGCCTCCCGAAACCGTATTTAATATTAACACCCTTTTTCTCTCCCTTCATCTGCTTAATTATACTGATAAGTAAAAATCATGTCTAGCTTCCATAATTAAGAAAAGCGCAAGCGTCTCTGTTAAAGTCCGATATAGAATAAGTTCATCATTAATCGATGCCGGACTTATGCCCTGCGGATACTAGCGCTGCAGCCAGACACAACTCCCAGATAAAGGGATTTGAAGTGATAAGACCTTTAGTATGCTCCAATGTCATAAAAAAAAGCAGCTAAAGTTAGACTTTAGCTGCCAATCGATTATTCTTCTTCATCTTGAAAAGCGTTTAGTGTTTCTTCGATCATTTGCCATTCTTCATCTGTTTCAAGAGGGAAAAGCTCGATATCGTCTTCCCCTTCACCCTTGTCTACAAAACGGAAAGGAAAAACTTCCTGCTCTTCGCTCTCCTCATCTTCTTGATCGTCACCAGCTGGTACGAGCAGAATGTAAGAATGGCCTGTCGGAGTGGTGCTTCCGTCAATCGTCATTAGTACTTCAAACAGGTTCTCTTCTCCATCTTCTCCTGGAATGATAATGTGCTCTTTTTCTTCATTTGCCATTTGAATCACCTCAATTTTTTAATTGGCGGCTGTCTAAATAACCTTGCAGAATCAAAACCGCTGCCATCTTATCAATCACTTGTTTCCTCTTCTTGCGGCTGACATCTGCTGAAATCAGCATTTTTTCTGCAGCCATCGTCGTTAACCGCTCGTCCCATAACACGACGGGAAGTTCAAACCGCTTTTCAGCCTCTCGGGCAAATTCCTGGCATGCTTCACCGCTCGGACCAATGGATCCGTTCATGTTTTTGGGTAAGCCTACTACAATTTCTTCAACTTCGTACTGTTTGACCCACTCGCCAATACGTTCAAAGACTTCGTCGGGCTGATGCGGTTTTCTCCTGACCGTCTCAATTCCCTGAGCAGTCCAGCCCATGGCATCGCTGACGGCCACTCCAACCGTGTGGGAACCCACATCAAGTCCTAGAATTCTGGTCATTAGAGAGAATCCTTTTCCTTCGTATCAAGATAGGATTTAACCAGTTCTTCAATAAGTTCATCCCGTTCAATTTTACGAATCATCGTTCTGGCATCCTTATGGCGCGGAATATAGGCTGGGTCTCCTGATAACAGATACCCGACAATTTGATTAATCGGGTTATAGCCTTTTTCCTGCAGTGCTTCATAAACGGAGAATAGCACTTTTTGTACATTTGGATCCATTGAATCGTCATGAAAATTAAACTTCATTGTTTTATCCATAGAACTCACGGCCAACACCTCTTTCTCTAACTTCTCCCTTTTGACTGAATGTATTTTCCCTTTATACAGTCATTGTACCCTTAATGCTGTGATTAGCAAACAGATTTAACTGCTTCAACCACCGATTCCAATGCAGATTCCAATTTTTCGGGATCTTTTCCTCCAGCTTGGGCCATGTCAGGACGGCCTCCGCCGCCTCCGCCGCAGCGTGAAGCTACTTCTTTTACAAGATTGCCGGCATGGTAGCCTTTTGAAATCAAATCTTTTGTAACTCCGGCTACAATGTTTACTTTATCATTATTTACTGCTCCGAGTACTACAATTCCGCTCGAAAGTTTATTTTTTAAATCATCAACAATGGACCGCAGGCCATTCATATCTGCAGCATTTACTTTTTTAACAATCAGAGAAACACCATTGACCTCTACTTTTTCGTTGATTAAGCTTCCTGCTTCCAAGTTGCCTAATTTAGAAGACAAAGCTTCCTTCTCACGCAGAAGTTCGCGAACTTGGCTTTGAAGTGTTTCGATGCGGTGCGGCACTTCTTTTGTATTGGTTTTCAGTATAGCAGCAGCGTCACGAAGAACCTGAACCTGTTCCTTCATCGCCTGGTATGCTTCTTGTCCTGTTACAGCTTCAATCCTTCTTGTTCCAGCACCGATTCCTGTCTCAGAAAGGATCTTAAACAATCCGATCTCAGATGTATTATGAACGTGGCATCCACCGCAAAGCTCAAGGCTGTAATCCCCAATCTGAACGACACGGACCACTTTTCCGTACTTTTCACCGAATAAAGCCATTGCACCCATAGATTTTGCTTCATCGATTGGTTTCAGCATCTTATCCACTGCGATCGTCTTCCAGATTTTCTGATTGACGATTTCCTCGATGCGCTCCAGTTCCTCAGGAGAAATACTTCCGAAGTGAGAGAAGTCAAATCTAAGTCTTCCTGGGGCGACGAGAGAACCAGCCTGATTAACATGAGTTCCCAGAACATCTTTCAGCGCCTGATGCAGAAGGTGGGTAGCCGTATGATTTTTTACAATGGCAGCACGCTTTTCAGCATCTACTTGTGCCACGGCTTCAATCCCTTTGCGCAAGCTTCCTTTCACTACCGTTACAGTATGAAGGTTCTGACCGTTCGGCGCCTTCTGTACATCCTTCACGTACAGTTCTACACCTTCTCCAATAATAGTTCCCTGATCGGCTACCTGACCGCCGCTTTCAGCGTAAAACGGAGTGAGATCCAAGATGACCTGCCCCTCTTCTCCTTCGCCTAGCAGGTCTACCCGCTCACCGTTTTGAAGAGTCTCCAGCACTTTTGAAGTACTTCTTTCTTCATCATAACCGACAAATTCACTGTTGGTTTTGATATCGCTGAGTACGCCTCCCTGCACTTGCATGGAATCTACATCCTGGCGCGCAGAACGAGCACGTTCACGCTGTGCTTCCATCTCTTTTTCAAATCCGGCACGGTCGACTTCCATATTGTGTTCAGCAGCGTACTCTTCGGTCAGTTCAAAAGGAAAACCGAAAGTATCATAAAGTTTAAACGCATCTTTTCCTGCAATCGTGCTGCTGCCTGATGCTTTTTCTTTTTGGATGACATCTTCAAGAATCGCCAATCCTTCATTGATGGTTTCATGGAAACGTTCCTCTTCGTTCTTGATGACGCGCTGAATAAAAGGAACTTTCTCTTTCACTTCAGGATAAAAATCAACCATTATGTCAGCAACAGTCGGTACAAGTTCAAACATGAACGGACGATCTAAGCCTATCTGTTTAGCGAAGCGTGTCGCTCTTCTGATCAGGCGGCGAAGAATATAACCGCGTCCTTCATTTGAAGGCAGAGCATTATCTGAAACCGCAAAAGCGACCGTTCGAATATGGTCAGCAATTACCTTAAACGCCGTATCCGTTTCCTTGCTTACTCCATACTTGCTGCCTGTAAGCTGTTCAGTCAGCCGAATCACAGGGATGAAGAGATCTGTGTCATAGTTGGTCGGAACGTTCTGGATGACGGAAACCATGCGCTCAAGGCCCATTCCTGTATCAATATTCTTCTTCGGAAGTGGAGTATACGTTCCATCAGGATTATGGTTGAACTCAGAAAAAACAAGGTTCCATACTTCAAGATAACGGTCATTTTCTCCACCCGGGTAAAGTTCCGGATCTTCTGGGTCATTACCGTACTTTTCTCCTCGGTCATAGAAGATCTCTGTGTTTGGCCCACTCGGTCCTTCTCCGATATCCCAGAAGTTTCCTTCCAGACGGATGATTCGTTCTGCAGGCACCCCTACTGTCTTGTTCCAGATATCGAATGCTTCATCATCTTCCGGATGAATGGTTACAGAAAGCATTTCAGGATCAAAGCCAATCCATTTTGGATCTGTTAAAAACTCCCAAGCCCAAATGATGGCTTCTTCTTTAAAATAGTCCCCGATAGAAAAGTTCCCAAGCATCTCAAAGAATGTGTGGTGTCTTGCTGTGATTCCTACATTTTCAATATCATTTGTACGGATTGACTTCTGCGCATTCACGATTCTTGGATTTTCAGGGATAACCCTGCCGTCAAAGTATTTTTTCAGCGTTGCTACTCCACTATTAATCCATAGCAAAGACGGATCTTCGTGGGGGACGAGTGATGCACTTGGCTCGACACTGTGGCCCTTCTCCTGGAAAAAATCCAGAAACATTTGTCTTACTTGAGCAGACGTTAAAGTTTTCATCTTTCCTATCTCCTTTCTGTGTAAAAACGACAGGCAAATAAAAAAACTCCCGTTCCTGATCTGCATCAGGGACGAGAGTTGTTATTCACGCGGTACCACCCTGGTTATGAACCCGCTTTCAATGGGGATCATCACCTTAAATAAACGTTAACGGGGTTTAACCGGCAGGTATTAACTGCACTCGGGAGTAGCTTTCCGTTCCTCTTACTTTTAGAAACCTTTCAGCCGTGGGTTTCCTCTCTATAAAAGGGTAGAAACGTACTTATCTCCATCATCGTTTTGCTTTATCTTGCAGTAAGTATAATTCCTTCTAGGGCATTTTGTCAATCTTTGCCGTAAGTCTGTGATCACGGATGTGAACAACGATCACTTTAAGTATAGAAAACACAGGAACAGCTAGGATCAAGCCAAGAATTCCACCAATTTCTCCGCCTGCAAGGAGGGCGAGGATAATCAGAGCTGGATGGATATGAAGGCTTTTGCCAACGATTAGAGGCCCTAAAATATTTCCTTCTATAAATTGAAGCACAAGCATAATTCCTGCAACAATCAGCACCATTTTTACAGAGATCGTGAATGCGATGAATATAACCGGAACAGCACCAAGAATTGGTCCAAAATAAGGGATAACATCGGTTATGGCAATAATAATCCCAAGAATAATCGGATAAGGCATGCCTGCCAGCCAGAGAGCGAGCACAGCAGCTGCACCAAGAAGACTCCCGACAAACAGCTGCCCGCGTATATAGCCGCCAAGAGACCGGTCAATATCTTTCAATAAGTGAATGCCTTCTTTCCGCCATTTTTTCGGGGTTATATACCAGCATGCTCGTTTAATTGCATCAATATCCTTTAAAAAATAAAAGACAAGGAACGGAATGATAATCAAGACAAAAAAATAATCGACAATTTTTTTTATGGATCCGATCACATTGGCCGCACTTTTTTCCAAGTATTGTTCAGCCGATTGGATATAATCTTCAATGCGGAGATGGATGGAACGAGGCAGCCGGGAGGTATGGTGGTCCACTTCCAGCAGCCAGTTACGGTACGTTTTTGATATGGCAGGTATATTTGAGACGAGTTCCCGTATCTGAAGCACCATGTATGGGATGCCTTTGTATACTCCGTAGCCGATACCGCCAAAAAACAAAACGTAGATAAACAGAATCGCCAGCGTCCGCGGAACGCCCCAATGATGCAGTTTTTCTACGAGGGGATGAAGCAAGTAGGTGATGAACACCGCAATAAAAAAAGGGATAAACACCGCTTTGACCGTTGTCAGCACAGGTGTCCAGAAAGGGGCAAGTTTAAGCAGCAGCCAGCCGCATAAAAACAAAAGTACCAACAGAGACAGGCGGATGATCCACTTCATATACTTTTCTCGATGTATAGTAATCACCTCCATTTATATTGTTGCCCCAACCTCTCATTTCATGAAAAAAAGTCCATGCTTTTTTTAGCATGGACTTTCATTTCTTTAATAAATGGCTTTTGCCAGTCTCTTACGCATTTTTCTTACTCTTTTAGAAGATAACAGGTCGTCCATCCTCATAAAATTCATCCCGTTTTTTCTGGATGATTTCATTCCTTTGAAAGCTGCCCAGATGCCTAGGGCAAGTAATGGTTTTAAAATGTTATTCATGTTGTCACCCACCCATTCATTAAGATCACTTAACGTTATTGTGCATCGGCATTAAAGGATAAATCTTGATCTTCAAAAAGATCATCAAGCGAAGTCAGACTGCCGTCTTCTTCCACTTGGTGAAGGGACAGCATGCCATTTACAATGGACAGTTCGATAAAACAATTCCAGCAATAATACTGATTGACACCGATCTTGCCTATATCCTTGCAGCTGCAGTTCGGGCATTTCAAATTGAGGGCCCTCCTTTATAGCACTTATCGTACAAAAAGCGACTGCTTCCCAATGGTTAACGGCTCGTGGGAATAGATGAGAGATCTTCCATCCGTCCAATCGGAAAACAAACCTTTTGTCACTTCAATTGCTACAATCCTGCCCCAATCATCAGAAAAATATACATCCTCTACTACGGCATTCGTTTCTCCGTCTTTTGAAAGGAGAGCCTGCTTTAAAATACAGCGAGGATGTTTTGCCATCGTAAAAGTCCCCTTAGCTTGGAAGGGTATCTTGTACGGCCTGCAGCTGCACAGCAATACAGAATCCTGGCCAGCCATCGACACAGAAGTGTAAGGCACATACTTCTTTCGAAAGGAAAAGGAAAGACTTTTTTCACAAATTATGAAACCAAGCACGTTTCCTTTAGAATCTACCACCACATCTTCTACTCGTCCGATGATTTTTTGGCTATCGGCATGCATTGCTCTTCGTCCTTTTAAAAAAGAAAATGTCCGCAAAGTAACCCCCACCCTTCCGAACATTCTTATCATTCCACGACTTCTAAGGGTTCATGCTTGAAACGTTTTCCATGTTAAACTGAGTCAGCCGCTCCTTCAGTCTCGAATACCTGGCAGATTCATCATTACGCTGAACAGCAAGTTCAAAGGCGGATTCTTCTCCGCACAGAATTAAAAATTCTCGGCTTCTTGTAATCCCGGTATAGATCAAGTTTCTTCGCAGCATACGGAAATAACTTTTCACCACTGGCATGATCACGATCGGAAATTCACTTCCCTGAGACTTATGGATCGAACAGCAGTAAGCATGTGTTATATGATGAAAATCTGATCGTGTATACACGACTTCCACATCATCAAACGCAACCACGAGCTGATCTTCCTTATCCGTCGTTTCTTTTGCATAAATAATGGATACGATCTCTCCCATATCGCCGTTGTACACGTTGTCTTCCGGCTGATTAACGAGCTGCAGTACCTTATCCCCAACCCTGAAAGCCACCTGCTGAATATTCAACTCGCGTTTTTGCGGCCCTGAAGGATTAAAGAGTTCCTGCAGCGTCTGATTCAGAATATCGATACCTGCATTGCCCTTGTACATGGGAGCCAGGACTTGAATATCCCTGGGCGTATACCCTTTTTGCCTCGCGTTTTGGCACACCTGTTTCACCACTTCCAGAACTTGCTGCGGCTGGCAAGAAAAGAAGCTTCGGTCCGCTTTTCTTTTTCTCAGATCATTCGGAAGTACGCCGTTCTTCATGTTATGAGCCAATTCAATGATGGACGAGCCTTCTGCCTGCCTGTAAATGTCTTTTAGTTCAACCGTGGGAATCACTTTCGATGCAATCAGATCCCGCAGCACTTGGCCAGGACCAACAGAAGGCAGCTGATCTTCGTCCCCGACAATAATGATTTGAATATTGCCTGGAACTGCTTTAAACAGGGCATGTGCAAGCCAAATGTCAACCATTGACATCTCATCTACTATAAGGAGTTTTCCTTCCAGCGGGTTCTCATCACTATGTTCAAAGCCCGCTCCGCCTTTCCACCCTAACAGACGATGGATCGTAAATGCTGGAATACCCGTGGATTCTGACATCCGTTTTGCGGCCCTGCCGGTTGGAGCAACAAGCAGCACAGGGAACGGTTCATCCTTCTTATAGGATGAAGGGTCCAATGAAACACCGTGCAGTTCTGCATATACTTCGACAATCCCTTTAATAACGGTAGTCTTACCCGTACCTGGACCGCCTGTAAGCACCATGACCGGTGAATAAACAGCCGTCTCGATCGCCTGCTTTTGTGATGGCGCATACTCGATTCCCAGTCTTTCTTCCAGTTCACCCAGTGCTTTTAGGAATTCGGAATGAGGAAAAGCTTCCTTATACTCCTCCTGGCTGGCAATGCCTGTTACCGATTCTGCAAGCCCTTTTTCAGAAAAATACAGTGAGGGCAGATAGAGCCTGTCATCCTCCATGACGATTTTTTGATCCTCTCTTAGGGCCTCAATCTCACGGAAAATATCTGAATCGTTGATCGGAGCTTCTCCATTGGTGAGCAGTTTTTTCACTTCTTCCATCACAAGTTCAGAAGGAAGATAAACGTGGCCGGCGTCCGTTCCCCTATCCTGAAGGATATATAAACAGCCTGCTCTGATCCGTTCCGGATGGTTGTATGAAAGCCCAATCCCTTTACCAAGCTCGTCGGCACGCTGAAAACCAATTCCTTCAATGTCATAGATGAGCTGGTATGGATTATTTTGAATGATATGAAGAGCTTCTTCCTTATACGTTTGATAAATTTTCATGGAGAGCTGGGGACCGATACCAAATGGATTCAGCGTCACCATGACCTGCTCAAGCCCTTGGTGCTCAATAAGAACGTCATACAAATTCTTTGCTTTTTCTTCATTCAGCTGCGGGATGCCATTCAACACATCCGGATTTTCCAATATCGCAGAAATGGCGTTTTCCCCCAGATGATTGACGATTGCTTCGGCTGTTTTCTTGCCGATTCCATGGAAGAGGTCACCAGAAAGATATTGAACCATTCCTTCTTTGGTCTGCGGCATATCTTTGCGGAACTGTGTCACATGATATTGTTTTCCGTATTTCGGATGTTCTTTGAAATGGCCAAAGAAAATATAGCGTTCATCCTGATACAGCGGAGGAAGAGTACCTGTGATTATTGCCTCCTTCTCATCGTACGATTCATTCGTCTCATGCACGCGGATGCGTGCGACAGTGTACAAGTTTTCCTGATTAAAGAAAATGGTGGTAAGCAGCGTGCCTTTTAAATATTTTGCTTGTTCATCGAATAAATCGAAAGAAGACTGTTTATCCATCTTTGGTCTCCTGACTTTAAAATAATTCAGACTGCACAGCTTTTTTCTCCACAGCCATTATTGCATTTTATTTTCCACGTTCTTTTTTCCGTTTGCAGCGAGATAATGATCGGGCTGTATACTGAGCGCCTTGCTGAAAGCATGATTGGCAGCGTCCAGTTCATCGAAGTAAACACAGGCCACACCAAGGTTATAAAATGCATCTGCATGACCCGGATCTTTTTCAGTTACCGTTAAAAAAACGTTTTTTGCCTGTTTTACCTGCTCGAGCTGAGCGAGACAGAGCCCATATTGAAAAAGAGACTCTGTGTCGTTTTCGTTCATTTCTGATGCACGCAGAAAATGCGGCAGAGCCCTGATTTGTTCCCCTTTTTGGACAAAGCACATACCGAGCATAAAATGAACGTCGCCCTCATTCACCCCTTTTTCCATCGCCTTGAGAAAGAATTCTCTTGCTTCTTGAAACCTTCTAAGCTGATAGAATGCGATGCCCGTACTATAAAGAGCAGCTCCTGCTTCCGAATCAAGCTCAAGAGATTTTTCGAAAAAAACGAGGGCTTTCTCGTGCTCGTGGACAGCCGATAACAAATTCCCATAGTTAATATAAGGTACCGGGTTGCCCGGTTCTTTTTCAATCTGCTGTTCAAGTGCTTTTGCCGTTTCCTCTAATTTACCCTTTTTAAAATAATCCTGTTCCACTGCCATCCTCCTGAAATCTGTTCTGATTAAAGTATAACAAAGAATGGAGCACCTTAATAAAAAAAACCAGTCCTTCATATACAAAGGACTGGTCGGCTTATAAATAAGAAATAGGTTCTCCGTTTTTGATAACCTCATCAATGGTAGCACCGCCAAGGCAGACATCTCCGTCATAGAAGACAACGGCCTGGCCCGGCGTAATCGCACGCTGTGGTTCATCAAATACCACCTCAAGGGTCCCATTATCCAGTTGAGTGACGGTAACACCTTTATCAGGCTGACGGTATCTGAATTTTGCTGTACAATGAAATGTTTTTTCTTTTGGCTGCGGACTTACCCAGCTTGGTTTAACTGCAACCAGACTTTCACTGTAGAGCGCTTCATGATCAAAGCCCTGTTCCACGAAAAGAACGTTCTCCTTCAAGTCTTTGCCAACAACAAACCACGGATCTCCGCTTCCTCCGATGCCAAGGCCATGGCGCTGTCCGATGGTATAATACATCAACCCGTCATGCTTACCCTTTACATCTCCATTGAGCGTACGCATCTCACCTGGTTTTGCTGGAAGATAATTGCTGAGGAACTCTTTAAAATCCCGTTCTCCAATAAAACAGATGCCTGTGGAATCCTTTTTCTTCGCTGTGGCCAGCCCGGCTTCAGCAGCAATTTTGCGAATCTCCGGCTTGTTCAATTCGCCGATCGGGAACATCGTTTTCTCAATCTGCTCCTGTGACAGCTGATTCAGGAAGTAGGTCTGATCTTTGTTCTCATCAACACCTCGAAGCATCTTTGCTTCTCCTTCTTCTTCCACAACACGGGCATAGTGGCCTGTTGCAACGAAATCAGCTCCTAGGTTCATGGCATGATCAAGAAACGCCTTAAACTTAATTTCTTTATTGCAGATAACATCCGGGTTCGGAGTTCTTCCCGCTTTATATTCTTCAAGGAAATAGGTAAAAACCTTGTCCCAATATTCTTTTTCAAAATTAACGGCGTAATAAGGAATTCCAATCTGATTCGCAACCGCGATTACATCATTGTAATCCTCTGTTGCCGTACAGACACCGAATTCATCTGTATCATCCCAGTTTTTCATAAAAATCCCGATGACGTCATAGCCTTGCTGTTTAAGCAAGAGTGCTGCAACAGAAGAATCCACACCGCCCGACATCCCAATGACGACGCGTGTTTCTGCAGGTGATTTTGATTGTCGTGCTGACATTCTCTTTCACCCCCCTTTCATTTTCAATGGCTCGTAAAATCTATTGAGAGCATGTCTTATGCTTTTTTGAAAAAATGCATATTTTAGAGTTTACCTTATTTTTGCAGACGTTTCACTATTTTTGCTGTCTCACGTGCCGTTTTCTCGATTTGTTCCTCTGTATTATGCAATCCAAAACTGAATCGGATCGCATTCTTTGTTCGATCTGTCTTTCCGAACATTGCCGTGAGTACATGGGAAGGCTCAATCGATCCTGCTGTGCAGGCTGATCCGCTAGAAGCCGCAATTCCTGCCAGATCAAGGTTTACGAGCAGCACTTCTGTTTTCACACCCGGAAAGCTGACATTTAAGATATGAGGCAGCCCGTGTTCAGCAGAACCATTTACCATGTGTTCAATGCCTTCTTCCTTAAATATGGACAACATGGTCTTTTTAAAACCTTCATATGTTTCTGCTTTTTGAGGACCTTCTTCAGCCATTATGGAAATGGCCTTCGCGAAACCCGCAATTCCAGCAACATTTTCTGTTCCTGCCCGGCGTTTCCGCTCTTGTTCTCCGCCAAAAAAGGATGGTGCAATGGAGACCCCATCACCAATATAAAGATATCCCGTTCCCTTTGGTCCGTTAATCTTGTGGCCGGATACACTCAGCAGATCGACCTGCAATTCTTGAACGTTTAGTGAGAGAACTCCGTATGCCTGCACGGCATCTGTATGGAAATAGGCGTGGTGATCTTTTAAAATCTCCCCGATCGCCTGTATATCCTGGATTGTTCCTACCTCATTGTTTCCATACATGACTGTGACAAGAATCGTATCTTCTCTCAACGCTTTTTTTAGAGCTTGAATTGAAATTCTCCCTGTTTCATCCACAGGCAGGTATGTTACCTCAAACCCTTGACGTTCAAGCTCCTCGCAAGCATGAAGTACGGCATGATGCTCGATCTGCGTGGTGATGATGTGCTTGCCATGTTCGCTATTGGCATAAACTGTGCCAAAAATTGCGGCATTATCCGCTTCCGTTCCCCCGCTCGTAAACATGATCTGGTTGGGATGGGCGCCGATGCTTTTTGCTGCTGTAATTCTCGCTTCATCGAGCAGCTGGCGTGTTTTTCTGCCAAATTGATGAATGCTGGAAGGATTTCCGAAGTGTTCTGTAAAATAAGGCAGCATTTCCTGCACAACGTCCGGATGAATCGGGGACGTTGCCGCATGGTCTACATAGATGCGATCCATAGGATCACCCGCTTTCTTTTCATTCATTAAATGTAAAACATGTAGGAGTCTTGTTCTCCTTCGCCTTGATAGTTCGCAAGATCATCCAATGTTGTGTTATCGAGTACATCTTTTACTGCATCACGGATCTTTATCCAAAGATCACGCTTTGCCGGCTCTTCGTCTTCCATAACCTCTACAGGGCTGATCGGCCCCTCGAGAACCCGAATGATGTCCCCGGCAGTGATGGTTTTCGCGTCTTGAGCAAGAACATAGCCTCCATAGGCACCCCTGATGCTTTTTACAAGCCCTGCATTCCTTAGCGGAGAGATCAGCTGCTCCAGGTAGTGCTCAGACAAACTGTGTTCTTTCGCAATCAATTTTAAAGCGACAGGCCCTTCACCGAACTTTTTTGCCAAGGCCATCATGATGGTCAAGCCATATCGTCCTTTTGTTGAGATCTTCATCATACACGCTCCGTTCTATCCAATAGTTAACGATTTTTTTACAAAAAGACAAGGTATATCCCACAATGCTGCCAATGGATACACAAAACAGGATGGTACCGAGGGAAACGGGTCCCTTTAGCAGCCACCCTCCTGCCAGAACAAAAAGTTCCATGAACAGCCTGATGTGGGCAACCTTTTTGCCGGTTTTCTCTGTCAATGCCAGCATTAAGCTGTCCCGCGGACCGGCGCCGCAGTCACTTGCAATGTATAGCCCGATTCCAAAACCGTTAATGATTAGCCCGGCTGCTAACATAATAATTGCCGCCGCAGTTGAATCAGGTGTTTTAAAAAACGGCAGCATCAAGTAACCATCTATAAATATCCCTACAAACAGCATGTTCAGAAAGGCTCCGGCCTGCGGCCATTTTTTAGTAAGCCATGAGGTCGCACCAATGATAAGAAATCCAATAATAATTGACCAAGTACCGATTGATAAACCAAACTGATAATACAAACCGATATGTAAAACATCCCACGGGGCACTGCCTAAATTGGCTTTAATCATGAGAGAGATTCCAAATGACATGATCAGCAGACCCATAAAAAACACAAGCCATTTGACAAAGAAGGGCCTTGCGAGGCGGTTTACTATTTTCATTAGTATTTCCTTCCCTGTGCCTGTTTTTGCATATAAACCCAAACTATTATAGCATGAAACAGCTTATTCTTGCATTCAAATGAACGGTATAGTACCTTTTGATTACAAAAGAATGAGATGCAGGAATGTCTAGCTTCAGCGCTTGCAGAGCCTTATCAGGGCGCTTGCGCTTTTCTTATTAGGAGGGTTCAAATGGATTTGTTCAGTGATCACCAATCTCATGAAAAAAAAGCGATGGGACCGCTCGCAAGCCGAATGAGGCCCCGGTCAATAAAAGAATTTATCGGCCAATCCCATATTGTAGGTGAAGGAAAGCTTTTAAGGAGAGCTATCGAAGCGGATCAGCTCACACCGATGATTTTTTTTGGGCCGCCCGGAACAGGAAAAACGACGCTTGCGAAAATCATCGCTAATTCTACGTCTGCCTACTTTGAGCAATTAAACGCCGTCACTTCCGGAGTTGCTGACATCAAAAGGGTGACGAGTGAAGCGAAAGAACGGCTGTTGATGGATGAAACGAAAACGGTTCTTTTTATAGATGAAATACACCGCTTCAATAAAAGCCAGCAGGACGCCCTCCTGCCTTTCGTTGAAGATGGAACGGTAATTTTAATCGGTGCAACTACGGAAAGTCCAATGTTTGAAATTAACCCTGCCTTGCTTTCTCGATCACGCTTGTTCCGTTTTGAACATTTAACAGATGAACACACACGCTCTGTAATCCTTCATACACTTGAAGATAAAGAGAGAGGCTACGGAAAATACAATATTACAATGGATGATGATGCACTCAGCCACCTCGTGTCTGTAGCCAACGGAGATGCCAGGACTGCATTGAACGCTTTGGAGCTCGCTGTTCTGACGACAAAACCAGACGCTTCCGGCCAGATTCGCATAAACCTGGAAATTGCAGAAGAAAGCATTCAGCAGCGGGTGCTGCAGTACGACAAAAAAGGGGACAACCATTATGATACGATCTCTGCTTTTATAAAAAGCATTAGAGGCTCTGATCCAGATGCCGCCCTATATTGGCTGGCTAAGATGATCTATGCCGGTGAAGATCCAAGGTTCATCGCCCGGAGGATTTATGTCCACGCAGCTGAGGACATCGGCCTCGCTGATCCGAACGCCCTTCTCGTTGCGCAAGCTGCAGCTTACGCGGTGGATTTCGTCGGAATGCCTGAAGCTCGGATTCCTCTGGCCGAAGCGGTAGTTTATCTCGCTACCGCTCCAAAGAGCAATGCAGTTATCATGGGCATCGATAATGCACTTCAGGCTGTGAAGAAAGAAAAAAGCGGACAGGTTCCCATCCATTTACGTGATGCGCATTATAAAGGGGCTAGCCAGCTGGAGCATGGCAAAGATTATCAATATCCTCATAACTTCCAGGATGGGTATGTCGTTCAGCAATACTTGCCTGACCACTTGAAGAACAAAACCTTTTACGAGCCGACTGGCAGAGGTTTTGAAAAAAGCATACAGAAAAGGCTTGATTACTTTAACGAAAGAAAACGAAGTGAAACGTAATCTAGCACTCTGCTAATAAAAAACTATCAATTTTTGCTGAGCACGTATAGAATCCTCTCCTTTTGCTCAAAATGAGAACATAAACTCGTACATTATGAATCAAGGAGAGGATATATATGATAAAAGTAAGACAGGATGCCTGGTCTGAAGAAGATGATCTGCTTCTTGCGGAAACTGTATTGCGTCATGTGCGCGAAGGCAGTACGCAGCTCCATGCCTTTGAGGAAGTCGGCGATAAACTGGAGCGCACGAGCGCAGCTGTAGGCTTCCGGTGGAATGCGATCGTAAGAAAGAAATACGAACAAGCATTGAAGATTGCCAAAAAACAGCGAAAAGAACGGCAGCGGGCGATCGCTAAAGGCCAGCAGCAAAGCAAACCAGTAAAAGCTCCGGTTAAACAGGCGGTACCAGCAGATGATGAAGTATACCATCCTGAAGAATTTTTCAGAACACCGTTCACCTCTACTGCCCCTCAGCAGGAGCTGGCTGAACCTGCCTATACAGCAGCAGTGCCTGTTCCAAGTATTCAGCCTGCTCAGGCATCCTACCAGACCTATCAGACAGAGAATATATGCCTTAATGACGTGATTGATTACTTATCGGAAATCAATAGAAACGGTCTCGCAAATGGGCGAATAGAAGGCGAGAATGCCTCACTAAAACGGCAAAATGAAGAACTTTTCCATCAAAACCAGAAGCTTACTGAGCAGCTGAACAAGGTGGAAAAAGACTTTGCGGCCATGAAAGAAGATTACCAGGCACTGCTGCAGATTATGGACCGTGCAAGAAGAATGGTGCTGCTGCAGGATGATGCCGCAGATAACCAAAGTTTCAGAATGGACAAAAATGGAAACCTCGAAAAACTTGCAAAATAAAGGGGCTGTCCAAGAAGTCTGTAAGCTGTTGATTTCTGTTCCAGGGTGCTCGCTTTCCGCGAGGCGTGCGGTGAGCCTCTTGGCGCTAGCGCCTGCGGGAGTCTCACCTGTCACGCTAGTCCCGCAGGAGTCTCGCACCTTCCACTTCAATCAACTTTTCATTGAAGATTTTCAAGCTAAAAAGGAGCTGCTGAAGGTCAATTTTCGACTTTCAGGACAGCCCCTTTTTTGCATGAATCAATTCATTCTATTAATGGTAATGTTATGAATTTCAAGCAGTTTGTTTACCACGTGGCCTGCCATAAACAGTCCCGAAACGGATGGAACAAAAGAATTGGAGGACGGCGGCATTTTAGCTTTTCTGATTCCTGGAGCATTTTCAGGAACAATTTTCTCCCGGATGTCTTCTCTGATCTGAACAGGTTTTTCATCGGAGAAAACTACTGTTACTCCTTTATGGATGCCTTCCTTCCGAAGACGCTGCCTCATTACCCTGGCAATCGGATCATACGACGTTTTTGAAATATCCGCAATGCGAAGTCTAGTCGGATCCAGCTTGTTCGCCACTCCCATGCTGGCAATGATCGGAATCTTTCTTGTCAGGCACTCCTTTGCAAGATGCACTTTATAGGTGATCGTATCCGATGCATCCACAACAAAATCAAGGCCGTACGCAAAAAACTGTTCATACGTCTCTTCTGTATAAAACATTTGTAATGCTATCACTTCGCATTCGGGATTAATATCCGCAATGCGCTGTTTCATAAGTTCTACTTTGGACTGGCCTACCGTGGACAATAAAGCATGGATCTGCCGGTTGACATTCGTGATATCCACAACATCCTTATCCACAAGGATAAGTTTGCCGATTCCAGCTCGAGCAAGCGCTTCAGCTGAAAAAGAACCGACTCCTCCAATACCAAGAATTCCGACAGTGCTTCCTTTTAAAGCGGCTAATCCATCTTCGCCAATGGCGAGCTCATTTCTTGAAAACTGATGTAACATGAACCTTCTCCTTTCAAGTCTAGAAAAGCGCAAGCGACTTGCTAAGGTCCGACAAGTGCTGGAACTCTTACTCAGCAACACTGAAAACTGAAATTCATTTTCATCCCTAGGCGCTGAAGCTAGACATTACTTCATAGTACCTTCTTAGCTTACTTCCTAAAAAGAATATACTATTTCCCTGTCATGTACAACCTTTACTCAAATCCTGCAGCAAAAAACTACAAAAACCCGGACAAACCGTCCGGGTTTCCTCTATATTCTTGTATTAGATTAAGTGTTGGATGAGAGTCCCAACTGTGCCGTCAGTTCCTAAGTTTTGAACCTGCTCTCGCAGGTGGGTGCCCTGTTCCGCAATTTATGCGTCCTCTTCGCGGAGGCATGCACGCCTTGCAGAAACACTGACTCCCGAATAAAAAGTGTTGGCTCAAAACATTCGGTATTAACGAACACATCAGGACTCTTATTGGTATAAATCATACCACATCGTTTTATTGAAAACAAGCGAATCGGAGCGTATTATTTAAATTTTCTAACAGTTCAAACTTCTTACCTATGCCTTTTGTCCGTTCTCTTTTTCCACTTTTACGGCGAGGTGAAGTTCATTGAGCTGTTTTTCACTAACATGTGATGGAGCATTCGTTAACAGACAGCTTGCGCTGGCTGTTTTCGGGAATGCGATCGTATCTCTCAAGTTGTTTCTGCCGGCAAGAATCATCACGAGTCTGTCTAGGCCTAAAGCAATACCGCCATGCGGTGGCGTACCATATTCAAAAGCATCCATTAAGAAACCGAACTCTTCCTTTGCTGCCTCTTCAGTAAATCCGAGCGTCTTGAACATTTTTTCCTGAAGATCACGCTGATAAATACGCTGAGATCCTCCGCCAAGTTCATACCCATTTAATACAAGGTCATACGCTTTTGCACGAACAGCTCCGGGATTGCTCTCAAGCTGATCAAGATCTTCTTCTTTCGGCATCGTGAACGGATGGTGAAGAGCAACGTAACGGTTTGCATCTTCATCATATTCAACAAGCGGGAAATCAACGACCCAAAGGAAGTTCAACACACTTTCGTCGATAAGATCAAGGTCTTTACCCAGCTTTAGGCGAAGTGCTCCAAGAGCATCGGCAACTACTTTTTTGCTGTCAGCGACGAACAGGAATAAATCTCCCTCTTCACCTTCTAAAGCAGCAAGAAGGCCTTGTTTTTCTTCATCAGTAAAGAATTTCGCGATCGGCCCTTTTAATTCATGCTCTTCAAACTTGAGCCATGCCAATCCTTTTGCGCCATACCGTTTCACGAATTCAGTAAGCAGATCAATGTCTTTTCGAGAGTAATTGCCCGCTTGCCCTTTTACGTTGATGGCTTTGACTTCTCCACCATCCAAAACGGTAGAAGCAAATACCTTAAATCCTGATTCTTTTACAATTTCAGAAACGTTAATCAGTTCCATCCCAAAACGTGTATCCGGTTTGTCAGATCCGTAGCGCTCCATTGCTTCTGCATAAGTAAGGCGAGGCAGAGGAGTCTGTACGGAGAATCCGCGGACTTCACTTGCCATTTGAACCATAAGGTCTTCCATCATGCTCATCAAGCCTTCTTGACCAAGGAATGAAGTCTCGATATCGATCTGTGTAAACTCAGGCTGGCGGTCCGCCCGTAAGTCTTCATCACGGAAGCAGCGGACGACTTGGAAATAGCGTTCAAATCCAGATACCATCAAGAGCTGCTTAAAGAGCTGAGGAGACTGCGGCAAGGCATAGAATTGTCCTGGGTGCACCCGGCTTGGCACCAAATAGTCTCTGGCTCCTTCTGGAGTACTTTTTGTCAGCATTGGTGTTTCAATTTCCATAAACTCCTGCTGATCAAGAAAATCACGAATCATTTTTGTTACACGGTAACGCAGTTTCATCGTCTCCTGCATGACCGGCCTTCTCAAATCCAGATAACGATATTTTAAACGGACATCTTCATTAATTTCATTATCATCCGAAATGGAAAAAGGAGGTGTTTTTGAACTGTTGATGATTTCAAGTTCTTTACCTTGAATCTCAATTCGGCCGGTCGGTACATTTTCATTAATAGTACCTTCCTCACGTGCAATTACAGTTCCTTTAACAGAGAGAACAAATTCACTTCTCACTTTTTCAGCAATATCTAATGCTTCACTGGATACTTCGGGGTTAAAAACAACCTGAACCTGTCCTGAACGGTCGCGAAGGTCGATGAATATCAATCCTCCAAGATCTCTTCGCTTCTGTACCCAGCCGGTAAGCTTTACTTCTTCTCCGACATGCTTCTCAGTTAATGTTCCGCATTGATGTGTTCTTTCCGACATGATGTTATTCCTCCTCAAATTTGCTTCAGTATATATTCTGTGACTTGGTCGAGTGCGACTTCCGTTTGTTCACCAGACTCCATATCCTTAACAGAGATGACGCCATTCGCAAGTTCATCATCGCCAAGGACCGCAACAAATTTGGCATTTGTCCTGTCTGCAGCTTTGAACTGAGCTTTCATCTTTTTATCCAGATAATCTTTATCTGCTTTTAATCCGGCTTTACGGAATCGATAGAGAAGAGACGGTGCTTTCTCTTTCGCCTGATCGCCCATGGTAATGAGGTAACAGTCAAGAGAATCTTCGATCGGCAGCTTAACACCCTCTGCATCTAAAGCGAGCAATAATCGTTCAAGGCTCATTGCAAATCCAATCCCTGGTGTGGCTGGGCCGCCAACTTCTTCTGCAAGGCCGTTGTATCTGCCGCCTCCGCTTAACGTTGTGATAGCTCCAAAGCCTTCCGCATCACTCATGATTTCAAAAGCGGTATGGTTGTAGTAATCCAAGCCCCGTACGAGTTTAGGATCGATCACATATTCGATTCCCATTGCCGTCAATGTCGACTTGACTGTTTCGAAATATTCCCGTGACTCTTCGTTCAAATAATCATGAATCGATGGAGCTGTTTTCATCAGTTCATGATCCCGGTCCTTTTTACAATCCAAGATTCTGAGCGGATTGGTTTGAAGACGGTTCTGGCAGTCATGGCAGAACTCTCCGATCCGCGGTTCAAAGTGCGCCACAAGCGCTTCTCTATGCGCTTTTCGGCTTTCTTTGTCTCCTAAAGTATTTAAGACGAGACGAAGACTTTTTAATCCAAGTTCCTTGTAGACATCCATCGCCAGTGCCATGACTTCCGCATCGATGGATGGGTCATCACTGCCCATGGCTTCAATGCCAAACTGTACAAACTGACGGTATCTTCCAGCCTGTGGCCTTTCATAACGGAACATTGGGCCGATGTAATATAATTTAGTAGGCTGCTGAGCCAGGCCAAATAATTTGTTCTCGACGTAAGCCCTGACTGTGCTTGCCGTTCCTTCCGGACGCAGTGTCAGGCTCCTATCGCCGCGGTCCGTGAACGTGTACATTTCCTTTTGAACGATGTCAGTTGTATCTCCGACACTTCTTAAAAACAGTTCTGTATGTTCAAAAATCGGTGTTCTGATCTCCTTGTAATTGTATCTGCTGCAGATTTCTCGTGCTTTCTCTTCAACAAACTGCCATTTTTCAACTGTACCCGGTAAAATATCCTGGGTTCCTCTCGGGATTTGATAACCCATCCTTCATCCTCCTTGCATCCTGGTTAACCAATAATCTTTCGTGAAAAATAAAAAACTCCCGTCCCTATTATTATCTGAATAATAATAGGGACGGGAGTTATATACCCGCGGTGCCACCCTGGTTGAAGCTCATGCTTCCGCTCATAATTGCACGTAACGCCTGCATGCGTCCAACTCTACTGGGCATTGTCCATTTTCCGTTCGAATTGAAACCTCGGGAGTGTCTTTCACTAAATCATCATGCAGAAATGCTTGCAGCCTCTGGCATTTCCTCTCTTGGCATGTGGAGTTTACCTACTTTTCTCCGTCACTGGTGATTTCATTGAATTGTTATTTATCTTACTCATCAAAAAGAGCTATGTCAATCCCTTTTGCAAAAAAGTTGCAGTCAGCGTTTCATTTTTTTGCGAAGGCTGATCACACTGCGTAGAGGGACGCCAAATTCCTCAGCGAGTTCCATCGTGCTCGAAGACGCCTCTTTCTGTATAAAGTCATGAAAGTCAATCCCCATCAGCTGGTTTATATGCGAATTGACATGTTCACCCTTTTCTCCGTGCCGCATCATCATCTTCCTTTCACCTTTTGCTATAGTTTTTCCAAAAGGTGAAGGTTTTAACAGGACTTATTCCCTGCTGTCGAGAATGAGCGTTACTGGACCGTTATTGGTGAATGCAACATCCATCATCGCTCCAAAGATTCCGGTTTTGACCTCAATGCCCTTTTCACGGAGCATATCGTTGAATTTATCATACAAATCAGAAGCATGATCAGGTTTGGCAGCACCCATGAAATTTGGGCGGCGGCCTTTTCTGCAGTCACCATATAGCGTAAACTGTGAAACCGATAATATGGAACCTCCCACGTCTATGAGTGACAGGTTCATTTTTTGCTGATCATCTTCAAAGATGCGGAGATTTACTGCTTTTTCAGCAAGAAAAGCCGCATCTTTTTCTGTATCTTCATGCGTCACTCCGACAAGGAGCATCAAGCCGTGGCCGATCTGGCCGACCACTTTTCCCTCTACCGTAACGGCAGCATCTGTGACGCGCTGCAATACTATTCGCATGTTGCACTCCTTTAATTGTATCTTTATTGCATCACTCGGCGGACCGCATAAATGTCCGGTATCTGTTTAATCCGTTCCACCACTTTTTGCAGGTGGTTTACATTGTGAATGGAAATGGACATACTAATCGTCGCCATCTTGTTGCGGTCTGAACGGCCTGATACGGCTGTAATGTTCGTCTTGGTTTCGCCTACAGCATGAAGAACCTCATTGAGCAGGCCTCTTCGATCAAAGCCGCTGATTTCAATATCCACATTGTAGCTCTTCGGTTTTTCGATGCTGCCTTCCCATTCTACCGGCAGTAGCCTAACCTGTGCATCATCTGTGTTGACGTTAACACAGTCTTTGCGGTGTACCGAAACTCCGCGCCCTTTAGTAATATAACCGACGATGTCATCCCCAGGTACAGGATTGCAGCATTTGGAAAGACGGATCAGAAGGTTGTCTATCCCTTTCACGACGATTCCTGAATCAGTTTTTTTGGTTGATGGCAAGCTCTTCGATTCTGAAATGGCATCAAGGATTTCTTTGTTGTCCTGTTCCTGATCTTTTTTGCGGCGGAGTTTGTCCGTCAGGCGTGTCGCGATCTGTGCACCGGTAATTCCGTTATAACCGACAGCAGCATACATATCTTCTTCGTTCGCAAAATTATATTTTCTAATAACCGTCTGAAGATTTTCCTGTGTGAAGACATCCTTCAGTTCGAAGCCCCGTCCGGTAACTTCTTTTTCGATCATTTCTTTCCCTTTGGCGACGTTCTCTTCACGGCGTTCCCGCTTGAAGAACTGGCGGATTTTATTTTTGGCATGAGAGCTTTGCGTGATCTTCAGCCAGTCCTGGCTCGGCCCGTAGGAATGCTTGCTCGTCATGATCTCAATAATGTCACCGGTCTTCAGCGTATAATCAAGGGTTACCATCTTGCCATTCACTTTGGCACCGATGCAGCGGTTGCCGATCTCTGTATGGATGCGATAAGCAAAATCAAGAGGAACCGAACCGGCAGGAAGTTCGATTACATCACCTTTTGGCGTGAACACGAACACCATGTCTGAAAACAAATCCACTTTTAGAGATTCCATGAATTCTTCGGCATCTGCCACATCGTTCTGCCACTCAAGGATCTCCCTGAACCACGTTAACTTATTTTCAAACGTGTTGACCGGAGCCTTCTTGGAACCATCTTTATACGCCCAGTGAGCCGCGATCCCGTACTCGGCTACTCTGTGCATCTCGCTTGTACGGATCTGCACTTCGAGAGGATCTCCTTTAGGGCCGATCACTGTCGTATGAAGAGACTGATACATATTGGCTTTCGGCATAGCGATATAATCTTTGAACCGTCCCGGCATCGGCTTCCAGGCAGTATGAATGATGCCTAACGCGGCATAGCAGTCTTTAATGTTATGAACGATAACCCTCACTGCAAGCAGATCATAGATTTCATTAAACTGTTTGTTCTGCTTCACCATTTTTCGGTAGATGCTGTAAATATGCTTCGGACGTCCGGAGATATCCGCCTTGATCTGAACCTCGGAAAGCCGGCTGCTGATCTCTCCCATTACTTCCTGGACGTATTGCTCACGCTCTGCGCGCTTTTGCTTCATTAAGTTTACAATTCGATAGTATTGCTGTGGATTAAGATACCTTAAAGAAACATCCTCTAGTTCCCATTTAATGGTAGAAATTCCGAGCCTGTGTGCCAATGGAGCGAATATTTCAAGTGTTTCATTAGCTTTCTGAATCTGTTTTTCTTTTGGCATATGCTTAAGTGTCCGCATATTATGAAGACGGTCTGCGAGTTTAATCAAAATACAGCGGATATCCTGGGCCATTGCTACGAACATTTTACGGTGATTTTCGGCTTGCTGCTCTTCTTTTGACTTAAACTTGATCTTCTTCAGCTTCGTGACGCCATCAACAAGCATGGCCACTTCTTCATTGAACCGGTCGCTGATATCTTTCAGCGTAATCGGCGTGTCTTCCACTACATCATGAAGAAACCCGGCTGCAACAGTTACCGGATCCATTTGAAGATCGACCAAAATACCAGCTACTTCAACCGGATGCTGAATGTATGGTTCACCCGATTTTCGAAACTGGCCTTCATGCGCTTCTTTAGCGTATTCATACGCTTTTCGTAAAAGCTGTATATCGTCATGGGAAAGATAGCTTTCCGCGTTTTGTAACACTTCATCTATGGTCATTGAAAATCACCTAACGTCAAAAATTGTATATTGCTTCTATTATCATGAAAAAAAGTGAAGCTGTAAAGTAAAAAACGAAAAATGTCGAATTTCCTTTATTTACAATTCCATATGAAAAAGAAAGAGTACTCTGTTTTCAGAGAGCACCCTTTCCATCTTTTAATATTGCGTTAACGTAAAAATATCATATCCGGATAACTTTTTTCGTCCGTCCAAATACGTAAGTTCAATCATGAAAGCTATCCCTGCGACAACTCCACCAAGTTCTTCTACAAGTTGAATGGTCGCACCGATTGTTCCACCTGTCGCAAGCAGGTCATCCGTAATCAGGACTCTTTGTCCCGGTTTAATAGAATCCTTGTGCATTGTCAGCACGTCTTTGCCGTATTCAAGGCCGTAGCTTACTTTTACCACTTCACGAGGAAGTTTTCCATCTTTTCGAACCGGCACAAAACCAAGCCCCAATTTATAAGCAACCGGGCAGCCAACAATAAAGCCCCTCGCTTCGGGACCTACGATAACATCTATGTTTAGATCCTTTGCATATTCTGCAATATCATCTACAGCTTTAGCGTAAGCTTCGCCATCTTGCATAAGTGTGGTAATATCTTTAAACCGAATACCCTTAAGCGGAAAATCTTCCACTACAGAGATATATTTTTTGTAATCCATCTTCTTTTTTCCTCCTGTATCAACGCCTGATTATTTCCCTTTATACTGATCAAAGCAGTTCTTCAAATCCTGATAGGATGAATAGACAAGTTGATTTTCAATCTCCGCTTGTTCTAATTTACTCCTATATGTATATGAATGCTTCAGGTCTTTTTTGTCAGGACGATCATTAATCGAAATAACACCATCTTCTATTGTAACAAAATCCAGCTCAAAAAACACTTTTGACATAAATGGCACTGCTTCACGCGACCATCCCTTAAGTCTAGCCAGTTCCTCTCCGTGCTTGCTGGCATCAAATGTTTTACGTTTGGTTAAGAACGCATAAAACCATCTGAACTGCTCTCTTGTCGGAACAGTGGAAAAGAACTGATCATTTTCCTGGTGGAAGATGACATATGTTCTTTCGGGTTCTGGATTGCTTTCCAGAAGATAAAAGAATTCTTCCCTTGTTTTTGGAACATCGAGAAAAACAACATACTTTTCTTCAAAATTCAGGCTTTCTTTTTCCTGCGGATAAAGCCGGATCTGCTCTTTCAAGTCTGAAAACGCAGGATGTTCCTTCGTATCTGCCTCAAAGGCGATGAGAAGAACCTTGTCCTTAGGGAGGCCGGACAGTTTTTTCTGAGCGTCCCTTATCCCTCTCAGATCAAATAATTGCCATTCTTTTACGGCCAGATCACTAAGCATAAGCTGCGGTTTCCGGAACCCGTTCCATTCATTGATTGATAGCTCTCCTACCGCTGAGAGCGGGGAATGATAGCTTAGCTCATCCATTAGCGGGCCTTTATGAAAACCAATCGCATCCAGCTTCGATTTGCCATCTGAGAATTGTATTTTCAAATGGTTGGACTGGCTGCCGATCTTCTTGATCTCGCTGATTCTAACATCAGGTATCAGTACGCGCGGAGTAGGGTTACTGACGCCAAAAGGAGCCAATTTGTTCATTTGTTCAATGGTTTCAATGGATACTTCATCAAGTGAGCATTCCAAATCAATAGAAGTCACGGGTTTAAAATCTTCTTCTGTTAATTGTTCACCAGCCTGGCGGTTAAGCCGGCTTCTCAGTTCATCCAGATCACTTACGGCCAAAGTCATGCCTGCCGCCATAGGATGCCCTCCAAAGTGTGGAAGTATATCACGGCTCAGCGATAAGTTCTCAAACATATCAAAGCCTTCAATGCTCCTTGCCGATCCTTTGGCAAGGCCCTTCTCTTCATCGATGCTTAAAACGATTGTCGGACGGTAAAATTGTTCGACTAGCCGGGAAGCTACGATACCGATGACTCCTGCGTTCCATCCTTCCTTTGCGACAACAAGAACATTGTTTTTATCAGGTGGATACTTTTGTTCCACCAATTCAATGGCTTCCTTTGTGATCTCAGATACAATGGTTTGACGTGTTTTGTTCAATTGATCAATTTCAGCGGCAAGCATGGCAGCTTCTTCCTTGTCATCAGTCGTAAAAAGCTCAACCGCAGGAACTGCAGAATCCAGTCTTCCAACCGCATTAACACGGGGGCCAATCGCAAACCCTACATGCTCTGCATTCAGCACCGTATCTTTTAAACCAGCAACCTCGAAAAGTGCTTTTAATCCTGTCTTAGTGGTTCTCTCCAGTGCCTTTATTCCTTCTTTTGCAATGATGCGGTTTTCATCCACAAGAGGAACCAGATCAGCAATCGTGCCAATGGAGGCAATATCCAATAAGTGCAGCGGAGCTTTGCCAAGCAGAGCATGCGCAACTTTGAACGCGACACCTACTCCCGCCAGCCCTTTAAAAGGATATGGGCATCCAGGTTTTTTGGGATTGATAATACTATAAGCATCAGGCAGAACAGGAGGAGGCTCATGATGGTCAGTAATGATAAAATCCAGTCCCATCTCTTTCGCCGCACGTGCTTCATTCACAGCTGAAATCCCCGTATCGACTGTAATAACAAGACTGAAACCTTGTTCCTTCGCCCATCTTAACGCGGGTTCATTTGGTCCATAGCCTTCTGTAAAACGATTTGGTATGTAAAAATCAAAATTGGCGTCTAACGCCTTTAATGTATATACCATAACAGATGTACTGCTTACTCCATCTGCATCATAATCACCAAAAATAAGAATCTTTTCTTGGCTGGCAACAGCCTGTTGGATCCGATCAACAGCTTCTCTCATCCCATCCATTAAGAAGGGATCATAAAAAGCCTCCGTTCCACTGGACAAAAACTGTTCAGCACTAGTTTTTGTTTCCATTCCCCTTGCAACTAATAGGTTGGCTACTAACTTTGGGATTTTTAAAGAAGAGGCTAATTCCTTTACTTTATCTTCATCTAAAGTTCGGACATTCCACCTCGTTCGTGCTTTCAACATAAAAAAATCACCTCATAACCTATTTATTATACAAAATGGGTTACGAGGTGACAATGAATTCCTATGCCTGATTATTGGCAGAACTGAATTTAAGTTTTTTCAACTGTCTGGATTTAAGTACAAACCAGAGCTGAGAAGCAATACAAATAGATGCATACGTTCCAAAAACCAGTCCGATCAACAGGGCGATCGAGAAGTTCATGATGGACGCGTTTCCGAAGATCAGCAATGCAACTACCGTGAGCACTACTGCAAATACCGTATTAATGGAACGGGTAAGAGTCTGCATAATACTGTCGTTGATCACCTTGTAGAGGGTCTCAACATTTTTCACCTTCGTAAACTTCATGTTTTCGCGGATTCGGTCAAACGTGATGATCGTATCATGTACCGAGTAACCTACGATGGTTAATACGGCTGCTATAAACGTAAGATCCACTTCAAGCCGCAGAATGCTGAACACGGCTACAATCAAAAATGCGTTGTGCAATAATCCAACAATCGCTGCCAATGACATTAGCCATTCAAAACGCAGGCTGATGTAGATGATGATTCCGATGGAGGCAATCAGTACAGAAATGATCGCATTCCTGGCCATTTCCCGGCCAACCGTTGGTGATACTGTATTGATGTTCGGCTCATCTCCGTATTTCTGTTTAATGGCCGTATTCACTTTTGCCACTTCTTCACGTGAGAGCATACCAACAAAGGATACTGTCGCTCTGTCACTATTTTTACCAGAGATCAGCGGCTGGCCATCCGGTTTAAGACCTAAGTCTTCAAAATCTTTCTTGAGCTCAGCAGCTTTTAAATGGTTCCCGCTGATTTCAACCCTCGTTCCGCTTTCAAAATCGATACTTAATTTCAAACCTATGGTTAAAAGGCAAATGAGCCCTACGATGGTTAAAAGAGAGGAGAAAATAAAAAATTTCTTCCGCTGTTTTACAACATCAAAATGAAAATTCGGGTTTCTAAAGCTCATGTATATCACTCTCTTTCACTCCGAAGTAACCCGGTTTTTTGTTCAAGAACTTGCTGTTTACCCAGAGGCCCAGCAAAATTCGGGATACGTACACATTGGTAAAGAAGCTGGTTACAACACTCACAATTAGTACGAGAGCGAATCCCTTAACTGAACTTGTACCATATGCAAATAGAACTGCTGCTGTGATGATGGAGGTTAAATTCGCATCAAAGATCGGAGCAAACGAGCGCTTTGACCCCGACTTATAAGCGGAAGCGATTGATTTTCCGGAACGAATTTCTTCTTTAATTCTTTCAGCGGTTATAATATTTGCATCTACAGCCATACCTACTCCAAGGATAAAGGCAGCGATTCCTGGAAGAGTCAGTACCGCATCCATCCAATCAAAAATGAGAAGGTTTAAATAAATATAAAAACTGAGTGTGACAATAGCGATAAGGCCTGGGAACCGGTAGTAAAACGCCATAAAAAGGAAGACGAGAGCAATACCGATAATTCCGGCAGTGACCGTTTCATCCAAAGCCTGTTTCCCGAATTTAGCACCAACAGAATTCGAATAGTTTTCATCCAATTTCACAGGAAGTGCTCCGGCATTCAGGATAGAAGACAGGTTGTTCGCTTCTTCCTGGGAAAAATGCCCAGTAATAACGACAGTTTTCTGATCCAATTCTTTAGTGACAGATGGCGCAGAGATAAATTTAGGTTTTTTCTTTGTCGCCTCTTCTTTATATGAATCGCCTTTTTTATAATCAAGCCAGATGACGAGCTGATTTTGTCCAGGCCCCATGTTCATGACTTTTCTCGTTACTTTAGCAAACTTATTCGGATCTTTCAGAGTCAGCTGAACGATCGGCTGGTTCGGATTGTTCTGGTCAAAGGTTACTTTTGAACCGCCGCCTTTAAGGTCCGATCCATCAAGCAATACCTTGTCATTGACATCTCTGAAGGTCAACTGAGCCTGTGTAGAAAGGAGTTTTCTTGCTTTGTTCTGATCCTTGATTCCTGCAAGCTGAACCCGGATCCGATTTTTCCCTTCGATTGTGATGTTCGGCTCCGAAACACCAAGTACGTTTACCCGTCGATCGAGTGCTTCTACCGCACTTTTTAGAACATCGTTTGTAATCTTTTGGCCTTCTTTGGCTGGTTTTACATCGTAAAGTACTTCAAATCCCCCTTGTAAATCCAGACCGAGCTTAATATTATTTACAATCCCCTTTGTTGTCATGCCGATCAGACCAACAATTACGGCAAGGATTATAAAAAATGTAAGGATCTTGCTCTTCTTCACCATTCCTTCTTTCCTCCTTCATGCTGCCGACACACTTTTAAGCACGATAATGAATATGTATAGAAAAGTGCAATCTTCCCCATTATAGCGACAGTTGTTTTTTTCTGTCAATTTCATTCCGAAAACTTTGTAAAACTTTACATAATCCTATCTTTTGCGTTTCTTTGATAAGCAGCAAAAAAGGGTACCCCGCCGGGGATGGCCCTTTTATTCCACATCCCTCTTAAACGCTTCGAGTGTCAGCCAGTTCATAAAATCGGTCAATGATAAACCAAGTATCAGACCAACAAGAACATGCAATTTTGCTTCCTCTTTTTTCTTTTGAGCCTTACGCATCACACAATTCCATACTTCTTCATTCGAAACACTCTCGTACCCAAGAAAATGAAACTCTTCAGCTTTGCATTGCAGAGCTGGTTCAACCTCTGTTTTCATGTCTTCAAAACTCATCACATCCAATGATTCGTTCACCTCTCCTGCGTTTTGCGGATAAAAAACAACTTGTCATGCTTTGTCCATTTTCTCCATATAAATGGGTTACACGGAAAACCGATGTCAAACTCATATCTGATAAGAAAGTAGGGCCCGATATGTCAAAACAAACCCTTATCCAGGGAACACTGCTGCTCATTCTCGCCGGATTGATCACACGGATCCTTGGGTTTATCAATCGCATAGTTGTCGCCCGGGTGATGGGACAGGAAGGCGTCGGCCTTTATATGATGGCTGTGCCGACGATGCTATTAGCCATCACCTTGACACGAATGGGGCTTCCCATCGCCATCTCTAAACTAGTGGCCGAAGCCGATGCGAAAGGCGACCGCAAAAAGATCAAAAAGATACTGATCGTCTCCCTGGCCGTAACTGGTGTGCTCAGCATCATTTTTACAACTGCCATGATCGCGGCTGCTCCTATATTGTCTCATTATTTCTTTACAGACAAAAGAACCTTTTACCCTTTAATCGCAATTGCACCGGTAGTGCCCGTCATCGCTGCATCTTCTGTGCTGAGAGGATACTTTCAAGGACTTCAGAACATGCGTCCTTCCGCCTATTCCCAGGTCATTGAGCAGATTGTGCGGATTACTCTTGTAGCACTTCTTACCGGACTCTTTCTTCCTTATGGTGTCGAGTATGCAGCGGCCGGAGCGATGATCTCAGTTATCATCGGAGAGCTCGCTTCCCTTTTATATATGTTCTCCATGTTTAAGTTAAAAAAAAACATGAAGGTCCGAAAAGGATTTTTCGGACAGCTAAAAGGCGGTCGCTCCACATTAAACGAACTGCTCGGAATCGCTCTTCCGACCACCGGAAGCCAGCTGATTGGTTCTGTTTCTTACTTTTTTGAACCGATTGTGGTTGTTCGAAGTCTGGCGATTGCCGGGGTGAGCATCATTGCCGCAACAAGACAGTACGGGGAACTGGCAGGTTATGTCATTCCCTTGCTTTACTTGCCTACATTTATTACCTATTCGTTATCTGTTTCACTCGTCCCTGCCATCAGTGAAGCAAACGCCAATAAAAAGTATTCCTTGATTGAACACCGGCTGAATCAGTCTTTGCGGCTTTCCATGCTGTCTGGAGGCATCGCCGCAGTAATTACCTACGTGTATGCCGTTCCAATCATGGACCTTATGTATAACTCTCCTGCTTCTGCTTCTTATTTAAAGGTCATGACACCGCTGTTTTTCTTTTTATATTTTCAGGGGCCTCTTCAGGCAGTGTTACAGGCCATGAATCTTGCCAGAGCGGCTATGATGAACAGCCTGATCGGATCAGCCGTCAAACTTGCTGCTGTCTTTGCTCTTGCTACAAGGCCTGAATTCGGCATCATGGGTGTGGCCATGGCCATCGTTCTAGGCATCGTCGTAGTCACTCTCCTTCATTTTGCAAGTGTGGCCAAAGCGATCAGCTATACGATCAAAGCTAAGGATTTCATCTACGGTTTCTTTTCCATCATGATCACCGGATTTGTTTCACAGCTCATCTATACGTATATCTTCCCTCAGTTCTCAAGGGTGGCAGGAATGTGCCTCTGCCTCGTCTTAACAAGTATCGTTTATCTTCTTGCTCTGTTGTTTTTCCGCTTGGTGAAGAGAGAAGACCTCGCTCACCTTCCGCTAATTAAAAGATGGATTGCATAAAACAAAGCCTCTCGAACTCTAGAGAGGCTTTAATCATCTTTTTTGTCTACATACAGCGAGTCATTATTATTTATCGTACAGATAGAGATATTTTTTGTATCCCTGATTCCCATCTTGCGCAGTTCCTGGCGTAGCCATAAAGAGGTTTTATCCAGTTTTTTTAGATGGTCTTCCTGAATTTTCCCATCCAATATCACCGGGAACACCAGAGGGAGCGGGCTTACTGCTGAATTTGTTTTCCTGTCACACTCAACTTCTCTTGTAATGACGGAAAGCTTCCCTGTTGATTCCAGAATTCCAAATTCTACATCCGCCACATTCTTTATGTTGTTCTCCCTTAATTGAGTCAGCAGGTCATCAAAATTATAGCGCTGTTTTTTCATTTCAGATTCATTAATTTGTCCGTTCTCAATGATAATGGAAGGCTTGCCGTCAACGATCTCTCGAACCTTTTTGCTTTTTAATGAAAGGAACGCAAGGAAAATTTGAATGAGAAACAGTACAAAAATTCCAACCAGATGCTTAAGCATCGGTACTTTCGGATCTTCAATCGAGATGACCGCCAGTTCGGCGATCATAATGGAAACAACAAAGTCAAGTACAGATAATTTTCCAATTTCCCGTTTTCCCATCAACCGAAATACGCCAATCAAAATAAAATAAACAAAGATTGTCCTCAAAATAATTGTATAATATTCCATTGCTTTCCCTCCTTTCATTTTCATCATAATTAGTTTGACCATCGTGATGAATGAACATGAGGCGAATGTTTTGGTAATTGAATTAAATAATGGGCATTTTCCAGGGAGAAGGACAAAAAATGTTCGTCTATTTTTCGGGACGGTGAATATGGATATAAGGAAGGCTTGTATGTAAAGGAGGACGAATCCAAGTGGCTGTTCGACATATGTTTTCTTCAATGATAAAAGGTGTTGCCACAATTTTAGTTGCCATTATCATAAGCAGTCTTATTCTTTCTCTTCTATTGCGGTTCACCTCTCTGACAGAATCATCTTTAAAATGGGTGACGACTGGTCTTTCCTTTCTTTCTCTCTTTATTGGAGGATTTCTTTCAGGTAAAAAGGGAAAAGAAAAAGGCATTATGCTTGGTTCCGGTACAGCCCTGCTTTTCTCCTTGCTCGTGTTTTTAGTGCAATATTTAGGATACCAAACCACATTTACATCCATGCAGTACATGTATCACGGAATCTTTTTACTCCTTTGTATGCTGGGAGCCATCATGGGCGTCAATTTCAGCAGCCATAAATAGCTCAATAAAAAATGGCAGGAAGCAACGGGGCTTCTGCCATTTTTTATTTTATTGTACTTCTCTTGATTCACGGATCGCGTTACGGTCAAACGTAAGCGCTGAACCGTCCTTCGATTTAATAACCACCGTGTTTTCTTCCAGCACTTCAATTGTGCCATGGAGACCGCCGATAGTTACAACGTGATCACCTTTTTTCAAGCCACTCTGCATGGTTTTAACCGCTTTTTGTCTTTTCTGCTGAGGTCTGATCAGCAAAAAGTAAAAAATAACAAACATCAGTAAAATTGGTAAAAGAGAACCTAAAGAACCCATTTATTTCACCCCTTTCTATTAGTTAAACATCCATTAAAAGTTTTTGGCGTTGGGTTTATTAAATCCGTATTGTTCAAAGAATTCTTCACGGAAATCAAGCAGCCTGTCCTCGCGGATGGCCTGCTTCACCTGCTCCATTAAGTTTACCAAAAAATAAAGGTTATGGTAACTTGTGAGCCTGAAACCAAACGTTTCATTGCTCTTCACCAGATGGCGGATATAAGCACGTGAATAGTTTCGGCACGTATAGCAATCACAATTTTCATCAAGAGGCCTGAAATCACGTGCATATTTCGCATTCCGGACGACGAGGCGGCCTTCACTTGTCATAAGCGTTCCGTTTCTTGCAATACGTGTAGGCAGTACGCAGTCAAACATATCAATACCGCGGATCGCTCCATCAATCAGCGAGTCAGGCGATCCGACACCCATTAAATACCTTGGTTTGTTGTCAGGCAGGTACGGCGTCGTAAATTCTAGCACTCGGTTCATAACATCCTTAGGTTCACCGACAGAAAGCCCGCCGACCGCGTAACCTGGAAAATCAAGAGAAACAAGGTCCTCTGCGCTTTGACGGCGTAGATCTTCGTATTCACCACCCTGAACGATTCCGAAAAGCCCCTGGTCATTCGGACGTTCATGGGAAGCCAGACACCTTTCAGCCCAGCGGCTCGTCCTTTCTACAGAGGATTTCATGTATTCATACTCAGCTGGATACGGCGGGCATTCATCGAATGCCATCATGATGTCCGAGCCTAAGGCATTCTGAATCTCCATGGCTCCTTCAGGACTCAGGAACAGCTTTTCTCCGTTCAGATGGTTCCTGAAATGCACGCCTTCTTCTGTGATCTTTCTCAAATCACTTAAGCTGAATACCTGAAAACCGCCGGAATCCGTTAAGATGGAACGGTCCCAGTTCATGAATTTATGAAGGCCGCCAGCTTCACGGATGATCTCATGTCCCGGACGAAGCCAGAGATGATACGTGTTGCTCAAAATAATATTGGCGCCAAGGTCTTTTAACTCCTCAGGGCTCATTGTTTTAACGGTAGCGAGTGTTCCTACCGGCATGAATACCGGAGTCTCAAATACGCCATGGGGCGTGTGGACTTTTCCGAGCCTCGCTCCTGACTGCTTACAAGTTTTGATTAATTCATACCGAACGGCTGCTGTCATGTTTGTACTCCCCTTCCAAAATCAGCATGGCATCTCCAAAGCTAAAGAAGCGGTACCGTTGACGCACAGCTTCATTATAGGCGTTCAGTACATTTTCACGGCCTGCAAGCGCGCTGATCAGCATAATCAATGTAGATTTAGGCAAATGGAAGTTCGTAATCATTCCATCTATGGCCTTAAAGGTATACCCAGGATAGATGAAGATATCTGTCCATCCTGAATCCTCTTTGAATTCATCGTATTTTCCGGCGACGGTCTCAAGGGTGCGGGTTGATGTGGTACCGACCGAAATAATTCGGCCGCCATTGTTTCTTACTTCATTCAAAAGTGCAGCCGTGCCTTTTGTCAGCTGGTAATACTCAGCATGCATGTCGTGTTCTTCGATGTCTTCAACAGAAACAGGACGGAAAGTTCCCAATCCCACATGAAGCGTGATAAAAGCAACATGAATCCCTTTGTTCTTTATCTCTTCAAGCAAGGATTCGGTGAAATGAAGACCCGCAGTAGGGGCTGCTGCCGACCCTTGGTGTTTAGCAAAAACCGTCTGATACCGCTCCCGCTCCTCCAGCTGCTCTTTAATATAAGGAGGCAGCGGCATTTCGCCAAGAGCGTCCAGAATTTCATAGAAAATACCTTCATATTCAAATTTAAAGATACGCCCGCCCTGATCCGTTTCCTCCAGACAAACAGCTTTAAGCAGACCGTTTCCAAAAGAAACAACGGTACCCGGTTTCACTCTTTTTGCAGGTTTCACCAGTGTTTCCCACGTGTCGCTGCCTGTTTCTTTCAACAGCAATATTTCAATCTTTGCCTTTGTATCCTCTTTCTCTCCGAGCAGTCTTGCCGGCAGTACTCTCGTATCATTCAGGACAAGACAGTCTCCCGGGTTCAAATAATCGATTATATTTTTAAATGTATTATGCTGTATCTGTCCGGTTACCGGGTCAAGCACCATGAGCCTTGAAGCCGTCCGGTCTTTCAGCGGTGTCTGAGCGATCAGCTCTTCCGGCAATTCAAAATCAAACAAATTGATGTCCATTTTCTTCTCCTGTTTCTCTAACTATTTAAAACGCCCGATCACATAAAATATCAAAGACAGCAAAATGCTGATGATAATGGATGTGACGATGGGAAAATAAAAAGTAGTGTTTCCTTTTTTAAAAACGATGTCGCCGGGAATCTTGCCGACGAACGTCCATAAACCACCGATAATGATCAAGATGACTCCCATCAGTATTAACAGCCGGGGTATTCCCATTAAGGATTCGGCACCTCCATATTAAAATGCTCATAAGCAAGGGCAGTCACCACTCTCCCCCTTGGGGTGCGCTGTATAAAGCCAATCTGCAGCAGGTAGGGTTCATAAACATCTTCAATCGTATGGGATTCCTCACCGATCGTAGCTGAAATGGTTTCAAGACCTACCGGGCCGCCTTTATATTTATGGATGATCCCTTGTAATAATTTATGGTCAATATGATCCAATCCTAAACGGTCAACTTGAAGCATTTCCAGCGCCCTGTCTGCGAGGCTGATACTCACCGTATCCGTCCCATCGACCTGGGCAAAGTCCCGTACTCTTTTGAAGAGACGATTGGCGATCCTCGGCGTCCCTCTTGAACGGCGGGCTATCTCTTGGGCAGACGGCCTGTCAATCTTCATGCCAAATACTTCACTGGTCCGTGTAACAATTTCGGTTAAATCTTCATTATTGTAGTATTCCAGACGTGCCAGCACACCAAATCGGTCACGGAGCGGTGAGGACAGAGACCCGGCACGGGTAGTCGCCCCTACTAACGTAAACGGAGGCAGATCCAGCCGGACAGATCGAGCTGTTTCGCCCTTTCCGATTACAATATCCAGGCAGAAGTCTTCCATCGCGGAATAGAGCACTTCCTCGATCGCTCTTGATAGCCTGTGAATTTCATCAATAAACAGCACATCCCCAGGTTCAAGTGCTGTGAGGATAGCTGCCAGATCACCCGGCCGCTCAATTGCGGGTCCGCTTGTCGTTCTGAAATTGACGTTCATTTCTTTCGCAATGATAAATGCGAGCGTTGTTTTCCCAAGACCCGGAGGCCCGTATAGCAAAACATGGTCAAGGGCCTCATTTCTAAGCTTAGCCGCCTGAATAAAGATATTTAGATTTTCTTTTACTTTTTCTTGGCCTATGTATTGATGCAAATATTCCGGACGCAAACTCAATTCAAAAAAATCGTCCTTTGAGCTTTCACCCGATACTATTCTGTCGTCCAAAGCGATCACGCCCCTAATGGTTCACTAGCTTCTGCAGCGCTTTCCTTATGTACTGATCTGTTGTCAGATCTTCCTTTTTAAGGGAAGGCAGCACTTTATTAATTTCTTTCTTGGCATACCCTAAAGCCGTTAACGCTTCAACCGCTTCATCAAGCTGTTCAGAACTGTCGGAAACCTGGCCGGCAAATAATCCCTCCATTGGCTCTTCAGTGAAGATCGAAAGCTTTCCTTTAAGGTCCAATATCATCTGGCGGGCCGTCTTCTTCCCTACACCCGGAAATTTCACAAGAAACCCTTCATCCTCAGCTTCAATGGCCCGGATCACTTGTTCTGGCTGTCCGAATGCCATGATGGCTAAGGCTCCTTTTGGGCCTATTCCTGATACGTTTAATAATTTTAAGAATAAATCTCGCTCTTTGCGTGTTTTAAACCCATACAGCGCGATCAAATCTTCCCTCACATAATGATATGTGTAGATCGTCTCAGCTTGACCGGGACGATAGATGAATGGATTCGGACAAAAAATTTGGTAACCAATCCCATTGGCTTCAAGAACTGCATATTCAGCAGACACGTGTTCAATCTTTCCATTTATATGTTCAATCAATCATGTTCTCTCCTTCTAGAAAAGCGGAAGCGCCGACAAGCGCTGGAGCTAGACATCACAAAAAGCGACCATACGTTTCTGTCAGTATTGTATCACAGAGTCAGCCCGAACGGGGAGTTTAACACAAAAATCGCAATGCTTCTGTTCAAAGAAATAAAAAAAGAGAACAGAAAAAATTCTGTTCTCTAACGATTATTTTCGAAAGGTCGTTTAACTGCATTTCCTAAGTTGGTGCCTGCTTTTCCGATATCCGCCATAATTCCCTTGATGTCAGAGCTGACTTCATTGGTTGTTTTGCCGTCACGGAGATTATTATCTACGTTTTTGATTCGATTCACGATCGAGTCATCAGTTGTCACGCGAACATCCCGATTGGGAACCAGCTTTTTCACTTCTCTATACACTCTCTGATTGACAGCGCTTTTATCGTTTTCACTGGTATCTATTCCGACAATGACGTTGTTATCATTCAAAATAACGTGAGCATCGTCTACATTGTTCATACTGTTGACACGGTTCCTGATCTTCTCGGCAAGCGCACCATCATAGTCCTCATGATACGTTACATTATGGTCGGTACGGTTATTATCCATCATGTCAGTAACAGGGCCTTTACTGCGGTCCAAATCACCGCGGTTGTCACCCTCGTTGGAATAATATCCGATCGGCCTTACATCATTATCGTTGCGGTCGAGCGCACCTTTGTTGTTGTTACAGCCCACCAGACCTGCTGTTAATGCAAGAACCGTTATTCCACTTAGTAAAATCTTCAATGCAAAAACCTCCTTTCACCACTAGAATGGCATTCGGAGGTTCTTTTTACTCTGTTACATACCGGTAAGACATATAATTTCTGGATATTACGTGGGATTCTTGATCAATTCCTGTATTGTTTTTATAAACTTTCTCCGGAACGGAAGATCTTCTTCTGTAAAGGCCGTCATTTCTTTGATCTGATCTTTCCCCGCTTCGAATGCACGATTCCATTCTCTGTATAGATCCGTCGGAAAAACAAGGGCGATTAAAAACCATTTTTTACGAAGAAGCGATTCCAGTTCAGGGTCTTGGCATTTTCGCAATATGGATGGGGACCAATCCCAATATGGCATGATCCGGTTTACATATTGAAGAATGTCATAATCATGCGGGACGACGGAAAACAGGTCGTAATCGATTAAGATTACGTTGTCCCCGCTTAAGCGCATAAAATTATGAGGAGCTACATCTCCGTGGCATACTTCACCCTTTTGTCTTGCGTTCTGTTCCATTTTTTCCAGTTCTCTTCGGTTCAATTTGCTCAATGACCATTTCCCCCACCCAATCATCTCCTGAAAAGCTTCACTCATCTCATGAGAAATATGATGTTTTTTACTATTTCTTTTAAAAGCATTAAATCGTTTGGTCCACTTTTCGATAAGTGAATAGCTCGATAGAAGCGAGAGATAGGAGTCAGACTGAAAGATACTCTGGCGGTGGAACTTTCGAATCGCATGGATTCCGTCTCTAATGTCCTTTTCGTCATTCAGATCAAGTTCATCACCTTTATAAAAAGGCATGATGCCCCAATACATGTTCCCATAGTAATGTATTTTCTTTCCGGTCGGAAAAGCCGTATATATTCCCATCATCGGACTTGATTGCTGAGAATACCACCGGGACAGCTTCAATTGCTCCTGACATTCTTCCTTTCTGGAGAACCCTTTAAGCACATAAGTTCCTGCTTTGGTTTCAATAATACAAACATTGTGTTTCACAAAATAATGGTTTTTAATATCCAGCCCTTTCTCAGTAAGGCTACTTAAGAAGAGACGCTTTTTTTTGAAACCGTCTCCGTATGAATTACTCTTCATCTTGATCTTGGCTGTCTAACGAGCCATCACGGTATTGCGCCTGTGAGTATGGATTTGGCATTCCTTGCATCTGACCCATTTGTCCTTGCTGCGCTGGGGGATTACCGCCGTAAGATACTTGCCCTCCGGACATATCACCATAACCTTGAGAAACTTGACCTGGCGGATATTCACCATACATTTGCTGACCCTGCATTCCTTGGCCCATCGGATGGCCGCCATATGGCTGAACTTGCATTCCCTGACTCATCGGCTGGCTGCCGTATGGCTGAACTTGCATTCCCTGGCTCATCGGCTGGCTGCCGTATGGCTGAACTTGCATTCCCTGGCTCATCGGCTGGCCGGCGTATGGCTGAAC